>CAZAWM010000174.1:0-7088 GCA_964488605.1 uncultured Steroidobacteraceae bacterium | reverse complement strand
GGCGCGCCCGGCAGGACTCGAACCTGCGACCTACGGCTTAGAAGGCCGTTGCTCTATCCGGCTGAGCTACGGGCGCGCAGCCGGAGGCAAGCGTATCGCATCGTCCGCCCGTTGAGGGCCGCGCCGAAGGGCACGGCCTGGACTGGTCGGGGCAGCAGGATTCGAACCTGCGACCCTCTGCTCCCAAAGCAGATGCGCTACCAGACTGCGCCATGCCCCGCCGTCGCCAATCCCCCGCGGGGGCGGGGATGATACGGTTGGACTCGGACCAGCGTCAAACTGCCTGTGCGACAATGCGCCCGTGACCGCGCAGATCATCGATGGCAAGGCCATCGCGGAAGGCGTCTTCGAGGAAGTGCGACGCCAGGTCGAGGCCCTGGTCGCGCGTGGCCGGCGCCGGCCCGGCCTCGCCGTCGTCATGGTCGGCGACAATCCGGCCTCGGCGGTCTATGTGCGCAACAAGCGCCGTGCCTGCGAACGCTGCGGTATCGTCTCGTTCGCCCGCGACCTGCCGCACTCGAGCTCGCAGCTCGAGCTGCTCGCGCTGATCGACGAGCTCAATACCGACGAGCGGGTCGACGGCATCCTCGTCCAGCTGCCGCTGCCCGACCACATCCGTCAGGATGCCGTCGTCGAGCGTATCGATCCGCGCAAGGACGTCGATGGCTTTCATCCCTACAACATCGGTCGCCTCGCGGAGCGCAACCCGCTGATCCGCCCCTGCACGCCGTATGGCGTGATCCGCATGCTCGATCACATCGGCGTGACGGTGAAGGGGCGGCACTGCGTCGTGGTCGGCGCCTCGAACATCGTCGGCCGGCCGATGTCTCTCGAGCTGCTACTGATGGGCGCCACGACGACCGTCGCGCACCGCTTCACCACCAATCTCGAGGCGCTGGTGCGGCAGGCCGAGGTGCTGATCGTCGCCGCCGGCAAGCCTGGACTGATCCCGGGGGAGTGGATCCAACCGGGGGCCGTCGTCGTCGACGTCGGCATCAACCGTCGCGAGGACGGCAGGCTGTGCGGCGACGTGCAGTTCGAGACCGCCCGGGAGCGCGCCTCGTGGATCACGCCCGTGCCGGGCGGCGTCGGGCCGATGACCGTCGCGATGCTGATGAGGAACACGCTCGAAGCGTCGGTCCGGCGGCTGGAGTCGCTCTGAGAACGCGCGCGCCGGGCGCGGTCCTCCCGGCCACGCTCAGCCGTAGCGCCAGCTCGTCGTGCCGTCGGCCTTGTCCTCGAGGATCACGCCGGCGTCGGCGAGCTGCCTGCGAATCTCGTCGGCGCGCCTGAAGTCCCTCGCCTTGCGCGCAGCGCGGCGCTCGGCGATCAGCGCGTCGATCGCCTCCGCTGACATACCGGCGGTCAGCGATGCCTTTCCCGTGATGGTTAACGTCCCGCGCGCGCTCAGCGACCCCGGGACCCCCTGACCGCCATGCGCCTTCGGCAGCCGGAACCACTCCGCCGGGTCGAGCCGCAGCACGCCGAGCACGGCGCCGAGATCGAGCAGCTCGCGCGCAAGCGCGCTCGCGCGCGCCGGGTCGCCAGCGTCACGAGCCCGGTTGATCTCGCCAGCGAGGCCCTGCAGCACGGCAACGGCCTCGGGTGTGTTGAAATCGTCGTCCATCGCCGCGATGAAGCGCGCGGTCGACGAGCCGGGATCCGGCGCTGACGGCGCGCGCTCGGTGTGCCCGGTCGCGGCCGCGGGCCGCACGGCGCGTAGCGCGGTGTAGAGCCGTTCGAGCGCGCGGTCAGCCTGATCGATCTGCGCGAGCGAGTAGTTCAGCGGCCCGCGATAGTGCGAGCACAGCAGGAAAAAGCGCAGCACCTCGGGGTAGCGCACGTAGGGCGCGCCGCTCGCGTCGCGCTTGTCGAGCACCTCGCGGATCGTGAAGAAGTTGCCGAGCGACTTCGACATCTTCTCGTTGTCGACGTTGACGAAGCCATTGTGCATCCACAGGCGCGCAAAGCGCGCGCCACTCGCGGCGCACGACTGCGCAATCTCGTTCTCGTGGTGCGGGAACTTGAGGTCCATGCCGCCGCCGTGGATATCGAACTCGTCCCCGAGCAGCGCCGCAGACATCACCGAGCACTCGATGTGCCAGCCGGGCCGGCCCTCGCCCCAGGGCGAGGGCCAGGAGGGCTCGCCGGGCTTGGCGCGCTTCCAGAGCACGAAGTCGAGCGGATCGCGCTTCGCCGCGTCGACCTCGACCCGGGCGCCGGCACGCAGGTCCACGAGTTTCTTGCCAGACAGCCTGCCGTAGTCGGGAAAACTGCCGACCGAGTACATCACGTCGCCGTTGCTCGCGATGTAGGCGTGGCCGGTGTCGATGAGCCGCTGCGTCAGCACGATCATACCGGCGACGTGTTGCGTGGCGCGCGGCTCGTGGTCCGGCCGGAGGATCCCCAGCCGGTCATAGTCCTCGTGCATCGCGGCGATGTAGCGCTCGGTGAAGCGCTCGATCGGCTCTCCGAGCTCGGCGGCGCGCCTGATGATCTTGTCGTCGATATCTGTGATGTTACGGACGAACACGACGCGATAGCCGCGCCAAAGCAGATAGCGGCGCACGACGTCGAACGCGATCTTCGAGCGGGCGTGGCCGACATGGCAGAAGTCGTAGACCGTGTCGCCGCAGACATACATGCGCACGACGCCGGGCTCGATGGGTACGAGCGGCTCGCGCTCGCCGGTCAGCGAATTGTGGATGCGCAGCATGCTTCAGTCTTGGGAAGCGGCGTGGCGGAGGAAGCGTTCGCGGGCGGCGCCGGGCGGCAGCAGCGGTAGCAGCACCGCGAGTTCGGGTCCGTGATCGAGCCCGGTCAGCGCGAGGCGCAACGGCTTGAACAACGCTGGCCCCGCGCGACCGGTGGCCGCACGCACGGCGCCGACCAGTGCCGACCAGTCGCCGGCGCGCTCACCCTGGGTAGCGGCCGCCGCGGCCGCGGCCGCGAAGAAAGCGGGCCCGGCCGCGCGGATCACGGCGAGTCCAGCCGCATCGAGCGGCTCGGGACCCTCGAAGACGATGCGCGCCCAGCGCAGCGCGTCGGTGGGCAGTACGACGTTTGCCCGCACCGCCGCGACGAAGGCGCGCCGCGCGGACGGCGGCACGTGCCCGCCGAGCGCGCCTGCGAGCCAGGTCTCGGCGGCGCCAGAATCGAGCCCGTGCACGGCGTCCTTCTGCCAGTGCAGCAGCTGTGCGTCGTCGAAGCGCGCTGGCGCGCGCCCGAGTTGCGCGAGATCGAAAGCCTTAGCGAGTACCTCGAGCGGCTGCAGGCCCTGCAGGCCGCTCGAATGACCGAGCCTGAACAGATGGTTGACGACTGCCGCGGGCAGGTAGCCGGAGTCGCGCAGCGAGGCGAGCGAGCGCGCCCCGGTGCGCTTCGACAGCGGCGTGCCGTCCGTGCCGATGAGCAGGGCGAGATGGCCGTAGCGCGGCGCAGCGGCGCCCAGCGCCTCGAGCAGCAGCAGCTGCCGCGGAGTGTTGGTCAAATGGTCCTCGCCGCGCAGTACGTGTGTGACGCCCATCGCCGCGTCGTCAAAAGCGTTGCAGAAGAAGAACGCGGCGCTGCCGTCGCCGCGGCGGATCACGAAATCGCCAATCTCGTCGCTCGCGAAACGCTGCGGGCCATGCACGAGATCCTCGAACTCGATGCTGCGGCCCGTCGGGACGCGAAACCGCAGCGTAGGCGCCACGCAGCTGCTTGCGGCGCGGGCCGCCCGCTCCGCGGGACCGAGGTCACGACAGGTGCCGGCGTAGCGTGGCGGTCGCCCCGCCGCGAGCTGGGAGCGGCGGGCCAGCTCGAGCTCGACCGGCGTACAGAAGCAGGGATAGGCGAGGCCGGCGCTCTCGAGCGCAGCAAACGCCTCGGCGTAGAGGGCGCGGCGCTCGGACTGGCGGTAGGGTCCGACCGGCCCGCCGACGTCGGGGCCCTCGTCCCATTCGAGTCCGAGCCAGCGCAGCTCGTCCATCAGCGCCAGCGCATACTCGTCGCGACTGCGCCCGGTATCGGTGTCCTCGATGCGCAGCAGGAAACGGCCGCCATGGTGACATGCGAGCAGGAAATTGAACAGCGCCGTGCGCGCGTTGCCGAGGTGCAGCGCGCCGGTCGGGCTCGGCGCGAAGCGCGTGACGACGGCGGACATCGGCGCAAGTTTATATGATGGCGCCATGATCCTGTTCGTGTCGGACCTGCATCTCGACGGCTCCGCGCCCGCGGCGGTCGAGCAGTTCTGCGACTGGCTCTCGGGCGAAGCGCGCACGGCGCGCGCCCTGTATGTTCTCGGCGACCTGTTCGAGAGCTGGATCGGTGACGACGACGACGATCCCTGGCGGGATCGGGTCTGCCACGCGCTCGCGGCACTGACCACCGGCGGCGTGCCCTGCTTCGTGATGCGCGGCAACCGCGACTTCCTGCTTGGCGGCGGCTTCGCGGCGCGCACCGGCTGCCGCCTCCTGCCCGATCCGGTGATCACGACCATCGACGGTCGCTCGGTGTTGCTCACCCATGGCGACCTGCTCTGCACGGACGATCATGCCTATCAGGAGCTGCGCAGCACGGTCCGTGATTCGGCCTGGCAGCGGCGCGTGCTCGAGCTGCCGCTGGCGACACGTGCACTGCTGGCCGGCGCGGCGCGCGCGGGCAGCCGCGCGCACATCCGCGCGGCCCCGCCACGGATCATGGACGTCAACGCCGACGCCGTGACGAAACTGTTCCGCGCCAGTGGCGTCGAGCTCATGATCCACGGTCACACGCACCGCCCGGCGATCCACGATCTGCGCGTCGACGGACGGGAGACGACCCGCGCCGTGCTCGGTGCTTGGTACGAATCCGGTCACGTGCTCTGCCTCGAGCGGGGTCGGCTCGAAGCGCGTCTGCTCGCCCGCCGTGACCCGCTCAGCCGCTAGCGTGCGCAGGCGCAGCCGGCGTGCCCGAGTGGAAGCCGAACGACGGATCGGGTTCCGTCGCCAGTGCCGATTCGAGCTCTGCGAGCTCGGCGAGGCGCCGTCGCCAGTCCAGTCCGCGCGTGCGGCTTTGCTCGGTCTCCGCAAACCGCAGGTAGACCTCGTAATGTCGTGCCTCGCTACGCTCGAGTGTCCGGTAGAGCTCGGCGACGGGCGCGGGCAGCACCGGCGCGAGCAGGCGGAAGCGTTCGCAGGAGCGTGCCTCGATCAGCGCGGCGGTCAGCAGCAGATCGAGCTTTCGCTGCGGTTCGGCGCGCGAGGTCGCCGCCCGCAACCCGGCGGCATAGCGTCCTGCGGGCCGTCGGCGCGCGGCGATGCCGAGGGTGCGCATCAGCGTGGCGACCTGTTCGTAGTGGCGCAGCTCCTCGCGCGCGAGCCGCGACAGCTGCCGCGCGAGCTCGTCGTCGTCGCCGTACAAGAACATCAGCGAGACTGCAGTCGAGGCCGCCTTCTTCTCGGCGTCGGCATGATCGCGGAGCAGCTCGTCGAGCCGGTCGCATGCGAGGCTGACCCAGGCCGGCGACGTCGGCCGCGCGATCAGCCGTTCGATCGGCGGGAAGCCGTCGCGGGCCGTGCTCACGCGGCGAGCCCGGCCGCCGGCAGTGCGGCCTCCAGTTCCTCGATCGCCCGCATCACGTGCCGCGCGGCGGGATAGCGGTCCGCCGGATCCTTGGCGATCAGCCGCTCGAGCAGCGGTTGCAGCAGCGCCAGTTGCTCGGGCAATCGCGGGATCGGCGCCTTGGCATGCTGGTAGATGATGCCCATTGCAGTCTCGCCGTCATAGGGCTTTCTGGCCGTGAGCATCTCGTACAGCATGATGCCGAGGCCGTACAGATCGCTGCGCGCATCGGTCGGCTTGCCGTGCCCCTGCTCCGGACTCATGTAGTACGGCGTGCCGAAGATCAGCCCCTTGTCGGTGATCTCGAGCTCGAGCGCACGATGCTTGGCGAGCCCGAAGTCGATCAGCGCGAGCGACCCGTCGTCGCGGATCATCACGTTGCCGGGCTTCAGATCGCGGTGCAGGATGCCGGCGTCGTGAATGGCATCGAGCGCCGCAGCAACCTGATGGGCATAGCGGAGCGCGAGCTGCGGGGGTAAGGGCATGCGCATCACGCTGCGGAGGTCACCGCGCGCGAAGTATTCCATGACGAGATAGGCGAAGTCGTCGGTGACCCCGAGGTCGTACAGGTGCACGACGTTCGGATGGCGTATGCCACGCACGATCTCGTACTCCTGCAGAAAGCGCGAAAAGGCCTGATCGACACCATCGACACGACGCGCGTCGCGCGTGACCTTGAGCACGACGAGCGCGCCGGCCTTGAGGCTCTCGGCCAGGAACAGCTCCGACACCGAACCGCCGGCGATGCGGCGCACGCGTCGATAGCCCGGGACGTAAGCTCCGCCGAAAGTCTGCAGTTCGCGCGCCTCGGGCGCGGCGCGCCAGCGCGCCAGTGCCTTGGCCTGCCGGGCCGCGGCTTCGCGCAACGCCGCGACGAAGCGCTCGTGGTCGACCTTCGCCAGTGAGATGGAGGTCAGTGCGCCGGCGTCGCGCGCTGCCTGCGCGAGTCGCGGATCGTCGCGCTCCTGCAGGAAGATCACGGGCGCGAAGCCTTCGCGCCCACTGAGGTCGGCGAGCCAGGCGAGCCCATCGCCGCCCCGCCAGGCCTGGTCGAGCAGCACGGCGTCGAAACCCTGCGCGAGGAAACCGGACGGCAGCGGTCCGCGCACGTCCGGATTGTAGACGACGACTTCGGCGTCGGGCCACACGCAGGAGACGTGGTGGCGCACGAGCGCGCGATAGCGCGGATCGTCGTCGATGAGCATCAGGCGCATCGTGCGATTACAGCATGCGCGCTCGGCAACTGACCATCGCCGCGCCCGGCACGGGCCGCCTCGCGTCAGCAAAGCTTGAGGCAGATCACGATGTCGCCGACATTGGTGCCGGTGGGGCCCGTGTGAACGAGGTCCCCGGCCGCCTCGAGCGCCGTGCCCGCGTCGGCGCGCTCGAGCGCTCTCGCGGGATCGATGCCGGCATCGAGGATGCGCTGCCAGGTGCCCCCGTCGACGATCGCGCCGGCGTCGTCCGAAGCGCCGTCGATGCCGTCCGTGCCGCAGGCCAGCAGC
>CAZAWM010000173.1:0-7114 GCA_964488605.1 uncultured Steroidobacteraceae bacterium | reverse complement strand
CTGCTGCTGCTCGAGCATGCGCCCGATCGTGAGACCGAGACCCTTGGCGGCCCAGCCGAGATGTGTCTCGAGCACCTGGCCGACGTTCATGCGCGAGGGCACGCCGAGCGGATTGAGCACGATGTCGACCGGCGTCCCGTCCTCGAGGTACGGCATGTCCTCGACCGGGACGATGGTGGAAATCACGCCCTTGTTGCCGTGGCGGCCGGCCATCTTGTCGCCGGGCTGGATACGACGTTTGACCGCAAGGTACACCTTGACCATCTTCAGTACGCCCGGGGCGAGATCGTCGCCGGCCGTGATCTTGGCGCGTTTGTTCTCGAGCCTCGCCTCGAACTGCTTGCGCTGCGCCTTCAGGCGCTCCGAGGTAGCCTCGAGCTGCGCGTTCGCTTCCTCATCGTCGAGACGGATCTCGAACCACTCGTCTCGCGGCAGCTCGTCGAGATACTCGGCGGTAATGGCCGTGCCACTCCTTAGCCTGCGCGGGCCGCCCGCAGCAATCTTGCCGATCAGCATCGCGCGCACGCGCTGGAACATGTCGTCCTCGAGGATGCGCTGCTGATCGCCGAAGTCCTTGCGGACCCGCTCGATCTCGGCCTTCTCGATCGACAGCGCGCGGCTGTCCTTGTCGACGCCGTCGCGCGTGAAAACACGTACGTCGATGACCGTGCCGTCCATGCCGGGCGGCACGCGCAGCGAGGTGTCCTTCACGTCGCTGGCCTTCTCGCCGAAGATCGCGCGCAGCAGCTTCTCTTCCGGAGTCAGCTGGGTCTCGCCCTTCGGCGTGACCTTGCCGACGAGGATGTCGCCGGCCCGCACTTCCGCACCGATGAAGGCGATGCCGGCCTCATCGAGCTTGGCCAGCGCGGTATCGCCGACGTTCGGGATGTCCGCAGTAATCTCCTCGGACCCGAGCTTGGTGTCGCGCGCGACGCAGGCCAGCTCCTCGATGTGAATCGTCGTGAACCGGTCCTCCTGGACGACGCGCTCCGAGATGAGGATTGAATCCTCGAAGTTATAGCCGTTCCAGGGCATGAACGCGACCAGCATGTTCTGACCGAGCGCGAGTTCTCCGAGGTCGGTCGACGGACCGTCCGCGAGTACGTCGCCGCGGGCGATGACATCGCCTGACTTCACGAGCGGGCGCTGGTTGATGCAGGTGTTCTGGTTCGAGCGCGTGTACTTCGTGAGGTTGTAGATGTCGACGCCGGGTTCGGCCGCCGTGGTCTCGTCGTCGTTCACGCGGACGACGATACGCGAGGCATCGACCGAGTCGACCACGCCGCCGCGGCGCGCGACGACCGTGACACCCGAGTCGATCGCGACCGGCCGCTCCATCCCGGTGCCGACCAGCGGCGCCTCCGAGCGCAGCGTCGGCACCGCCTGGCGCTGCATGTTCGAGCCCATCAGCGCGCGGTTCGCGTCGTCATGCTCGAGGAACGGAATCAGCGACGCCGCAACCGACACGATCTGCTTTGGCGAGACGTCCATGTAGTTGATGCGCTCGCGCGGCATCAGCGTGAACTCGTTCTGGAACCGGCAGGACACGAGCTCTTCTACGAGTTGCCCATCCGGTCCGATCGCCGCATTAGCCTGGGCGATCGCGAAATCCCCTTCCTCGATTGCGGACAGGTAGTCGATCTGGTCCGTTACGCGGCCGTCCTCGACGCGCCGGTAGGGTGTCTCCAGAAAGCCGTACTGATTGGTGCGTGCGTAGACCGACAGCGAGTTGATCAGGCCGATATTCGGACCTTCGGGCGTCTCGATTGGGCAGACCCGGCCGTAATGCGTCGGATGGACGTCGCGGACCTCGAAGCCGGCGCGCTCTCGCGTCAGACCGCCCGGACCGAGCGCCGAGACGCGGCGCTTGTGGGTGACTTCCGACAGCGGATTGTTCTGATCCATGAACTGCGACAGCTGTGAGGAGCCGAAGAACTCCTTGACCGCGGCCGCTACCGGCTTGGCGTTGATCATCTCCTGCGGCATCAGGGGTTCGGTCTCCGCGATCGTCAGCCGCTCCTTGACGGCGCGCTCGACGCGAACGAGGCCGACGCGGAATGCGTTCTCGGCCATCTCGCCGACCGAACGGACGCGACGGTTTCCGAGGTGATCGATGTCGTCGACGCTGCCGTCGCCGTTGCGGATCGCGATCAGCACCTTGAGGACGTCGAGGATGTCGTCCTTCGACAGTACGCCGCTGCCGACGACTTCCTGGCGATTGACGCGGCGGTTGAACTTCATGCGGCCAACCGCCGAAAGGTCATAGCGCTCCGGATTGAAAAACAGGTTCGCGAACAGGTTCTCGGCGGCGTCCTTGGTGGGCGGCTCACCTGGACGCATCATCCGATAGATCTCGACAAGCGCCTCGAGGCGCGTTCGGGTCGGATCGACGCGTAGCGTGTCGGAAATGTACGGTCCGCGGTCGAGGTCGTTGACGTACAGCGTACGAACTTCGCCGACCCCTGCCTCGATCATCGCCTCGACCGAGGCGGCGGTAAGGACCTCGTTGGCCTTGGCGATGATCTCGCCGGTGCTGACGTTGACGACGTCGTGCGCGAGGATCTTGCCGTAGAGGTAGTCACGCGGGACTTTCAGGCGCGTCACCCCGGCCTCCTCGAGCTGGCGGACGTGGCGGGCCGTAATCCTCCGACCCTCCTCGACGATGACCCTGTCGCCGATGCGGATCTCGAATGTCGCAGTCTCGCCGCGCAGGCGCTGCGGCACGAGCTCGAGCGAGGTTTCGTCCTTCGCGAGGAAAAAGGTGTTCTTGTCGAAGAACACGTCAAGGATTTCGCCCTCGGTCATGCCGAGGGCGCGCAGGATGATGGTGACCGGCAGCTTGCGGCGGCGGTCGATGCGCGCGAATACGCAGTCCTTGGCGTCGAACTCGAAATCGAGCCAGGAGCCGCGGTAGGGAATGATGCGGGCGCTGAACAGCAGCTTGCCCGAAGAGTGCGACTTGCCGCGGTCGTGATCGAAGAACACACCAGGGCTGCGGTGCATCTGCGAAACGATGACGCGCTCGGTGCCATTGACGACGAAGGTCCCGTTATCCGTCATCAGCGGCAGCTCGCCGAGATAGACTTCCTGCTCCCGCACGTCCTTGACGGGCTTCTTGGCGCCGGTGGCCTCCTTGTCATAGACGACGAGCCGAACCTTGACGCGCAGCGGCGCCGCATAGGTCAGACCGCGGAGCTGGCACTCCTTCACGTCAAAGACCGGTTCGCCGAGCCGATAGCTGACGTACTCCAGGACAGCGTTGCCGCTGTAGCTCGTGATCGGGAACACCGACTTGAACGCGGCGTGCAGCCCCAGGTCCTCGCGCCCGTCCTCGGGCTTGTCGGCCTGCAGGAACTGGCGGTACGAGTCCAGCTGGATCGCGAGCAGGTACGGCGTCTCCAGGATGCTTGCCTGCTTGCCAAAGTTCTTGCGGATGCGCTTCTTCTCGGTGAAGGAGTACGCCATCTGACACCTCTAGATACGAACGGGACGCGCGAGCGTAGCCGTCGGGGCCGTTCGTGCCCGACTACCGCGCGGAGCGCTGCTGGCGTCCCCGCGCGCCGATGCGCGCGGCAACGCCAGCCTTTGCTGCAGCCAGCCCACGGAAGGGATTACTTGATCTCCACCTTCGCGCCGGCTTCTTCGAGCTTCTTCTTCATCGTGTCGGAATCCGCCTTGCTGACGGCTTCCTTGACCGTGGCAGGCACCGCCTCGACCAAGTCCTTGGCTTCCTTGAGACCGAGGCCGGTGAGCTCGCGAACGACCTTGATGACGGAGACCTTCTTGTCCGCCGGGTACTCCTTGAGGACCACGGTGAACTCGGTCTTCTCCTCGACCGGGGCAGCAGCGGCCGCTGCCGGCCCAGCAACTGCTGCCACCGCGACCGGGGCAGCCGCCGTTACGTTGAACTTCTTCTCCATGTCGGCGATGAGATCGACGACTTCGAGGACAGACATCTTGGAAATTGCGTCGAGGATTTCGTCCTTGGAAACAGCCATTTGATTACTCCTGAACGGTTGAAAACGACATCAAGCGCCGGCGGCCTGCTTCGCGTCGCGCACGGCGGCGACAGTGCGAACCAGTTTCGTGTGCGGCGCGGCCAACGTACGCACGAACTTCTCGATCGGAGCCTTGAGCACGCCCAAGAGCATCGACAGAGCCTGTTCACGCGTCGGCAGCGAAGCGACCTTGTCGATGTCCTTGCCGGCCAGCACGGAGCCGCCGACCGAGATCACCGACGGAACGAGCTTGTCGTTGGTCTTCGCGAAGTCCTTGATCAGGCGCGCAGCCGCACCCGGATCGTCCTTCGAGAAGGCGAGCACGAGCGGTCCTTTGAGGCTGGGACCGATCGGCCCGAACGACGTGCCGGCGATGGCCCTGCGCGCCAGCGTATTCTTGACGACACGCATGTACACACCACCGGCCCTGGCCTTCGCGCGCAACTCCGTCATCTGCGTCACCGTCAGTCCGCGGTACTCTGCAGCAACCACGGACTGCGCCTTCGCAGCGACCTGCGCCACTTCCGCAACGAGCGCCTTCTTGTCTTCGAGATCGAGAGCCAAATTCCTCTCCTCCTGAAGATCACCACCACGGGTCGCGCTCGCGCACGACCCACCCTTTAGACGATGACCTTCAAACGAGGACTATCCTCGCGTGAGCGGTACACCATCTGCGCAGACGATCATTAAGGGCTCCTGCCTTACGGCCTCGCCCGTCTGCGGTCTTAGATGGAACCGCCCGCCTTGCGGCCGAGCGATCCGCACCAAACCAATCCCCTCATCGCCTCAGACGCCCAGGGACGACTGATCGATCACGACGCCCGGACCCATGGTCGAGGACACCGTGATGCGCTTCAAATAAACACCCTTCGCCGTCGCGGGCTTCGCCTTCTGCAGATCGCCGATCAGCGCCATGAGGTTGTCGCGGAGCTTCTCAGGCTCGAAACTGGCCTTGCCGATCGTGCAGTGAACGATGCCAGCCTTGTCGACGCGATAGCGGACCTGGCCGCTCTTGGCGTTCTTGACCGCAGAGGCCACATCGGTGCTGACCGTGCCGACCTTGGGATTGGGCATCAGGCCGCGGGGCCCGAGGATCTGGCCGAGCTGACCCACGACACGCATCGCCTCCGGGCTTGCAATCACGACGTCGAAATCGAGCGCCCCCGCCTTGACCTTCTCGGCGAGATCCTCGAGCCCGACGATGTCGGCACCGGCAGCACGCGCCGCGTCCTGGTTCTTGCCCGACGTGAACACGGCCACGCGCACCGACTTGCCGATGCCATGAGGCATGACGGTCGAACCGCGAACCTGCTGATCGGACTTGGTGGCGTCGATACCGAGGTTGACGGCGACATCGACTGATTCGTCGAACTTGGCCCTCGCGAACTCCTTGACGAGCCGGAAAGCCTCGTCGACAGGATACTGCTTGCCCGGCTGGAGCTTCTCCTTCCAGGCCTTCACCCGCTTTGCGACGAAGGGCATGGTCAGACTCCCTCCACATCGACGCCCATGGAACGCGCGCTGCCCGCAATCGTGCGGACAGCGGCCTCGAGATCGGCGGCCGTGAGATCCGGCTGTTTAGTCTTCGCGATCTCCTCGAGCTGCTTGCGGCTGATCTTCCCGACCTTGTTCGTGTTCGGCGTGCCGCTGCCCTTCTCGATGCCGATGGCCTTCCGGATCAGCACCGATGCCGGTGGCGTCTTCATCACGAAGGTGAAACTGCGATCCGTGTACACGGTGATCACTACCGGGATCGGCAGACCCTTCTCGAGCTTCTGCGTCGCAGCGTTGAACTGCTTGCAGAACTCCATGATGTTGACGCCCTGCTGACCCAATGCCGGGCCGATGGGCGGGGACGGGTTTGCGGAGCCTGCAGGCACCTGCAGCTTCACATAGCCCTGGACCTTTTTAGCCATGCTGCATCTCCTGGGTGCTGACGTCCGGCATTGCCGGACTCCCCACGGTTGTACGAGGCGGCCTCGCGGCCGGGTTGCCGCACCGCCACACGCTGCCGGCGTGCCGCGGCGCTCGAAACATCAAGCCTTTTCGACCTGCGAAAAATCCAGTTCGACCGGCGTCGAGCGTCCGAGAATCTGCACCGCCACCTGCAGGCGGTTCTTCTCGTAGTTGACGTTCTCGACCACGCCGTTGAAATCGTTGAACGGCCCATCGACGACGCGCACCACCTCGCCGGGTTCGAAGATGATCTTCGGCCGCGGCTTCTCGACGCCCTCCTCGACGCGACGCAGGATCTGGTTGGCCTCCGTGTCGCTGATCGGGGCGGGTTTCTCCGGCGTGCCGCCGATGAAACCGAGGACCTTCGGCACGTCCTTGACGAGGTGCCAGGTCTGCTCGTCCATCTCCATCTGCACGAGCACGTAGCCAGGATAGAACTTGCGCTCGCTCTTGCGTTTCTGGCCGTCGCGCATCTCGACAACCTCCTCGGTCGGCACGAGGATCTCGCCGAACTTGTGCTCGAGCCCGGCGCGCTTGACGCGCTCCGCGAGCGCCTCGGCCACGCGGTGCTCGAAGTTCGAGTACGCGTGAACTACATACCAACGCAGCGCCATCTAGCCTCCCGCTCCAGTGCCAAGCAGCGCGCCTGTGGCCCACGCGAGGAACATGTCCAGCAGCCAGAAGAAGAGGCCGAGGATCAAGACGAAGCCGAACACGACCAGGGTCGTGACGCCCGTTTCCTGGCGCGTCGGCCAGAACACCTTGTAGAGCTCGATCCGGGAATCGAGCACGAACTTCCAGAACGCGCGCCCTTGCTGCGAGAGCGCGAAGGTCAGGCCGCCGACTGCCAGAGCGCCGAGGAAGACGCCCCAGCGCACCCAGCCGGCCTGTCCGCCCTGGAGAACGTAGAACGCGACAATGCCGCCGAGCGCGATCACGATCGCGACGACGAGCTTGGCGGTATCGGCACCGCCGGCACCCTCCTGTTTTGTGACTTCGTTCATACGCCTCGAGTGGCAGGCCAGGAGGGTCTCGAACCCCCAACCTGCGGTTTTGGAGACCGCCGCTCTGCCAATTGAGCTACTGGCCTGTCGTTTACTTCAGAATCTTGGACACCACTCCGGCGCCGACGGTTCGGCCGCCCTCGCGGATCGCAAAGC
>CAZAWM010000172.1:0-7115 GCA_964488605.1 uncultured Steroidobacteraceae bacterium | reverse complement strand
GCGTGTGCCGAAACGCGTAGCTCAGCGATCGACGCGAAGTAAGGATGCGCGTTCGCCGGCAGGCCACCGGTAAACAGGCGCTCGATCCACGGGCCACCGAACTCGCCGGGCGGCAGGCTGATGCCGTGCACGACGATCAGTTCCGGTCGCTGTCCGGGCGGCCGCGGATCGCGATGCGGCGAGAGGATCTGGCGCACGCCGCGCAGCCGGCCCGTGGCGACGTCGACGAGCAGTGGTGACGTTGGCGTACGCGACATGAGGCCATCCGACCCGCATGATGCCAGAATACGCGGACGATGAACGACTGTGCCCGTGAACTCGTGGCGCGCGATCTCGCGCGTCTCTGGCACCCGTGCTCGCAGATGAAGGACTACGAGCGCGAGATGCCGCTGATCCCCATCGCGCGCGGCCAGGGGGCGTGGCTCGTGGGTCATGACGGCCGCCGCTACCTGGACGCGATCAGCTCCTGGTGGGTCAATCTGCACGGCCACTCGCATCCACGCATCAACGCGGCGCTGCGTAAGCAGCTCGATCGCCTCGAACACGTCATGTTCGCCGGATTCACGCACGAACCAGCCGTGCGGCTCGCCGAGGCTCTGACGCGGGCAGCGCCACCGGGACTGACGCGCTGCTATTTCGCCGACAGTGGCTCGGCGGCCGTGGAAGTCGCGGTGAAGATGAGTTTCCACTACTGGCAGAACCGCGGCGAGCCGCGCCGCACGCGCTTCGTGACACTGGCCAACAGCTACCACGGCGAGACGCTCGGCGCGCTCGCGGTCGGCAACGTCGAGCTGTACAAGGCGATATACCGGCCCCTGCTGATGGACGTGCTGACGGCGCCCACGCCCGATGCCTACCTCGCGCGTGAAGGCGAATCCGCTGCCGACTGCGCGCGTCGCGCCGCCGCTGCGCTCGATGCGCTTCTCGCCGAACACCCCGGCGAGATCTGCGCGCTGCTGATCGAACCGCTGGTGCAGTGCGCCGGCGGAATGCGCATGCACGATCCGCTCTACCTGACGCTAGCGCGCGCGGTCTGCGACCGGCATCGCGTCCACCTCATCGCCGACGAGATCGCGGTCGGCTTTGGCCGCACGGGCACTTTGTTCGCCTGCGAACAGGCCTCGATCCGGCCCGACTTCCTCTGCCTGTCCAAGGGTCTGACGGCCGGCTACCTGCCGATGTCCGCGGTGTTGACCACCGAGGACGTGTACGAGGCATTCTACGACGAATACTTCAAGCTCAATGCCTTCCTGCACTCGCATAGCTATGCCGGCAATCCGCTCGCCTGCACCGCGGCACTCGCGTCGCTCGAGCTGTTTCGTGAGGAGCGCGTGCTCGAGCGCATCGGCCGGCTCGCAGAGCGGCTCGGCGCCGCCGTCGAACGGCTGCGCTCGCACCCGCAGGTCGCCGACGTGCGCCAGCGGGGAACCATAGTGGCGATCGAGTTCGTGCGCGACCGCGCGACGCGCGAGGGCTTTCCGTGGCGCGAACGCCGCCATTTGCGCATCTACCGCCATGCACTCGAGCGCGGCGTGCTGCTGCGCCCGCTCGGCAGCGTGATCTACTTCATGCCGCCCTACGTCGTCGACGATGCCGATATCGAGCTCATGGTCAACGTCGCTGCGACTGGTCTGGCGCGGGCCGTCGCCGACTGAGGCGCCGGTGCGCGAGATCCGCGTCTTCGTCGATGGCCCTCTGTGCGACCGAGCCGAGGTCGAGCTGCCGCCGTCCGCGGCCCGGCATCTGCTGCGCGTGCTGCGGCTCGATTCCGGCGCCGCGGTCAGGCTGTTCGACGGACGCGGCGGGTGTTATCGGGCGACACTGATGTACGCCGGGCGCGGCGCGGCCCGCGCCCGCATCGACGGCTTCGACCCCGCGGAACGCGAATCTCCGCTCGCGCTCACGCTGCTGCAGGCCATCTCGCGCGCCGAGAAGATGGACTGGATCTTGCAGAAGGCCACCGAACTGGGCGTCGCCGCGGTCCATCCGGTGCTGGCCGAACGCTCGGTGATGCGCCTCGAAGCAGAGCGCGCTGAGCGCCGCCTGAACCACTGGCTCGCCGTTCTACGTAGTGCCTGTGAGCAGTGCGGCCGCAACCGCGTGCCCGCGCTGCTGCCTCCCGCCTCGCTCGAGCAGGCCTGCGCCGCATATCGCGCGGCTGCACCCGACGCGCCCGCGCTGATGCTGGATCCGGGCGCGGAGCGGGCGCTGCGCACCGTGCTGGGACCGAAGCCGACCTCAGCGGCGCTGCTGATCGGTCCGGAAGGTGGCTTCAGCGAGCGCGAGCTCGACGTCGCGCGACGTCGTGGATTCGCGGCCGTCCGACTCGGTCCACGCGTACTGCGTACAGAAACCGCGGCGATCGCGGCGCTGGCAGCGCTACAGGCGTGGGCCGGCGACTTCGCTACGGATTGAGCAACACGGAATAGGCCATGCATCGGATAATGCAGAACATCGCCGTCGCGACCTTGTTGCCTTGCCTGATAGGGACGGCCCTGGCCGCACAGACGGCCGCCGAAGGGCGGCTCGACCTGCGCGACCTGCTTGCGCGCCTCCCAGGACGCTATGACAACGAGCCGCAGCGATTCTTTCTCGAGGGAATGAAACGCCCCGAAGAGCGCCCTGCACGGACCCACGTCTTGATCCGGCGGCTCGAGGGCGACTCGCCGGTGCAGCTCGAGATCCTCGAACACGAGAGCGACGAGCACTCGCCCGTCCGCGAGCGTCGAATCTGGACGCTCGTCGTAGGCGAGGACGGACATGTCGAACTGCGCGGCGAGGAAGCGCGTCCAAAGTGCCGCGTGCCGTGGTATCGCCGCGCCGCCGTGTTCGTCGCCGAGGTGCCCGCGCAATGCGGGAGCGAGGGGACCGCTGCGCTGCTTCGGTCCGGCGCGAGGCTATGGGTCTCGTCCGAGGAGATCTGGCGCGAGCTGCCCGGAGCCGCACGGCCGCTGCAGCTGCTGCGCGCCACCGAGTTCGACTGCTTCGTGGCGATACAGCGACGCAACGGCGAGCCGCAGGCGCTGACTCAGTTACGGCTGCACGACCGTGGCGGCACGCTCGCCGTGCGTACCGACGAACAACCCGCGCGCGAGTTCACGCTGCTGCTGAGACACGGGCCATGGCCGTCGGTCTCGGGCAACAACTTAGTGCCGCTCATGAACCTCTACCTGTACGAAGGACCCGGCCAACGCCTGGTCGGCAACGGTTGGGCGACCCCCGAGTCGGGGCGCGTAGGCTTCGGGGTGGGTGACCAGGACTCCGGCGGTCAGTCGGCCAGCGCACGCTGCACGCGCATTACGAGGTGACGCTGGTCTCCTCGGCGATCATCGCTTCAAGGCGTTCGAGATCGGGTACTAGCGGCGCCTCGCTGAGCATGCGCAGCTGGCAGAGCACGGGCCACCGCTCGGGAATCGCCCGCGAGTTGTCAGGCCGCACGACATCGCTGGTGATCCGCACGACCTGCGGGAACCCCTGCGCGACGATGGCGAACACGCCGCCCTCGAGCTGCTCGCCGAGCCCATACACGACGACGATACGTGAGCGCCCATTGACCGGCGGGATCGGTTGGCCACAGAGGCCCTCGAAACACACGAGCGGCACCTGCAACCCTCCCCAGGGCACGGTCCCGAGATACCAGGACGGCGCACCCGGCATTTCCGCCGGCGCGGTGTAGCCGACGACCTCGGCGACGCAGGAGCGCGGCAGGATCAGCCGGCCATCGGCGAGCGGCACCAGTACGCAATAGATCTCGAGGAGCCGCTCAGCCACGCGCCAACCTCCCGCGTCGCTCGCTGACGAGCGGTTCGATGGCCTCGAGCAGCTGCGCTTCCTGGTAGGGCTTGCCGAGGTAGTCGGTCACGCCGAGTTCGATCGCTCGGGCGCGGTGCTTCTCGCCTACCCGCGACGTGATCATGATGATCGGGATGTCGCGCAGCCGGGGGTCGTTGCGCACGTGCGCTGCCACCTCGTAGCCATCCATTCGCGGCATTTCGATGTCGAGCAGGATCACGTCAGGCAGGTGCTCGGCGAGCACGCCTACGGCGTCGAGCCCGTCCCGCGCCGTCAGCACGCGCATGCCGTTGCGCTCGAGGAGCCGCTGCGTCACGCGGCGCACGGTGATCGAGTCGTCGACGACCAGCGCCACGGGTCGCGCGTCGGCCTTCTCGCGCGGCGCCACCGGCAGAGTTCGCGCCCGCCAGTCGGCACGCACCAGAGCGCCGATGTCGAGGATGATGACGATCCGTCCGTCGCCGAGGATGGTCGCACCCGAGATCCCGCGAATCCCGGAGATCTGCGGGCCCACGCTCTTGACCACGATCTCGCGGCTGCCGATGAGCTCGTCGGTCACGAGACCGGTCGAGTGCTCGCCGGCGCGCACGAGTACGACCGGTACAGTGACGTCCTGGGCCGGCAGCGGCGTGGGCGCGAGACCGACGAACACGGCGAGCTGCTGCAGGCGGTAGTGCTGCCCACCGTACTCGAATGTCGCGCTTTCGCGCGCGAGGTGCTGCGCGACTTCGTCGCGCGACAGCCGCACCACGCCCTCGACCGTCGGCAGGGGCAGCGCATACAGCTCGTCTTCGACCCGCACGACGAGCGCGTGGCTGATCGCGAGCGTCAGAGGCAGATGGATCGTGAAGCGGGTACCCTGCCCGGCCTTGGAGTCCATATGCAGCGCGCCGCCGAGCTTCTTGATCTCGGTCGCGACCACGTCCATGCCGACGCCGCGCCCGGCCTGCTGCGTGACCGCCGCGGCAGTCGAGAAGCCAGGCTCGAGCACGAGTTGCATCACGTCGTCATCGGACAAGGTCTGATCGGCGCGGATCAGCCCGAGCGCAATGCCCTTGGCGCGGATCGCCGGGATGTTCATGCCGGCACCGTCGTCAGCGATCTCGACGATCACTTCGGCACCTTCGCGACGCAGCGCCATGCGGATATGGCCGGTTTCACTCTTGCCCCGAGCGACGCGTTCGGCCGGCGATTCGATACCATGGACTACGGCATTGCGCAGGATGTGTTCGAACGGCGGCAGCATCCGCTCGAGCACCTGGCGATCCAGTTCGCCCGATGCGCCCTCGATGATGAGCTCGGCCTGCTTGCCGCAATCGGCCACCGCCTGACGGACGATCCGCTGCAGACGCTGGGCGTGACGCTGGAACGGCACCATGCGCGTGCGCATCAGTCCGTTCTGCAACTCGGTCACGGCGCGCGCCTGCTGCTGTAGGAGCGTGGTCGTATCCTGGGTCAATGTCTCGAGCATCTGCTGGATGCTCGCCACATCACTGGCCGTTTCGGCTAGCGCGCGCGAGAACTGCTGGATCGAGGAATAGCGGTCGAGCTCGAGTGGATCGAAGTCGCCACGATGCGGCGCCTCGCTGTCATAGCGATGCAGGATCTGCTTCTCGGTCTCGATCTCGAGCTTGCGCAGCTGCTCCTTGAGGCGCGTGACGGTGCGTGACAGCTCGCCGAGGTTGTGATCGATCGACGAGATCTGCTGCTCGAGCCGCGCCCTACCGATGCTGACCTCACCGGCCTGGTTCAGCAGCTGATCGAGCAGCTCGGCGTCGACGCGCGCCATCTCGGGTCGGTCCGACTGCGGCACCGGCTCGCGGCCCGGCGGCACCAGCAGCATCGACGGTGGTCGCGGCACGGGCCCAGGCCCGGCCGTCTCGGCCAAGGTGGGCGCCCGCACGGTCGGCTCCGCGGCCAGGGCGGGCTCGGCCGCTCCGGCCGTCGCGGCGGCGGCGACCTCGGGCGCCGCGCCCGTCGGTTCCGCGAGCGGTGGCACGAGCGTCGCGACCTGCACGGTGGCATCGCCGGCCGAGGCCCCACGCGGCTCGGTCGCTGAAACTCCAGTGGGCGGGACGGCGGGCCCCGCGGCGGTGAATGCCGGCGCAGGCTGTCGCAAGGTCGGTTCGGCGACCTCAGCGGCGCCGAGTGCACGCAGACGCGCGATCAGCTCGCCTGCGGAAGCCGGGTTGATGCCGCGGGCGACCTGATCGCGCATGCGTGCCAGTTCATCGAGGCTGGACTGCAGCGCACGCCGCACCGGCTCACCGGAGGACGCGTGGCCGAGTTCGATCTGGCCAATCAGCGTCTCGAGTTCGTGGGCGAGATCGCCCATCGTCGCGATGCCGGCCATACGAGCGCCGCCCTTGAGCGTATGCAAGGGCCGCTTCAGCGCCACGAGGCGAGCTGCATCGGCGGGCGCTCCGAGCCAGTCCTGCAGGGCGAGCTGCGCGGCATCGATCAGCTCGGTTGCTTCATCGAGAAAGATGCCGGCGATCTCGGGGTCGAACGACATCTGCACCTCGGGCTCCGACGGGGACGCCGGGCCCCGGGGCGCCTCGGCTGCGAACGTCACGGGCGGAGCGGTGGCCTCCGCGATGCGCCGGTCCAGCGCCGCCTCGGCCGCCGCGACGCGCTCGCGCAGCGTCTCGTGCTGCACGAAGAACTGGGTCGACTCGTCGAGGTGCCGCGCGACGAGTTCCATCGCGGCCATGCAGTCGCCGAGCACGTCGAGCTCGTCGTCGAGCAGACCGATACCGCTGCTCCATGACTTGCGGATCCAGCGATCGAGCGGCTCCGCGAGACGGATACCATGCCTCGCCTCGGCCATCTTCGAGCTGCCGCTCAAGGTGTGGCAGGCGCGGTAGATGGCCTCGTCGAGTTCGTGAGGCGCCGGCTGCCCGCGCCGCGCGGCGATGAAGCGCCTGACCGTGGCGACGTGCGCGTCGGTCTCGCGCAGATAGATGTCGCGCAGCGTGGCGTCCTCCACGCCAGCCTCGTTCCGATCCGCCGCCGCGGCGGCCACCGGTGGTGAGGCCGAGGGTGCCGGCGCGATCGCTGGCGGCACTGCCGAAGGCGTCGCGGCGAGTTCCACCGGAATCGGCGTCGGCCGTGCGCGCGGCAGCGAGCCGTCGAGCGCACCGGGCACGCCGCGATCGTCATCGCTGGCTGGACCGGCCGCGCCCGCCTCGGCCGGTGGGGTGGCGGCCAGTGCCTCGACGGCATCGCCCTCGACGGCATCGCCAGCGTGTGCACCGGCCTCGGCCGGCTGCCCCGCGGCCAGCAAATGCGCGCGGGCGGCCAGTGAGGCGGGGTTAGCAGTC
>CAZAWM010000171.1:0-7122 GCA_964488605.1 uncultured Steroidobacteraceae bacterium | reverse complement strand
TCGAGGAATTCGAGCAGGCGCTGGCCGCCGGCTGCGACGTGATCCTGCTCGACGAACTGTCTCTGGACGACATTCGCGAGGCCGTGCGGCGTCGCGACGCGCATGCTGGCCACACTCGTATCGAGGCTTCCGGCAGCGTCACGCTCGAGACGGTGAGGCAGATCGCCGAAACGGGCGTCGACTACATCTCGGTCGGCGCGATCACCAAGCACCTGCGCGCCGTCGACCTGTCGCTGCGTCTCGACTTCAGGAATTGACGGCCTTCAGCACGCGCTGGGGCTGGGCGATTCCATAGCCCTGCGCATAGTCGACGCCGAGGCTGGTGAGCATCTGGATGATTTCCGCGTTCTCCGCGAACTCGGCGATGGTCAGCTTGCCGGTCAGATGCCCGATTTCGTTGATCGAGCGTACCATCTCGCGATCGATCGGGTCGCGCAGGATCTCGCGCACGAAGCTGCCGTCGATTTTCAGGAAATCGACCGGGAAGTGCTTGAGGTAACCGAATGACGAGAGGCCGGTGCCGAAATCGTCGAGCGAGAATTTACACCCGAGCTCTCGCAACGCCTTGATGAAGCGGTTGGCCTGCGAGAAGTTCGCGACGGCCGCCGTCTCGGTGATCTCGAAACAGATCCTGGTCGCGTCGATACCACTCTTCTGGAACTGCTCTATGACGAACGGCAGGAACTTGTCGTCGCCAAGACTCTGTCCCGACAGGTTAATCGCGCACAGCTCGAGCCGCTCGCGCTCATCGGCTTCGGAGACGAGCCACCGAAAGGCGTTCTCGATCACCCAGCGATCGATCGCTGGCGTGATGCCGTAACGCTCGGCTGCCGAAATGAACTGGTCGGGCGCAACCATACGCCCGTTCTCGTCGCGCATCCGAAGCAGCAGCTCGTAGTGCGACCCGCTCGCTACGCGCTGCAGCGGCTGGATCGTCATCCGATAGAGCTCGAAGCGGCCCTCCTCGAGCGCCGCATTGATCCGCGCAGCCCATTGCATCTCGCGTCGCCGGCGCATCAGCTCGATATCATTCTCGGCGAAGCTGTGGACGCGATTGCGTCCGGCCTCCTTCGCCGCCTGACAGGCGCTGTCCGCGGCCGAGAGGATGGAAGCGACGTCCTCGTTGTCGGCCGTGATCGGCACCACTCCGATGCTCGCGCCGAGCCGGAAAACCCGGTCCTCCCAGGTGAAGCGGAAATTACGCACGGCCTCGCGCATCGCCTCCGCGGTGCGCATCGCCTCGTCGAGCGAGCAGCTCTCGAGCAGAATGCCGAATTCGTCACCACCAAGACGCGACAAGGTGTCGCGCCAGCGGACTTTGGCCTTCAGCAGCGCGCCGACCTGTCCCAGCAGCGCATCGCCCGCCCCGTGACCGCAACTGTCGTTGACGATCTTGAACTGATCGAGATCGATGTAGAGCAGCGCGTACGAGGCCTCGCGAGCCTTGGCGCTCTTGAGTGCGCGCTCCAGCCGGCTCTCGAACTCGCGCCGGTTGACGAGTCCCGTTAGCAGGTCGTGGCTTGCGTGATACGAGAGCCGGCGATTGAGCTCGCGGCTCTCGCTGACATCGTGGAACACGAGCACCGCGCCGCCGACGTTGCCGGCGCCGTCACGAATCGGCGCAGCCGTGCTCTCGACATAGAGCTCGTTGCCGTCTTTGCGGATCAGCAGCATTGGCCGTATCGACTTGATCGGCCGGGCGCGACGCACGGCCTGTACCAGTGGGTTCTCGAGCGGTTCGCAGGTCTCCTCGTGGAAGGCGCGGAAGATCTCCTCGACCGGCCGACCCATCGCTTCCTCGAGCCGCCAGCCGGTCAGCTCCTCGGCGACCGGATTGATGTAGTCGATCACGGACTGGTGGTCGGTAGTGATGACGCCGTCACCGATCGACTGCAAGGTGATCTGCGCGCTTTCCTTCTCGCGAAACAGTGCGTCCTCGTAGAGCTTGCGCTCCGTGATGTCGTGCTCGACGCCGACCAGCCGCAGAAGCCTGCCGTTGGCATCGAGCAGAGCCTTGGCGCGGCTATGCACCCAGCGCCACTCGCCGTTGCGGTGGCGCATTCTGTGCACGCTCTCGAACATCGGTGTCTTGCCCATGACGTGCTCGCGGATCCCGGTCTGGACGCGGCCCATGTCCTCGGGGTGCACGAGGCTGCGCCAGTCCGGCGGCGTGGCGCGCATGTCGGTGTCGGCATAGCCGAGCATCGCCTTCCAGCGCGGCGAAAAGTAGATCTCGTCGCGCTCGATGTCGAAATCCCATAGACCGTCGTTGGCCGTATCGCGCGAGAGCTGCTCGCGTTGCTCGAGCCGCTGCAGTGCGGACTCGAGTTGCAGTCTCGAGAGCCCCGAGGCAAGGCTCGAGCCGAGCAGCTTGAGCAGCAGCTGCAGGTTGACATCCCAGGACGGCCGGGGCAGCGCGTGCGCGAGGCCTAACAGCGCCGCGGGCCGCCCCTGCACGTGGACGCTGACCGCCAACCATGCGCCGACTCGCAGCTCGGCCAGTCGCCTCGCCTCGGCGCGCTGCTCCGGGCGCGGATCGGCGGTGTCGCGGATCTCGGTCAGCCGCAGCGGCTCGAGCCGCGAGAGGAACCAGGGATAGGCATCGAGACTGTCGCGCGTCAGCGCCTCGATCTGACACTGCGCGAAGGCCGCGCGCGCGAAATGCATCTGCTCGATCGCCGGCGCGGCATCGGCGGGCCCGGCACGCAGCTGCGCGACGAAGGCCGCATCGCAGGCGCTCGCGGCGCGCAGCAGCTCAAGGCTCTCGCGCAGGGTGGTCTCGAGGCTGTTGCGCGCGAGATTCTGGAAGTCGACCGCGATCTTCGTGCAGGTGATGTCGAGCCCGAGCGGAGCACGCCGCTCGGCAGAGGCCCAGGTCTTCGGTGCGAGCAGATCCGAGGCCGTGAACTCGGCCGTCGAGTCCGGATTGGCGACCGAGGCGCCGGGACGCTCCGCAGGAAGTCGCAAGATGAGGTTACCTGCCCTCTGTCTCGAGTGCGCACCGATTGTCGCACATCAGTCGAGAAAAACAAGGTAACTGTTTGTTTGTGCTCACGGATTCAAATCATCCGATCCGGTGCGCCGGATACCGGATGGCGCGTGAGGCAGCACCGCGACCAATACAGTCCGCCGCCGGCCGGCCACTGACCAGATACCAGCGGTTGTCGCTGGCGACGCCGACAAGACGACGCTCGGCTGCCGCGAAACAGCGCTCGAGCATATGGTCGGGCAGCAGCAGCGTCCGGCGCGCCGGATCCGCGGCCAGCCAGGCGGCTGCGTCGAAGGCTTCCTGGTCGCCCTCGCGCCAGCGGCGGTGACCGAAATTGAAAGTCTCACGATCGAGGTAGAGCAGAAACTGCTCCTTGTAGGCCACCAGCGCGAGCTGCCGCTCCGGCGGTGTCATCGCCAGCGCCCGCGCCATGAAGGCCGAACCCGAGCGTACCGGATTCATGGCCGGAGCGATCAACAGGCCCCAACAGACTGCGAGACAGGCGATCACGGCTGGCCAGGCGTACAGCGGCCGACGCCACGCGCAAAGCAGCCAGGCGATCAGCATCGAGGCTGCGAGGGCGAGCGCCGCGCCCGTCCCCTCGACACCGGCCTCGCTGAGCGTCGCCACGAGCCGCTGGTGACCGGCGATGGCGAGTGTCGCGGGCGTCACGGCCGCAGCCGTCAGCACAGCCGCCAGACCGAGGCTGAGCCGGCCGATCGCCTGCCTCTGGAATAGCGTCGGCAGGTGCGGCGCGGCGGCCAGCAGGAAGGCCGGCAGGGCCGGCAGCAGGTAGACGCCGCGCTTGCCGGGGCTTGCCGAGAAGAACAGCAGCACGAGCAGGACCCAGCCGAGCGGCAGCCAGACGCTGGCGCGCCGCAGGCGCCAGTCGTCGCGCCAGCGCGGCACGAGCCAGAACAGCAGGACGCTGCCGGGCAGCCAGAGCGGCGGAATGACCTCGACGAGGAAGAACCACCACGGCCGCACGTGGTGCCAGGCAGTCGCATAGCGCTCGACGGTCTGCTGAAACAGGATCTCGTCGCGATAGGAGGCGAGTTCCGGCGTGCCGACTGCCGCGACATGCACGAGCATCGGCACGAGCCACCCACCGACGGCGAGCAGGAAGCCGGCAGGTACGAGCGTCCAGCGCCAACCGCCCGGCGCGCGCGTCAGCTCCTGCCAGCCGGCGCGTCGCAGGGTCGCATAGAGCGCAAGCAGCAACAGCGGCAGGAACCCGACGCCCTTGGCGATCACGCCGAGGCCCGCGGCGACGCTGCCCGCGAAGCACGAGCGCCAGTCGGGACCCAGCAGCAGATGGCGCAGCAGCGCCCACAGCGAGAACGTCGTCAGCGCGAGCAGGGTCGGATCGATCTGCGCACCGCGCATCGTCTGCACGAACTGCAGCGAGCAGACCAGAGTCAGTGCCGCGGTAAGCCCCGCGTTGCGGCCGTGCAGGCGGCGCGCGATGTCGTAGAGCAGGATCGCCGAGACCAAGGCCGCCACGAGCGAGGGCAGCAGGAATGACGCACGCACGCTGCCGGTGACGGCGTAGCAGAGCGCGAGCAGCCAGAAGAACAGTGGCGGCTTGTCCTGGTAGAGGTCGCCGCCGACGCGCGGGATCAGCCAGTCGCCGCTCGCGACCATGTCACGCGCGAGGCTCGCGAAGCGCGGCTCGTCGGCGGGCCAGGGGTCGCGCAGCCCGATGCCGCTGCCGATCAGTACCGCAACGAACAGCGCGATCCAAGCGAGATCGCCGAGCCGCAGCTCGCGCCCGGCATCGCGCAAGGCCGGCGCAGGCGGACCGACCACGGACTCAGGCCTCGACCTTCTGGCGTCCGGTGCGGATAAGGTAGAGGTTGCGGATGTAGACGATCAGTCCCATTCCCTGCCCGACGATGAATACCGGATCGCGCTTGTGGATCGCGTACGAGAGCAGCACCGCGCCGCCGGCCAGACTGAAGTACCAGAACGCCATCGGGATGATGCTGCGCCGCGCCCGTTCGCTCATGAGCCACTGGACGATGAAGCGCGCCGAAAACAGCGCCTGCCCGAGGAATCCAATGGCGATCCAGATGGTGGACTCGGGAGAACTCATGCCGTCTCACTCCGCTCAGGACTCTTCGCTGACCGACAGGCCAGGCTGGAAGCGGCGTCGCAGCCACATGACGCCGAAGATGTCGACGATGCCGACCCAGAGGCGGTCGAGCATCCCGTACTTCGACTGCCCGCGCTCGCGCGGACGGTGCCGCACGGGAACCGAGATCACCGCAGCGCCGGCGCGCTGATAAAGCGCAGGCAGGAAACGGTGCATGTGATCGAAGTAAGGCAGCGTCAGGAAGGTCGGCCGGTGCAGCAGCTTGATGCCGCAGCCCGTATCGGGCGTGCCGTCGCCGAGCAGGCGGCTGCGAACGCTGTTGGCGACGCGGGACTGCAGCCGCCGCCAGGCCGTGTCGCGCCTCGTCTGACGGTACCCCATGACGAGACGAGCCTGCAGATTCGCGTCGCGGGCTGCGAGCAGCGCGGGCAGGTCGGCCGGATCGTTCTGGCCATCGCCGTCGAGGGTCGCCACCCACTCGGCGAGCGCCGCTCGCACGCCGCTGGCGACCGCGGCGCTCTGCCCGGCTCGGAACGAGTGACGCAGCAACCGCAGCTGAGGCACGCCGGCTGCGCGCATTCGCCGCACCTGCCCCGCCGTATCGTCGGTGCTGCCGTCGTCGACGTAGAGGATCTCGTGCGGTAGCGATCCCAGCGCGCGCACGATCTCGCGAACGAGCGGCTCGACGTTCTCGGCCTCGTTGCAGACCGGGACGACGACCGACAGAGAGGGCGCCGCGAGCGGCAGTGGACTGCGCTCACGGTCTGCGGAGCCGGGCTCTGCCACGGAAGAAGTAGGACTCTGGCAACGATGGGAGCCGCAATTGTCGCTGATTGCCGTGAGTGGCACAAGGCGCGCGGCCGGCAGCGCCCGCAGTGTCTACGCTAGAATGCAAGCATCGTGTCTAGAGTCCGCCCTGAATGAACGATCCGGCCGCCGCACAGCCACCGGTCACGGACGAGCCGTTCAACATCGGCGAGACGGACGACAGCCTCGAGCGCATGATCGCGTTGTTCGCCCGCTACGGCGACACCTTCCGCGTCTACTCGCCGGTGCGCAGGTCGTACGTCTGGGTCATCAATCATCCCGACGACGTCAAGCGCGTGCTGGTCGGCAACCATCGCAACTACTCGAAGGGCCTCGGCTTCGACCGTGTCCGGATTCTGCTCGGGACGGGCATCATCGCCAGCGAGGGAGAGTTCTGGCGTCGCCAGCGATACATGATGCAGCCGTATTTCCACCGCCGGGTGCTCACTCGCTTCGCCGAGGTCATCGCCCGACACAACCGCCGGCGCATGGATCGCTGGGAGCGGCTCGCCGCCGACGGCGAGCTCATCAACGTCACCGACGAGACCAGCGAGATGACGCTCGACATCGTGCTCGAGACGATCTTCGGTAGCGACATCGAGCGGCTCGTACGCGAGACCGGTGACAATCCTTTCCTGATCGTGACGCGCGAGCCGGCGCGCGACCTGCGCTTCGCCTACCGCTTCCGGGGACTCGCCAAGGTGGTCCAGGGCATCCTCGACCACCGTCGCGCCCTCCCGGCCGAGCATTTCGACTACGTCGCGATGCTCATGGACGCGCGCGACAAGGAGACCGGCGAGCCGATGACCGATCGCGAGCTCATCGACGAGCTGCTGACGCTGATCGTGGCGGGGCACGAGACCACCGCGAGCGCGCTGAACTCCATCTGGTACCTGCTCGCGAAGCACCCCGAGGCGGAGGCGAAGCTGAAGCGCGAACTCGACGCTGCGCCAGACTGGAGCGCACCTTCGCTTGCCGAAATGGAATCATTACGGTACGCGCGCAACGTCTGCGACGAGTCGCTGCGCATGTATCCCCCGGGCTGGCTGATCTCGCGGCGTGCCATCGAGGCCGACGAGCTCGGCGGATACGTACTGCCAGCGGGTACCGACGTGCTGCTCTCGCCCTACCTACTGCATCGCCATCCGGCCTACTGGCGCGAGCCGGAGTGCTTCCGGCCGGAAAGGTTCGACGCCGAGGAGCGCGTCGGCGCGGATCTGGTCGGCGCCCT
>CAZAWM010000170.1:0-7148 GCA_964488605.1 uncultured Steroidobacteraceae bacterium | reverse complement strand
GCGGCATCCGCAGTCCCTCTCCCGACCTCGGTCAGCACAACGACGAGATCTACCGCGGACTGCTCGGATTGGACGAGTCACGCATTGCCGCGCTAAAGGCTCAGAAAGTGATCTGACCGATGAGTGCGGAATCCCTGCACCAGAACTACGCTCGCGGCGGCTTCGGCAAGCGGCTGGGGTTCGGCCGCCGCCCGGCCTTGCTCGTCATCGATTTCGTTCGCGCGTATCTCGTCAAGGGCTCGCCCCTTTACGCTGGAGTCGAGGCCGCGCGTGACGCGTGCGCGATGCTGCTGGCGGCCGCTCGTGCCGCGGGCATCCCGATCGTCCATACGAACGTCGTCTACCAGCCGGGAGGGCGCGATGGCGGCGTGTTCTTCAGAAAGGTTCCGGCGCTGTCATGCTTCGAGGCAGGCGCGCACCCCGATCTGGCGGCCTTCGCCGAGGGTCTCGAACCGTTGCCGGGAGAGACTGTCGTCTCGAAGCAGTATGCCAGTGCGTTTTTCGGCACCTCGCTGGCCTCGACGCTCACCGCTCTCGGTGTGGACACGGTGCTGATCGCCGGCCTCTCGACCAGCGGCTGCGTTCGGGCCAGCGCCGTCGACTGCTGCCAGCACGGATTTATCCCCGTCGTGGTTGCCGAGGCGGTTGGCGATCGCGCACCGGGTCCGCACGAAGCGAACCTGTTCGACATCCATGCCAAATACGGCGACGTCGTCGGGCTCGACGAAGTCCGCGCGTGGCTCGCGCAGGTGCGCGCGTGAGCCGCATCGGACCGATCCGTTGCGTCACGATTGCGACGCCGGAACTGCAGTACATGATCGACACTTACCAGCTTTACCTGGGCTATGAGCTGGTCGACCATGGTCGCGTGCCACCGGCTCTCGCGACGCTCTGGGACCGGACCGGACTCGCTGGCCGCCGCCATGCGCTGATGCTGCCCGGAGGCGAGGGACAGACCTACTTCCGTTTCGTGGAAAGCCGGCCCAGCCCCGATTACGTCCCATTCCGCCACATGGGCTGGAACGCCGCCGAGCTCATGGTACAGGATACAGACGCCGTCGCGCGCAAGCTCGAGGGCTCGCCGTTCCGTATCATCGGCCCCCCGGCTGACCTGTCCTTTTCGGACAAGATCCGCGCGATGCAGGTGCTCGGGCCGTCGAAGGAGTCGCTCTACCTGACCTCCTTCAAGGAGAAACTGCCTGAATTCGACACGCCAGAGGCGAACCATTTCGTCGATCGTGTCTTCATCGTGATCTGTGGGGGACCAACCGTCGCCGACATCAACGACTTTTACCACCGTCACTTCGGAGTCGCAGCCGCGCCGGTCATTCCAGCCGTGATCACGGTGCTCTCGAATGCGCACGGGCTGCCCGCTGACACGAAACACGATCTGGCCGCGTTAGCTTTGGCCGGCCAGTCCTACATCGAGGCCGACACCATGCCGAGCGGCACGCTGCCGCGCAGGGCCCAGTGCGGAGAACTGCCGCCGGCGATCGCGATGGTCAGCTTCGCCATAGACAGTCTGCCCTCGGGTCTCAACTGGCTCGCACCGCCGGCCGCTCTGCCGATCGCGCCGTATCACGGTCGCCGCGCCGCCCTCTGCCTCGGTGCCGCGGGCGAGCTCATCGAGCTGATCGAGCGTTGAGCTCGGAACTCCCAGAGCGTCGGTTCGGGTGGCCGGCGCGGGCAGCCGGCTCCATCCCGATGCTGACCACCCTGCTTGCCAGCCTGCCTCTCTGTGCCGCATCGCCAACGCCATCGCGTGGATGGCTTGCGGCGATCGAGCAGGCGCGCGATGCGGGCTGGATCGAGGCCGTCGTCAGCGTATCCGATCCAGCTCCCATGCAGCGCTTTGCGACGCAGGTAGCGGGCTGGCAGGTCGCCATGCGCGGCCGAATGTCGGGCGAGCTCACGCGTTTCTATCTCGGATCTTCGGCCGGCGGCGCGACGGTGCGCGAGTGGCTCATCACCGACGCCAGCAAGACGCCCGGTTACGTTCGACTGGTCGCCTTCGCCCGTCCAGAGGCTCTGCAGATCCGTTCCGCGGCTCAACCATGGGACACGGGCGGACTGCTCAGCCTCATGACGCGCTCGAACTCAACCGATGCCGTATATCGAGCGGCGCAGCGATTGGGCTGGACCGCCTACAACGATCCCGTGCTGCTCGAGCTTCCGGAGTCCGGCGTCACGCTGACGAACGTCATCCTCCGGGGACCGGACGGCGTGAACGTCTCGGTCTACGAACGGATCAGGCCGCGCATGCCCGACGCTGCCGACCTGCGGCGGCTGCGTCGGCCGTTCAATGCGATGCAGTCCGTGCGCGACATCGCGCGCGCCCGCAAGTTCTACGAGCAGACGCTTGGATTCGAGGTGGCCGGCTCCGGTGACTTCGTCAACGCGCGACGCGAACCGAACAATTTCGGCATGCCTGCCAATGTCGTCGCGACGCAGCCAATTCCTTTCGCGATCCTTGGACCTCGACGCGACGGGCCGACCCAGGTCGAACTCGTCGAACTGCGAGGCATGGAGGGTCGCGATCTCAGTGCCCGGGCGCTGCCACCGAATCTCGGCCTGCTCGCCCTGCGTTTCCCCGTCAGCGAGCTCGCCCGCATCGAGCAGCGGCTCGCCGCGGCGGGCTGGCCGCTCGAACGTGCGCCGACGGTCGCACGGCTGACTCCGTACGGCCGAGTGCGCCTGCTGGCCGTGCGCTCGCCAGACGGCGTCTGGCTCGAATTCTTCGAGGTGCTGCAGGAGTGACCGATGAGCGCCATCCCCCCGGATAGGCCCAAGGGCCATCGCCCCCATTACTTTGACGACCCCGCGATCGATCAACTCCATGCTGCCCTGCTCGCCATGGCGACCGAGCTCGCCGTGGCCTTCGATCGCATCGACACGCTCGAGAGGCTGCTGGAGACCCGGCTCGGCGTGCCGAGGGCAGAGATCGAGGGGTATGTGGCCGATGAGGCCGTGGCGGCGCAACGCGCGGCACGGCATGCAGACATCGCCAGTCGGCTGCTCAAGCCCTTCCGCGACTATCGCGAAGACCTGTTCGCACGCGCCGCCCACGAACGCAGCCAACCGCGGGACTGAACTCCCGCTGCGTCCGCCTTCTGGACGCCGCCACCAGCTCCGCCGGCGCGCGCGGCGGCTCTCGCTAGGATCATCGCGTATCCCATCCGACGGAGCCGAACATGACGTCGTTCCACCAGCACGCGATGCTCGCCACGCCGAATCACGACGAACTGACGCGCCAGGAGTTTGTCGCCAGCCTGCGCGGACATCTGTCGGGCCGACTGATGCCTGGCGCTTACCGGATTTACGAGACCCGCGTCGAACCGGCCTTCCGCGCCAGACACGGACGGCCCCCTGCGAACCAGGAGGAGGTGCGGCAGGTCATGACGCGCGACCCGTACTATCAGTTCTGGAGTGCGATGCAGCGACGCAGCCAGGAACTGCTCTGGGAGTCGGTGATCGATCCGACCGAGCGGCATCTGCCCGAACTGATCTCGCGTGCGCGGAGACTCTCGAGGAAGAAACTGCAGAAGGGGCGCAGCGGCTCGCTGCGTCTCGACCCTGGGCTCGAAATCCCCCGCTACCATCGCGCTGTCGACATTCACCTGCAGCCGGGCGGATACCACACGGACTTCACGGCCGACGATGTCGCTGCGGGCGCCGTCTACGACAAGGGCATCAACCTCTACATGGGCGGCGCGCTCGGCCCCGAGAACGACCTTATGGGCAACACCCTCGTCGCTTACCTGCGCGAGAAGCACCCCGGCTTCGAGCCCCTGCGCATGCTCGACATGGGCTGTGCAATCGGCAACAGCACCCTCGTATGGGGGCGAGCCTTTCCGCAAGCGGAACTGCACGGTATCGACGTCGGTGCGCCGGTGCTGCGTTACGCGCACGCACGCGCACAGGCCCTGGGAGTGCCAGCCCATTTCAGCCAGCAGAACGCCGAACGGACCGATTTCGCGGACGCGAGCTTCGACCTCGTGGTCTCCCACATCATGCTGCACGAAACGTCCAAGTCCGCCCTCGTCAGGATCATGCTCGAATGCCATCGCCTGCTTCGTCCCGGCGGACTGATGCTCCATCTCGAGATTCCGCGCGGCAAGACGGTAATGGAGAAGTTCATGCACAACTGGGAGAGCTACAATAACAACGAAACTTTTTGCCGCTACATGACGGACATCGACCTCGCAGCCGAAGCGGCCAAGGGAGGCTTCGAGCCGGCGCGCATCCGTGTTGACGAGTTCGTGCCCAAACTCGACGTGGCGCAGATGAACTACACGGAACACTTTTTCTGGAAAATCCTCGCCGCGGTGCGCTGAGCATGACCGCGCGCGCTGCCGCGATGGCCGATCCGGCCTGCTACCACGCGATGCTGCCGCGTCCCGTCCATGACGAGCGGGCGCGGCAGGACTTCGTCGGCACCCTGCGTAAGCATCTCGCGAGCCGGGTCGTTCCAGGCCATCGCATCGTCTACGAGAAGCGCGTGGCGCCGTCCATCGAGGCGAGACTCGGCCGCGCGGCGGTCAACCGCTTCGAGGTCCGTGCAGTCATGGACCAAGATCCGTACTACCGGTTCTGGAGCGCGATGCAGCGGCGCAGCCAGGAGCTCATGTGGGAGGCAGTCATCGACCCCGTGGAACGCTGTGCCGCCATGCTTGCCGCGCGCTACCGGCGACTCGCGGGCACGCGCCGCCGGCGCGGCTCACTGCGTCTCGATGACGCGCTGCAGATGCCCCGCTATCACACCGCCGTGGACATTCACCTGCAGCCCGGCGGATATCACACCGACTTCGCGCCCGACGACGTCGCGGCCGGCGCGATTTACGACCGCGGACTTCAGATCTACTCGGCGGGCAGCACGGGTCTACGGAACGACGCGATGGGAATGCTGCTGGTCGACTATCTGCGCGGCCGTGATCCGGGGTTCGAGCCGCGCCGGATCCTCGACCTCGGCTGTGCCATCGGCAACAGTACGCTGCCCTGGGCGCTGGCATTTCCGCGCGCGCGGGTCGAGGGCATCGACGTCGCCGCTCCCCAATTACGCTATGCGCACGCACGCGCCGAAGCGCTCGGCGTGGAGGCGCATTTCAGCCAGCAGAATGCCGAGCACACGGACTTCGCGGACAGAAGCCTCGATCTGATCGTCTCGCACATCGCGCTGCACGAGACCTCGCTCAGTGCGCTGCGACAGATCCTGCGCGAGTGTCGGCGGCTGCTGCGACCCGGCGGCTGGATGCTGCACCTCGAGATACCGCGCGGCAAGACTCCGCTCGAGCAGTTCCTGATGAACTGGGAGAGCTGGAACAACAACGAAACCTTCGCCGACCTGATGACCGACATCGATCTGGCCGCCGAGGCCGTGGAGGCGGGCTTCGATCCGGCGCGAACACGCTGCGTCGACTACGCCCGGCCCCGCCCCGCCTCACAGCGGCTCTACTCCGACTACGTGCTCTGGCGCGTGCTCGAAGCCCGATCCTGACTCCCGCCATGTAACGGAGTTCCCGTGGCCAAGAAGACCAAGCCTTCTACCCGTCCGCAATCCACACGCTCTGCCAAGCCGACAGCGCGCCGCGGCGCGGGACCGCGGGTCGCAGAACCGCCGCCGCGCATCGCGCGCATCGCCAAGGGCAAGAAGCCGCTCTACTTCAGCGATCCGGCGATCGACAAGCTGCTGTGGATGACCATGACGCTCATGGAGGAGCTATCCGTGACGCGTGACCGCCTCGATACCGTCGAGCGCCTGCTCGAGTCCCGCCGCGTGCTGCGGCGCCGCGACATCGAGTCCTACGTGCCGCGCGGCGCCGCCGAGCACGAGCGCAGCGCCCGGCGGGCCGCCTACGTCGAACGGATGATGCGCGCAGTCGAGGCCGAGCTCGAGGAGGTCGCGGGGGCCAAGCACGACGCGGACGCGGAGGATCCGGTCGCCGCCGTGTCGAGCTGACGGTTCCCCCGCACCGACAGGCTCAGCTGACGGGCACGGGCTCGCGTGCAGCGGTGTCACGCCGCGCACCGTCGCCGCCGGCGTCTGGGCCGCTTGTGAACCATGCCGGAACTCCGCTACGCTTGCGACGCCGATTCCTGTTCGGTGTTGTGTGAGAACAACAGCGCATCCGACGTGAAGTGCCGGTCCGTTTTGCCCAAGGTTCTCGGAAGGAGTTCTCGATGTCTCAACTTCGCCAGACCACGCTGAGCGTGCTCGGTTGTGCGGCGTTGCTCGCCTCCTCGGGCGTCCAGGCCCAGGAACAGGATCAGCCCGCCGCGGGCGGCCTGCTTGAGGAGATCGTCGTCACAGCGCAGCGCCGTGAGGAAAAAGTCCAGGATGTCCCGATTGCGATCAGTGCGTTCTCGAACGCTCAGCTCGAGCAGTTGAACGTCAATGAAGCGCTCGGCATCGTCAAACTCATTCCGAACCTGCTCGGTTTCAACAACACGGGTCTCGGAACCGCGAATGGCTACTATCTGCGTGGTCTGGGCAATACCGAGTCGATTGCGACGTTCGATCCGCCCGTGGGCACGTATGCCGACGAGATCTTCATCAGTCGCCAGAACGCGAACAACCTCGGCTTGTTCGACGTCGAACGCATAGAGTTTTTGCGTGGTCCGCAGGGCACCCTGTTCGGCCGCAACACGACGGGCGGCGCGATCAACGTCGTTCTCAAGAAGCCGGCCGAGGAGTTCGGCGGCTACATGGAGGCCGGGTTCGGTCAGTTCGGTCTGTTCCAGGCGCGGGGCTCCGTCGACCTGCCGATCAGCGACCGGGTGCTGACGAAGTTTTCAGCTTACTCGGTCAAGGACGACGGTTACGTCTCCAACCCGATCACGGGCGAGGACAACCTCAACGCGGCCGAGAGTCTTGGACTGCGGGCGGCGGCGCGCTTCCTCGTCTCGGATGCCGTGACCTGGGACGTATCGGGTCAGTACACCCGCGACGATGGTGCCAATCTGCTGAATTTCGTCGCCGGCAGTGGTGGCCGGGCCTACCAGTTTGGCAATACCGCGAATCCACTGGTCCCGATTCCGGCGCGGGGGCCACAGGTCGAGCTCGAAAGGGTCACGCCGAGCGCCCCGCCCACCAGCACCGCGGCGCAGTTCATCGAAGCGCGCTGCGCTGGCACGATCACGCGCTCGCGATT
>CAZAWM010000169.1:3889-7191 GCA_964488605.1 uncultured Steroidobacteraceae bacterium | reverse complement strand
TGTGCCGTATCAGCTCTGGCAGCACCAGCGCGACCTGCGAATGAGCCGCCAGGAGATCCGCGAGGAGCTCAAGGAGACCGAGGGTTCGCCCGAGACTAGGAGTCGCATCCGCGCGCTGCAGCAGGAGTTCGCCCGACGCCGCATGATGCAGGAGGTGCCCACGGCCAGCGTGGTCGTCACCAACCCAGAGCACTATGCAGTCGCGCTTCGGTATATCGAAGGCCGGCACCGTGCGCCCGTGGTCGTCGCCAAGGGCGTCGATGCCGTTGCAGCCCGCATACGCGAGATCGCGCGTGAAAGCGGGGTGCCGATTTTCGAGGCCCCGCCGCTCGCGCGCACGCTCTATCGAAATGTCGATCTCGGCGTCGAGATACCGGCGGAGCTCTATGTTGCGGTCGCCCAGGTGCTGACTTACGTGCTGCAGCTGCAGCGTGCCGCGGCGGCCGGCCATGAGCCACCGGTTCGACCAGAAATCGATCCCGACATCGAAAAGATTGACCGTCGGCGTAAACACTGAGACCCCGATAAAGAGCCATGGCGACCTCCCGCAATGCAAGCAGTCCGTCCGAAATGCTCACGCTCCTGACGCGAGGCGCAGGAGTACCACTTGGCCTGCTGGGGCTGCTCGCGATGGTGGTGCTGCCGCTGCCGCCACTGCTGCTCGACGTGCTGTTCACTTTCAATATTGCCCTGTCATTGATGATCGTGATTGCCGTTTTCTCGGTCGCACGACCGCTCGACTTCGCGATCTTTCCGACGGTGCTGCTGGTCGCCACCGTTTTCCGGCTCGCTTTGAACGTCGCCTCGACTCGAGTCGTGCTCATGCACGGCCATACCGGTACGGGAGCCGCTGGGCACGTGATCGAGTCGTTCGGTGAGTTCGTAATCGGCGGGAACTATGCAGTGGGCCTCGTCGTGTTCGTGATCCTGACGATCATCAACTTCATCGTCGTCACGAAGGGAGCCGGCCGGATTTCCGAGGTCAGTGCCCGCTTCACGCTGGATGCAATGCCAGGCAAACAGATGGCAATCGACGCCGATCTGAACGCCGGCCTGATTACCCAGGACGAGGCGCGCGCGAGGCGCGCCGAGGTTCGCGCCGAGGCCGATTTTTACGGCGCGATGGATGGCGCCAGCAAGTTCGTACGCGGCGACGCGACGGCCGGGATCCTGATCCTTCTGATCAATATGATCGGCGGCATGGCCATCGGCACCATGATGCACGACCTCACCCTCGGCGAAGCCGCGAGGCTGTATGTCCTGCTGACGATCGGCGACGGACTGGTAGCACAGATACCGGCGCTGCTGCTTTCCACCGGTGTGGCGCTGATCGTCACGCGCATGTCGCGCGAGCAAGACATGGGCCGCGAGTTCGCCAGACAGTTGCTCACGGCGCCCAAGCTGCTGCTGACGGCGGCCGTCGTACTCGCTGCGCTCGGCGCCATCCCCGGTATGCCGAACCTCGCATTCCTGTCGATGGCCGCACTGTGTGGCCTCGGAGCATGGTGGTACGGCCGCCAAAAGCCCGAGCCAGAGCCCGAGCCGGTCGTCACGGCGCCGCCAGTGGCTCCGGAAACGCGCGATCTCACCTGGGACGATGTCCAGGCGGTCGATTTGCTCGGACTCGAGGTCGGCTATCGACTGGTGCCGCTGGTCGATCGCGGCCAGGGGGGCGATCTGTTGGCGCGTATCCGAGGCGTGCGGCGCAAGCTGTCGCAGGAGCTGGGCTTCCTCGTCCCCTCGGTGCATATCCGCGACAACCTCGACCTCGGACCGAATGCCTACCGGATCACGCTCTCGGGAGTCCCGGTCGGGGAAGGGAGCGTCTATCCGGAGCGGGAACTGGCGATCAATCCTGGCCGCGTTTTCGGGGGTCTCACCGGAATCGAGACGCGTGACCCTGCCTTCGGCATGGAGGCAATCTGGATCGAACCGAGTCTGCGCGATCACGCGCAGACCCTGGGTTACACCGTCGTAGATGCGAGCACGGTCGTTGCCACGCATCTGAGCCACCTGGTCCAGCAGCACGCGCACGAACTGCTTGGACATGAGGAGGTACAGCAACTGCTCAACCAACTCGCCAAGACCATGCCGAAGCTCGTCGAGGACGTCGTGCCCAAGACCTTACCCCTTGCGACCGTCGTGCGCGTGCTGCAGGGGCTGCTCGCAGAGAGAGTGCCAATACGCGATCTTCGCGGCATCCTCGAGTCGCTCGCCGAACATGGGCCTCGGACCCAGGATCCGCAGCAGCTGCAGGCTCAGGTCCGCATCGCACTGAGTCGTCACATCGTGCAGGAAATCGCTGGCTTCGCCGAGGAGCTGCCCGTCATCACGCTGGAGCCGGAGCTCGAGCAGCTTCTCATCGGTTCCATGAGTCCCGCCGCGGGTACCCCTGGTCTCGAACCGGGATTGGCAGAGAGATTGCAGAAGAAGCTGCAGGAGAGTTCGCAGCGTCAGGAAGCCGTCGGCGAGCCGGTCGTGCTGCTGGTACCGCCGCCGCTGCGTACGACCCTGTCGCGCTTCCTGCGGGCGACCGTACCGCAGCTGCATGTGCTCGCCTGGAACGAGATTCCCGACAGCCGACGGGTGCGGCTGGTCGCCACCGTAGGAAAGTGAAATGCAGATCAAGAAATACTTCGCACCAGACATGCGCCAGGCGATGCGGGCGATCCGCGAGGAGCAGGGTCCCGATGCGGTGATCCTCGCCGGCCGGACGCTCGCCGATGGCGTCGAGATTTCGGTGGCCATCGACCATGATCTCGAGTCGACGTCGGCGCCCACGGTGAGCTCGCCGGCGGGCGACGAGTCCTCCGGACGCAACGGTTTGCAGGGATTTCGCGAGCTGCTGGCAAGGCGGGAAGCAGGGCACGCTGCCGAGGTCGCCGCGACCGGCACCCTAATCAACGAGGAGCTGCGCACCTTGCGACGGATGCTCGAGACGCAGCTCGCCGCGCTCGCCTGGAACGACCTAACGCGCAGGGCGCCGCTCGCGACCGAGCTGCTGCGCGAGCTGTCCGAGATCGGCTTCACGTCCGAATTGGCTGCGCGTGTCGCCGACGCGCTGCCGCCCGGAGTCGACTTCACAGCGGCGCGGCGTCTTGCGATTGCACGTATCGCCGACCAGATTGCGACGACTGGCGACCGCTGGGCCGAATTTGGCGGCCTGGTTGCGTTCATCGGGTCGCCGGGCGCCGGCAAGAGCAGCGCCATTGCGAAACTGGCCGCCCGGTGGGTGCTCCGTCACGGCAACAGCGAGCTCGCACTGATCAGCGCGGACGTCGAGCGCGTCGGAGCGATCGAGG
>CAZAWM010000169.1:0-3879 GCA_964488605.1 uncultured Steroidobacteraceae bacterium | reverse complement strand
GCACCTTGGCCGGCTGTTGGGGGCTCGTGCCTACAACGTGGAAACGCTTGCCGAACTGCCGGCGGTACTGACGCGCGTCGCCAGCGCGCGACTCGTGCTGATCGATACGGGTGGCGTAGGCGCCCGCGACGGGAGGCTGGCCGCGCTGGTCGGGGCATTACGCAGCGCGAGCACGACGCTCGAGATCGCGCTCACACTGTCTGCGAGTACGCAGGCCGGCGCGCTAGAAGCGGCGGTAGTCGCGCTCGGCGGCGCCAGCCAGTCGGCCTGTGTACTGACCAAGCTCGACGAGGCGGCCAGTCTCGGCGGCGCACTCTCGGTCCTGATCCGCGCGCGCCTGCCCGTTGCCTACATCAGCGAGGGGCGCCGCGTACCCGATGATCTGCGCGTTGCGAGGCCGCTCGACCTGGTATCGACGGCCGTGCTTCTGGCCGAGAAGCTCGGCGCAGCGGCCGACGAGGACCTGCTGACTCGCCGCTTTCGAGGAGTCGCACATGTCCGTACTTGAGTTACGCAAGGGAGCACGCAGTCTGCGTGGCTCAGCCAGCCGACCGGTGCGGGTCATCGGATTGACCGGCGGCAAGGGCGGGGTCGGCAAGACCAGCATCGCGATCAATCTGGCCACGGCGCTCGCGCAGATGGGTCGTCGTGTGCTTCTGCTCGACGGTGACCTCGGGCTCGCCAACGCCGACGTGCTGCTAGGCATCGCACCACGCCACAACCTTGCTCACGTGATCAGCGGCGAGCGGCTTCTCGAGGAGATCGTCGTCGATGCGCCCCAGGGGTTCCGCATCGTGCCAGCGGCATCCGGAGTCGAAAGACTCGCGACACTGGGCGCGGCCGAACACGCCGGGCTGGTGCGAGCCTTCAGTTCTCTGAGCGGCGATATCGATACGCTGATCGTCGATACCGCCGCAGGCATTGCGCCATCCGCGCTGCAGCTTCTTCGGGCCTGCCAGCACGTCGTGGTGGCAGTCTGCGACGAGCCCGCCTCGCTGACGGATGCCTACGCGATCGTCAAGGTCCTGAGTCGCAACTATGGTGTCGGACGCTTTCAGGTCGTCGCGAGCATGACGCGGGAGCGCGGCGCAGGTCGATCGGTGTTCGGGGCATTGAGCCGCGTCGCGACGCGTTTTCTTGACGTAACGCTCGAATTCGCGGGAGAGATTCCCGACGACCCGCTGGTCAGGCGCTCGATCCGCGAGCAGCGCCCGGTCGTTGAGGCCTATCCCTCCTCACCCGCCGCGGCGGCGCTAAAGCAACTTGCGCGACGCGCCGATACATGGGCTGTACCGGAGGGTGCGCGCGGTCACATCGAGTTCTTCGCCGAACGCCTGGTGCAACAGCCTGCCGTCCGCCTGGAGATCGTGCGATGAGCGCTCTCGACGCGTATGTGAACCGGGCGGGCCGTCGGCGCGAAACCGACGAGCTGGTCATGCGGCACGCCGAACTGGTGAAGCGGATTGCGTACCACCTGGCGGGGCGGCTGCCGCCCTCGGTCGACGTCGAGGATCTGATCCAGGCGGGAATGCTCGGTCTGCTCGAGGCGGCCTCGAACTTCAGCGTCGGACGCGGCGCGAGCTTCGAGACCTATGCTGGGATCCGCATACGCGGATCGATGATAGATGCGTTGCGCAAGCTCGACTGGGCGCCGCGATCCGTACATCGCAAGGCTCGGGAAGTCGCGCAGGCGATACGTGAACTGGAGAAGGAGACCGGCCGTGAGGCCAGAGACACGGAGATCGCCGCGAAACTGGGCATGCCGCTCGACGATTATCACCGTGTGGTGCAGGACGCGGCGAACTGCCAGCTCTCGAGTCTCGAGGATGTCCAAATCGCAGAGCGCGGCGACGACAGTTTCGATCCTTTCCGCGAGGCGGCCGATGAGAGTTTCCGCGAAGCCCTTGCACGGGCCATCGGTGAGCTGCCTGAGCGGGAGAAGCTGGTGATGTCACTGTACTACCGGGACGAGCTGAACCTCAAGGAGATCGGCGCGGTGCTCAAGGTGACCGAATCGCGAGTCTGCCAGTTGCACGGCCAGGCGCTGAGCCGCCTGAAGGCCAGGCTCGCCGACTGGCGCGACGGGGTGGACGAGCACGCCTGAAAGCGGGATCGGTATGAGTACCGACATGACTATCCTGGTCGTCGATGACTTCTCGACCATGCGGAGGATCATCAAGAATCTGCTGCACGATCTCGGCTACCAGAACGTCACTGAAGCGGACGATGGCAACACCGCGCTGCCGCTATTGCGCAGCGGCAAGTTCGACTTGCTCATCACGGACTGGAACATGCCGGGGATGCACGGCCTCGAGCTATTACGCCAGGTCCGGTCTGACCCTAATCTCGCGAAACTGCCCGTGTTGATGCTCACGGCCGAGGCCAAGCGCGAGCAGATCGTCGAGGCGGCGCAGGCCGGCGTCGACGGCTACGTCATCAAACCTTTCACGGCCGTGACGCTCAAGGAGAAGATCGACAAGATCCTTGCGGCCCGCGCGGCCGGGTGAGCGGCCGATGAAGGCGCTCGCAGACCAGTCGCGGTTCCTCGAGCGGGCTCTCGCGCGGCTCGCCACTGCATACGGTAGAGGCGACGAAGCAGCATTCGACGCGGCGCTCGCCGATGTGCTCGCGCGACGGGCCGAGTCCGGCACGGGCATGCCGGCCGTAATGCTTGAGAGCCTGCGACGAATCACGCGGGATCTGCAGGGAGCGCTCGAGCGCTTCAGCATCGATTCGCGCCTGATCGATTACGCACGACGAGAGATGCCAGATGCCCGCGCGAGGCTCGAGCAGGTGCTAGGCCTGACGGAGGCGGCGGCCCACCGCACACTGGACCTGATCGAGCGCAGCGGTCCGCCGCTGGCGACCGTGGCCACCTCGGCGCGCGCGCTGCAGAAGAGGCTGCGTGAGGGCGATAGCCCGGCGGCCGCCGAGCTCGACGCCCTGCTTGGGCAAACCATACGGGACATGGATGAGGTGCGCGGCAATCTCGCAGAGGCCTTGCTCGCGCAGGAGTACCAGGATCTGACGGGCCAGATCATTCGCAGTGTGATGGAACTCGTGCGCGAGCTGGAGCAGGCGCTCGGGGAACTTTGGCGGCTCGGAGGCGGGAGACCGGATGGCTCGCGGCTGGGATCGCGCGAGGATCCCCGCGGATCGGGTCCCGCCGTACCGGGCGTGAATGACGCCAGCCGACTGCACGCTCAGCGCGACGTCGACAACCTGCTGTCGGATCTCGGCGTGTAGGCCGCGCGGAGCACAGCGATGGACGTGCTCACTCTCGTCGGCTTCCTGTTTGCGGTGCTGGCTATAGCGGTCGGCTCGATCCTGAAAGGGGCAGGGCTATCCGCTCTGCTCTCGGGGGCCGCATTCATGATCGTCGTAGTCGGTACACTCGCAGCGATCCTCGTGCAGACACCGTTACGAGTGCTGCGTCATGGGCTGCGGATGTTCGTCTGGGTGCTGCGACCCCCGCGCGTCGATGCGCAGGCGATCATTCGCAAGGTCGTCGAGTGGAGCCAGCTCGCGCGCAAGCAGGGCCTGCTCGGACTCGAGCCGCAGATCGATCTCGAATCCGATCCCTTTCTTCGCAAGGGACTGCAGTTGGTGGTCGACGGCGCCGAGCCTGAGCAGATCCGCTCGATCATGGAAGTGGAGCTCGGTGTCCGCGAGCACGCTGACCTGGCGGGCGCGAAGGTGTTCGAGGGCATGGGGGTGTACGCACCGACGCTTGGCATCATTGGTGCCGTGCTCGGCCTGATGGCGGTGATGCAGAACCTCGCGGACCCGTCCAAGCTCGGCGCAGGTATCGCCGCGGCATTTACCGCAACGGTTTACGGAATCGGTCTGGCGAACCTGCTGTTTCTACCTGCGGCGGCC
>CAZAWM010000168.1:6721-7206 GCA_964488605.1 uncultured Steroidobacteraceae bacterium | reverse complement strand
GCGCTTCTTCGACCTCTGGCTGGCAAGGGTCGGCCGCTGCCCACGCGTGCGCAATTTTGCGATCTGGCGATGCAACTCCTACCGGCCCTAGCATCTTCACCGAAAATCGTTGCAAGAGAGGCGCCCGCCGGGCGCCACCTGCCGTTTAGCCACCACGTCGACGATCATACTGTCGCCACGCGCGACGGTCTGCTGATGCAGGTCATCGGCCTTCGCGGCCTCCTGTTCGAGACCGCCGACACCGAGGAGATCAACTATCGCAAGCGGCTGCGCGACATGATGCTGCAATCGATCGGTTCGTCGCGCTTCGCGCTTTATCATCATGTCCTCCGCCGCCGCGTCGACGTTGCGCTCAACGGCAGCTTCGCCGATCCCTTTTCGGCGAAGCTCGATGCTGCATGGCAGGCGCGGCTCGGGCGGCGCCAGCTCTTCGTCAACGACCTTTATCTGACACTTGTGCGCCGTCCGCTACAAGGGCGCGTCGG
>CAZAWM010000168.1:2525-6711 GCA_964488605.1 uncultured Steroidobacteraceae bacterium | reverse complement strand
CCTGCTCGATGGTCTGCGCGGAAGGCTCGGTGGTGCGCGCAGTACCGGCGAAACCGTTACGCACGAGGTGCGCCAGCTCGATACCGCACGCGAGGCGCTTATGGCGGCGCTCGGCAGCTATGAACCGGCGCTGCTCGGTGTCTACGAAGGCAAGGCGGGGCTCTGTTCAGAACCGCTTGAATTCTTCTCGACACTCTACAATGGCGAGAATCGGCCGGTCCTGCTGCCGACACAGGATATCGGCGCCTACCTTCCGGACCGACGCGTCAGCTTCGGGCAGGAAACAGTCGAGCTCGGCCCCGCGGGCGAGGCCGAACGCAGCTTTCTGGGTCTCGTATCGATCAAGGATTATCCAGGGCAGACGAGTCCCGGCATGTTCGACGAACTGCTGCGCCTGCCCTTTGAAATCAATGTCGCGCAATCCTTCGGCTTCGTCGAGCGTCAGGCGGCGCTGGAGCGGATGAATCTGACGCTTCGGCGAATGCGGTCGGCGGAAGATGAGGCGCTGAGCCTGCGCGCTGAGCTTGCGGACGCCAAGGACGAGGTCGCTGCAGGGCGGTCGGGGTTCGGCGAACATCATATGACCATTGCGGTTCGCGGCGCCTCGCCCGCCGAGGTCGATGCCGGCGTTGCGGAGGTGCAGGCGACGCTCGCCGATCTCGGGATCATCGCGGTGCGCGAGGATATTGCGCTCGAACCCGCCTTCTGGGCGCAGTTTCCCGGAAACTTCAAGTACATCGCGCGGCGGGGCCTGGTTTCGACAGGCAATTTCGCAGGGCTTGCCAGCGGTCACAATTTCGCGCTCGGTCAAGGGTCGGGTAATCATTGGGGCGATGCAGTCACGCTTTTCGAGACGACCGCGGCCGGCCCCTATTTCTTCAATTTTCACCAAGGCGACCTTGGCAACTTCACGATCATCGGCCCGTCGGGGTCAGGCAAGACGGTCGCGCTCAATTTTCTGCTCGCGCAGGCGCGGCGGTTCGATCCGCGCATCGTCTTCTTCGACAAGGACCGCGGCGGCGAATTGTTCATCCGCGCGATTGGCGGGCGTTACGACGTGCTGCGCCCGGGCACGCCATCGGGACTCAACCCGCTCCAGCTGGACGATAGCGCCGCCAACCGCCAGTTCCTGATCGACTGGCTCGCGCTGCTTGCGGGCAGCGCGACCGTCGAGGAACTGGCCGAGATCAAGGACGCGGTCGATGCCAACTATGCCCAACCGATACATCACCGGCGCCTGCGCCATATTGTCGAACTATTCCGCGGTGGGCATCGGCCGAACGCCGGCGACCTCTGGTCACGGCTGAGGCCCTGGTGGGACGATGGCGAGCGCGCGTGGCTCTTCGACAATGAGGTGGATGCGACCGACTTGTCGGCGCGCTCGGTCGGGTTCGACATGACGCAAATTCTCGACGATCCGGCGGTGCGGACTCCGGCGATGATGTATCTCTTCCACCGGGTCGAGGAGCGGCTTGACGGGAGTCCGACGATCATCGTCGTCGACGAAGGCTGGAAGGCGCTCGACGACGATGTCTTCGTCCGCCGGATCAAGGATTGGGAAAAGACGATCCGCAAACGGAACGGTATCGTCGGCTTCGCAACGCAGAGCGCACAGGACGCGCTCGAAAGCCGGATCGCAAGCGCAATTATTGAGCAGGCGGCCACGCAGATCTTCATGGCGAACCCCAAAGCGCGCGCCGAGGATTATGTCGGCGGGTTCGGACTCACCCCGCATGAATATGAACTCGTGCGCTCGCTCCCAGACAGCGCGCATTGCTTCCTCGTCAAGCATGGTCATGAAAGCGTCGTCGCGCGCCTCAACCTCTCCGGCGAGCATGAGTTGCTTACCATTCTGTCGGGGCGCGAGCGCACCGTGCGCATCCTCGACGAACTCCGCGCCGAACATGGTGACGCGCCCGAGACCTGGTACGACAGGCTCGTGATGCGCGCATGACAATGGCCGTCTGCAGTTCCTTCCCTTCGCCTGAAAGCTTCGCGCCGAGTCTGCTTACTTTTCTCGACTGCCAGGCGCAGGCGATCGGTGCGGGCGGCTATGCGGCGCTTGCGGCGTCCGGATCGCCCGCGTCGGTGCTGCTCACCGGGATGGTCACACTGCTGATTGCGCTCCTCGGCTACCGGATGCTGCTCGGGCATACGCCAACGGTGCGCGAAGGTGTGCTGACCTTCGTCAAGATCGGCCTCGTGCTCATGCTCGCGATGAGTTGACCTGCCTATCAGATCCTCGTCTACGATATCATCCTGCGCGCGCCCGCCGAGCTTGCCGCGACGATCGGCGGCGCGGCGAGCCTCCCGGGAAGCAGCGGCGGGATGGTCGAGCGAATCGATGGCGTCGATCAGGCGCTCAAGATCCTGGCGATCGAAGGCGTCGGCCCGGTGCCGCTGGGGCCGGACGGGCAACCCACTATGCCATCGGTGCCGCCGCAGCCTTTCATCGGGTTCGACAGTTTCGCGATTGGGTTCGCGCGGGTGATTTTCCTCGTCGCGACGATCGCCTCCTTCGCCGTGGTGCGGATCGTCGCCGGGCTGTTGCTGGCGCTCGCGCCGCTGTTCGCGGCCTTCCTGCTTTTCGACGGAACACGTGGACTGTTCGCTGGCTGGCTGAAGGCGTTGATCGGCAGCGCACTCGGCAGCCTTGCCATCGCGATCACGCTCGGCGTCACGCTTGCCTTCCTCGAGCCCTGGCTTGCCACCTTGCTCGCCCGGCGCGGCGCCGGGCTCGACATCATCGGCGCGCCCGCACAGTTGCTCACCGCGGTTACGATCTTTGGACTCGCGCTTGCGTCTGCTCTGTTCATCGTCAGCCGCCTGGCCTTGAACCTTAATATCCCAGCGTGGATGCGCGTTTCTCCCGACCGCGACTTCGCCGACCGCGCGTCGCGCGCCGAAGGCTCCCGCTCGCCGGTCGCTCTGCACGCGCCGATCGAAAGCCGCTCGCGCGCCGCTGCAATCGCCGATGCAGTCGCCATCACCCAGCGCCGTGAGGCGCTCGCCGCCGAGGGTACGGGCGGGTCGCGCGCCGCATTCATCGTCCGCAGCATCGCCGACCGCGACCGAGCCGAGCGCACCGCCCCTTCGTCGGCGGAGCAAGCCTCCACGCGCCGCACCCGCCACCGCATTTCCGCGCGCGCCCTTGCCAGAGACCGACAATCATGAAGAAATCCGGCCGCGAAGCGCTCGACGCTTATTTTGCCGAAGCCGGCAGCTGGGCGAAGGACCAGGCCGATGCCCTGCGCGCCTCGCGCCGCACCGCCTGGTGGGTCGCGGGCGCGGCGTCGGTAATCGCGGTGTGCGAGGCCCTGGCGCTCCTGTTCCTCACCCCGCTCAAGACGGTCGAACCTTATACGCTGCTCGTCGATCGCCAGACGGGTTTTGTCCAGCCGCTGAAACCGCTTGAGCCGGACGTGATCTCCCGCGAGCGCGCGCTCACCCAATCCTTCCTCGTCCAATATGTCATCGCGCGCGAAGGCTTCGATATCGACCTTATCCAGAGCGACTATCGCAAGGTCGCGCTCTGGTCCGCAGCGAGGGCGCGCGACGATTATATCTCGGGCATTCAGGTCTCGAACCCCGACAGCCCGCTCGTGCGGCTGCCGCGCAGCGCGCGCATCGATGTCGAGGTAAAGAGCGTAACGCCGATGAGTGATAAGAGCGCGATGGTCCGTTTCGAAACGCAGCGTCGTGACGCTGGCGGCCAGGCGACGCCAGTACAGCCGTGGGTCGCGATTGTCCGCTTTGAATATAGCGGCGAGCCCATGAGTGTCGCCGACCGCATGGTGAACCCCCTCGGGTTCAAAGTGACAAGCTATCGCAAGAGCGCCGAAGCGCTCCCCAGTCGGGCAATCCTGGCGCCGGGCACGACGGCCACCACACCGGAGGTGGCACCGGCTTCCAACGCTGCCCAGCCGGTCGCGGTTCGCCGATGACAGGCCGATTCGCTTTGGCGGCGTTCTTGGTGCTGGCAGCGCCCGGTGCCGCGGCGCAGGTGCGCCCGCAGCCGGGCTATGGCGACGCGCGCATGCAGACGATCGATTATCGCCGCGACCAGGTCGTCGAAATCGAAGGCGCGCCGGGCTATCAGGTGATGATTGCGCTCGCCCCCGACGAAGTGATCCAGCATGTCGCGATCGGCGACAGCGCCGCCTGGCAGGTGGCGCCGAGCCAAAGC
>CAZAWM010000168.1:0-2515 GCA_964488605.1 uncultured Steroidobacteraceae bacterium | reverse complement strand
CCTCGCAAGGCGGAGTCAGCACCAATATGACCGTCATTACCAGCGCGCGCTTCTACGCCTTCGACCTCGTGCCTTCCAACGGCGCCCCGCCCTATGAGGTGCGGTTCCGCTATCCGGCCGAAGAAGCCGGGCATGTTGCCCAGGTGCCGACGGCGAGCGTCGATCCTGTCGGCCTCTACCGGCTGCTTGGGACGCGGTCGTTGTGGCCCATGCGGCTTCACGACGACGGCAACCGGACCTATATCGAATGGCCTGCCGATGTGGCGCTTCCCGCGGTCTTCTTCATCGACGAGCATGGCCGCGAGCGGCTCGCCAACGGCAATATGCGCGGGCCTCTCTATGTGATCGACAGCGTCCATGCCGAGCTCCTGTTCCGTATCGATCGCAAGACCGCGCGCGCAAAGCGCTATCTGCCGAAGGACGATGCGTCATGAGTACGCCTGGCCGAGAGGCACCCGTTCCAGATGCTCCGGTTGAGCGCGGCGCGATGCCGAGGGTTGCGCGCCCGCGCGCCGGGCTTTCGAGCGCGGCGATCGCGATCGGCGCAGTGGTTGCGGCACTGCTACTCTTCTCGGTGCTCGACGCGCGCCGCCGCACGCTGTCGGCACCCGCGGTGCGTCCGACGAACGCCGACCTCGCCCAGCAATCCGTGGCCCCGCCGCCGCTCTACATCCCCCCAGTGCCACGCGCTGCTATCGCGCCGCCGGTTCTTTCGCAGCCCCCGGCCGCAGACACCGCAGTGTTGCAGGCGCGTCCTGCAGCGGCGCCGCAGGTCTCTGCCTATCCGCTCGCGCCGCCGCCTGCCTACACGCTTCCAATCGATACCCTGCCAGCGCCGCGCAGCAGCAGCGGCCCGATCCTTGTGGTCGACGCACCCGCGCGCCCTACCGCAGCCGATGGCGCCCCGGCAGCGGTGAGCGGAGCGGCGCAGCCTGCCTCAGTGGCACGCAGCCGCGCCGGGTCGATTGCCAACCGCGCGACGACCGTGCCGCAGGGCATGCTGATCCCTGCTGTCCTCGAAACGGCGATGAACTCGAGCGGGGCAGGGTTCGCGCGCGCGCTCGTCCAGCGCGGTAGCCGTCTTGTCGGCGAATACGAGTCCGATACCAACCCCGGCCAGAAGCGCGCCTTTGTCAACTGGACACGGCTCATCCGTCCGGATGGGGTGACGATAGCTGTCGGATCGCCCGCAACGGACCCGGTCGGCGTCGGCGGGGTCCGCGCCAGGGTCAATAGCCACTTTTTTGAGCGCTTTGCGGGTTCAATCCTCCAGACCGCGATGATCATCGGCGGCAATCTCGCGGCGCGCTCGGCCGGCGACTCGGTCGTGATCGCGCTTCCCGGATCGCTGCCGGGAGCGGGAGGGACGACGCAGGCAACGCAAATCCCGCCGACGCTCAGCGTCCGGCAGGGGACGAGCATCAGCGTCTTCGTCGCGCGCGATCTCGACTTCACCGGGGACGACATGGTGCCATGACATCATTGGTCGTCGCCGACCGCGTTTATCTCGCGAGCTATCTGGCGCCGCTATCCTTCGCACTCGACCGTGCCGACGTTACCGATATCTATATCAATCGGCCGAATGAGCTTTGGACCGAGTCGCTCAATGGTGCGATCGAACGCCACCACGTAGCTGAGCTCGACGCCGCGCTGCTCGCAAGGCTCGCACGGCAGGTCGCCGCGCTCAGCCATCAGGGCATCAGCCGCGAGTATCCTTTGCTGTCGGCCAGTCTCCCCGACGGGTCGCGCATCCAGATTGTAGTTCCGCCCGCGACGCGCGGTGAGATCGCCGTCGCCATCCGCAAACATGTGGTGGCCGACTTCTCGCTCGACGACTATGTCGCTGCCGATGCGTTTCGCGCAGTCAAAAAGGCCGGATTGGGGCAATCCTCGACGATCGAGCGCGTTCGCGCGCTCGTCGAAAGCGGCGATGTTGCAACGGCCCTACGTGAAGCGGTACGCGGCCGCCTCAACATTCTGATCTCTGGCGGCACCTCGTCGGGTAAGACAACCTTCCTGGGGGCACTGATCCGCGAGATACCGGCTGAGGAACGGCTGGTCCTGATCGAGGATACGCCCGAGATTAAGCTCGAACACGAGAATGCCGTCGGCCTGATTGCCGCGCGCAGCGCGCTCGGCGAGGCAGCAGTGACCGCGAACGACCTCGTGTCGGCCTCGCTTCGCATGCGTCCCGACCGTATCATTCTCGGCGAACTGCGCGGAAGGGAAGCCTTCGCCTTCCTACGCGCGATCAACACGGGCCATCCTGGATCGATGACGACGATCCACGCCGACAGCACCGATCGCGCGTTTGAGCAGCTTGCGCTGCTGGTGCTTGAGGGCGGTTCGACGCTCCAGCGCGGCGATATCCTCGCCTATGTGCGGGCGACGGTCGCCGTCGTGCTGCAACTCGGCCGCGATGCGAACGGACGTCATGTGTCGGCAATATCGGTTGGTGGTCACTAGGGTCCGGACTCGTTAGAGCCACCAAGTGACGAAGGCTGCGATGGCGATG
>CAZAWM010000167.1:0-7217 GCA_964488605.1 uncultured Steroidobacteraceae bacterium | reverse complement strand
CGCGCACAAACGCCAGCAACTCGGCATTGAATTTGTCCGGTTCTTCCAGCGTGAAGTTGTGTCCGCCACGTTCGAACTCGACTAGCCGTGAGCCCGGCGTTTGGGTTTGCATCCATCGACCCACTGGGGTTGGTAGGATCTTGTTGTTCTTCGTGGCGTACATGTAGAGCGTAGGCACCGGTATCGCCGGCAGCTGTGCACGCAAGTCCTGCCTGACCATGTCGTCGCAGAGATCGGCTACGGCGTCGGTCGGCGTCAGAAATGATTCGGCGTACATGTCGTTCAGATGAGCCTCAGAGGGGACCGTCGCGAAGCCCATCGCAATAAAATCCTTGAGTCCGGCGCGACTGGCGCGTACGCCCGCGCCGAAGCCTGCCGCGGCTTCAGGCGGGAAATGGCCAAACGTCGGATGCTCCCACCCCGGCGCGTTGGTCAGACGTGGAGTCATGTCGCAGATCGCGATCGCCTTGACGCCTGAACTGCCATAACGGCGCAGTCGGTTTAGGACTACCATGCCGCCCAGTGCGACTCCAAGCAACACGGCGTCTCGCAGGTTCAGCCCCTTGATCAACTCGTCGAGATCGTCGCCAAGGCGATCGATCGTGTAAGGTCCGAGAGGCTTGCCGGATTCGCCATGCCAGCGCATGTCGAGGGCGATTACGCGACAACCCCGGGACAAAGGCGCGATCTGCGGCTTCCAGAAGTACCGCACCGAGTACATCAATGCGTGTAGCAGCACCACTGGACACCCCGACCCGCTGTCAATGTAATGCAGAGGCGTGCCGTCTTTCGTCCAGAACCATGCCATACCCGGAGCCCCGTGACGGGTCAGAAATCGAAACGCAGACCGAGCCCGATGGTGCGCGGTGCACCGACAATGGCCTGAGCGACAAGCGTGCCCGGCGGCGGCACGCCACTTTCGAGCACGGTTGAGAAGTAATCCTTGTCGGTCAGGTTATCCGCCCAAGCGGTGATCGACCAGCGTTCGCTGGCACCGGTATAGGTCACGCGAAGGTTCAGTAAGCCATAGCTGTCCTGCGATACGGTCTCGCGGTTGAACTGCGTAAAGTACTGCTTGCTCTTGTACGCGAAGTCGCCGCGGACGCCGAGCGTCCCTGCACCCACGGAACCGCTCCAGGAGAGACCAAGGTTGCCGGAGAAACGTGGCGCGCGGCGTAGCCGACAGCCTTCCAGCGACACACTGCGATTCCCGGCGCCGGGCGTCGTGTCGCGGCGCTCACAGGCTCCTGCATTTGGTCCCAGCGGCGCGGGTGCGGCGTTGATGGCCGGATCTTCGGTCAGGAACTCGTTGTACTTTGCATCGAGGATGGAGGCTCCGAGATTGAGTTCGAATCCCGACCCGAGGCGCGCTCGCACCTCTGCCTCGATACCTTTGAGAGTCGACTCTGCGGCATTGGTCAGTACGTCGGAGAGATTGACAATCTTGCCGACCTGCATGTCTTTGTAGTCGTACCAGAAAGCCCCGAAGTTCGCGATGACGCGGCCGTCGGCGAAACGAGTCTTTAGACCCAGTTCATAGTTCCACAGAAACTCCGGCTCGTAGGGCGACTGAGGGGCAATTAGATTGAAACCGCCGCTCTTGAAGCCACGGGTCGCAGAAAGGTAACCCATGATGTCGTCCGTAAAGTCGTAGTCGACGCCGACTTTCGGAGTCACCGCACTCCAGCTGTCGTTCAGAACGTCGGACCAGGACGTCCCCGGCGGCCCTGGTGGTGGTAGCAGTCCACCGAAAAGGTTGTACACGAGATCACCGTCTTTGTCGTCTTTGGTGTAGCGGACACCGAGCGTGCCGCGCATGCGATCCGAGAATGACCATGTGCCCTGCGCAAAGACGGAGTAGGACTTAGTGTTCGACTCCCCGTCGATCAGAATACCGTTGATGCCTGGCGGAGGGATGCCGATATTGAAGGCCAACCCGGCGAACTGCGTGCTCTCTTCATCGAGGTAAAACGCGCCGACGATCCATTCGAGTCGACCCGCGCCGGTGCTGGACAGCTGGAACTCCTGCGTGAGTTGCTTCGACTCGTCGTCCTGGAAATACGTCACGAAGAACTGATCGAGCCCGTCGCCATCATTGAGCCAAGAAAATTCCGTCTTGCGGTACGCAGTCTGCGACATCAGTCGAGCCCAACCAAGGTCCCAGCTCAGCTTCGCGTGGGCGCCGGAGGTATTAGCGCGCCCGATGCTCGGAGCGGTGCGGGCAGATCCCGGGACGGTCTGCTCATAGCCGTGCGCAACTTCGCGCAGGTCGGGCAGAAGCTGGTCCATAGGCCCCGCCCAGGGCAGGCGGTTGCCGGCGACATCGGTAAAGTACTTGAACGGCGGAGGATTGCTGTCGTCGCGGCTCACGCTCGCTGCAAGCAGCGCCGCGAAACTTTCGTTGGGTGCGTACTTGAACTGCAGACGCGCCGCCCACAGATCCTGGTTGTCTAGATCCTCGATGCCGCGCTGATTCGCGCCGGCAATCTTGTTTTCCGTAAAGCCGTCGCGCTCTGCGTACAGCACGGACAAACGGCCTGAGGCGGTGTCGGCGAACGGCACGTTGATGGCGCCTTCAAGACGACGCTTGGCATAGTTTCCGAGATCAAGGCGGCCATAGCCGCCGAACCCTTCACCGGGTTCGTTCGAAATGATGTTGATCACGCCACCCGTCGCATTACGTCCATAAAGCGTGCCTTGCGGACCGCGCAGCACTTCGACGCGCTGAGTATCGAAAAACTCGAATATGGAAGTCGAGGAGCGGGCTAGATAGACACCATCCTGATGAATCGCGATACCAGGATCACTTCCGACCGTAAAGTTCTCGGTGCCGACACCACGAATGACGACTTTGCCGATCACTTCGCTCTGAACGTTCAGGCCAGGCACCAAAGTGGGCAACGCCGCCGTGGAAACGACACCTGCTTTGGCAAGGTCATCGCCCGAAAAGGCAGCTATCGATATCGGTGTGTCCTGGACAGTGCTCTCGCGCTTCTCCGCGGTGATCACGACCTCCTCGAGCGCCTCGGACGACTCTGCCTTTTGCGCCCAGCCCGACGGAGTGAGGACCCCGAGCATCACCCCGAGGAAGACGGCTGGTACTCGTACGTGCGACGACATGATAACCCCCCGAATAGAGCTGGGGCCGACCTGCGGCCACGCTCGACGTTTACGCCGCAGACATACCAACGTCAAGCAGATAGGTGTACTGTGAGTTCACGTATATGAACCTAAAGTGTCTTTGTAGGCGCGTTTCCTCTTGAGGGTCTCGCACCGGCTGTGGATAGATGTGTCGCACTGGAGGGCCGAAGGTGGCTGGCTACATAGACATCGTTTGCAACCTCTACGATCCACAGGCGGTGCGACGGGGACAGAGCGGACTCGATCGGCAATTCAAGCGCCAGGTGCGCATGGATCGCCGGCTGTGGGGCGGCGTGACGGTCAGCGAGTACCTGCGCCGAATGGACCGTGCCGGAATAGAGCGCTCGCTGCTGATCGCCGTGCGGGCTGGGGATCGGAACGTCGCGGGTTCGTTCGAGATGCCCTACGAACGCGTGCATCGGATTTGCGCGCGCCACCCAGATCGCTTCTCTGGGCTCGCCGGCGTCGATCCGACGCGCGGCATCGCGCAATTGAAAGACCTCGACTACGCGATCAACGAGCTAGGTTTCGTCGGTGCTCATCTGTATCCGCACTGGTTCGGGCTGGCGCCCGATCACGCACGTTATTACCCGATCTACGCGCGCTGCACCGAGCTCGGCGTTCCAATCATGATGCAGATCGGTCACAACCTCGTCTATTCGCGCAAGCGGCGTCTGCCCTCCGTGGGCCGCCCGATTTGCCTTGATACGGTCGCGATCGATTTTCCGCAGCTCACGTTGATCGGGATTCACATCGGCGTGCCGTGGACTGACGAGGCAATCTCGATGGCTTGGAAGCACGATAACATCTACCTGGCGGGCGATGCCTACGCCCCCAAGCATTGGCCACCGCAGTTCGTGCATTACGCCAACACTTATGGAAGTCACAAGGTGCTCTTCGGCACGGACTGGCCGGTGATCGATCCGGAGCGTGCCGTCGCAGACATCGCCGCGCTCAATCTGCGGAAGGAGTCGCACAGACGGCTGATGCGCGATAACGCACTGCGCCTCTTTACACGACTGCCGGGTCGCAGGCCCAGCGGAGTGCGGCGTTGAGTGACAGATCGGTCTTCGGCAAGCTGCTCCTGTCGGGGGGGTTGCGCGCGGTGGCGGCACGGCATCCGCGCAAGACTGCAGTTCGGTGCGAGGGACGAGAGCTGACCTACGAGGACCTCGCCGGTAGGGCCGGTCGAGTTGCGGGCGCGCTGCGCGCAGCGGGCATTCGGCGTGGGGACCGCATCGCGATTCTGGCGCCGAATTGTCTCGAGTATGTGGAGTTGATTGCCGGCATTTCGGACCTTGGTGCGATTGCGGCAACCTTGAACCCCCGCTCGACGGCGCATGAGCTGACCGCGGCCTGCGACGATTGCGGCGCGCGCATACTGTTCGTGCATGAGACGCTAGCCGCGGTCGCGCACGCCGCCAGGTTGGCCAGCATCGAGCGTGTCGTCCAGATCGGCGCCGAGCTCGACCGCTGGCGCGATTCGGCAACGCCTATCGGGCCCGATCCAACCGTCTCGGAGTCCGACCCTTTCACGCTCGTTTACAGCTCCGGCACGACCGGTCGCCCGAAAGGCATCATGATCTCCCACCGTTCACGCACGCTGACCTTTCATGGCATGGCGATGGAGTACGGCTGCTATGGGCCCGATGATGTGCAGCTGGGCATTGCACCAATGGCACATGGTGCAGGCTTCGCATTTATCATGGCGAGCCTGTATTTCGGGGGTACGGTCGACGTGCTCGCGAAATTCGATCCGGAACTCGTCGTCCGACGTCTTGCAAAAGAACCGTTCACGGGCGTCTTCATGGTCCCGACTCACTTCCAGAGCATTTTCGCGCTCGAGTCCAAAACGCTGGCTCGATATCGCGGCGGCGCGGGTTCTCTCCGAGCCATCATCTCCAACGCAGCGGCCCTGCCGCAGGCCATGAAGGAGCGCATCGTCGACTACTGGGGCCCAGGCCTGTTGCATGAGACCTACGGTTCGACCGAAGCCGGCATCGTCACCAATCTGCGGCCCAAGTACCAACTGACCAAGCGGCATAGTGTCGGGCCGGCTTTCGCGCTGAATCGCGTTCGCCTGCTCGATGCTGACGGTCGCGAGGTGCCGCGCGGTGAGGTGGGTGAGTTGTACTCGACCTCGCCGTATCTCTTTGCAGGCTACTGGCGACAACCCGAGGAAGAAGCGCTCGCGCGCCGTCAAGAGTGGGTTTCGGCGGGGGATCTGGCACGACAGGACGACGATGGCTTCTACTACATCGTCGATCGCAAAAAGGACGTCGTGATCACCGGCGGCATCAATGTCTATCCGCGCGAAATCGAGGAAGTACTTAATCAGCATCCGGCTGTTCGCGAATCCGCGGTGGTCGGTATCAGCGACGACCGCTGGGGAGAGGCGTTGCGCGCCTTCGTCGTCGTCAAGAACGGTATGCACGTCGCGGCATGCGACCTTGACGCACACTGCCGCGCGACGCTGGCGGCATACAAGGTTCCGAAGGAGTTCCGCTTCATCGACGCGCTGCCTCGTAATGCGGGCGGAAAGGTGCTCAAAAGGGAGCTGCGATGACGGACCGGGACCCGTTCGGAGCTGTCAGCGAGCAACCACTGTCGAGAATCCGGCAAATTGCCGGACAGCGTCTCCACGCGGCCTGGACTCAGATTCCGCATGTGACGCACCATGAGGAAGCCGATATAACCTCGCTCGATGCTCGCCGGCGCGCTGATGCTGCGGCAGGGCGCCGGCCGTCTTTGCTGGGCTACATCGCCCGTGCGACCGCAGTGACTCTGCGGCGCCACCCCTGCTTCAACGCATCGCTTTCGCCAGACGGGCGATCGCTGGTCCTCAAGCAGTACGTTCGCCTCGGCGTCGCGATAGAGACTCCGCAGGGGCTGCTGGTCGGCGTCGTTGCCGATGCGGATCGGTGCGACGCCGTGGAACTGGCGCTGCGCATCGATGATCTCGCGAAGCGCGGCCGTACAGGTCGTCTGACGCCTCAGGACATGGAAGGAGCGTCTTTTACGATCACGAACCTCGGTACCAACGGGGGTACGGGTTTCACTCCCATCATCAATCCACCCAACGTCGCGATTCTTGGTCTGTGCCAGGCACGCCTGCGGCCCTCCTGCGTTGGCGAGGCGATCGTGCCCAGGCTGCTGCTGCCGCTGTCTTTGTCCTATGACCATCGCGCCATAGATGGTGCCGAAGCAGCGCGCTTCCTGGTTGATTTACGGAATGCGCTCCAGCAGGAAGGCGAGACGACTTAACGCCCTTCCACGGCAAGGCGCCGGGTGAATGGTTGCCCAGTGCCATCGCGTCGGGCGAGCCCGCGATGTCGATGGATCGTCACGGCTTTATCTGGCTGTCCAACACGCTCACGCCCGAGACAACGGAGCCAGCGGCCCCGCCGCCCCGGCGAAGCCGTTCTGGCGCCAGGCCTCGTAGACGACCACGGCCACCGCGTTGGCGAGGTTGAGGCTCCGGCTACCCGCGCGCATCGGTACGGTGGCGACTGCCGTGTCGGGCAGCAGCCGCAACGCGGCCGGGGGCAGCCCGCGACGCTCCGAGCCGAACAGCAGCGCATCACCCGGCAGGTACCGCATTTCGTCGTAGCGCCGCGCACCGCCGGTCTCGATGGCTATCCAGCGCGCGCCCTGCAGCGCCGCAATGCAGGCTGTCATATCCGCGTGCACGTGCACTCGCGCCATCCAGCGGTAGTCGAGGCCCGCCCGCCGCAGCGAGCGGCGGTCAAGGTCGAAACCGAGCGGCTTGATCAGATGCAGTACGACGCCTGTGTTCGCGCTGAGCCGGATCGCGTTGCCGGCATTCGGCGGAATCTCGGGTTCGAACAGCACGACATGGAACATCGGCCGAATGTTAGCGCCGGACCGCGGCCGTTTCGGCGATAATCGTTCCATGTCGGCCGCCTTCGCCCCGTCCGTTTCGCCGCTGCGTTTCCGGTTCTGCGGCATGGATTTTGCCTCGCCAATCGTGTTGCTATCCGGCTGCGTCGGCTTCGGTGAGGAGTACACGCGGGTCGAGGGATTCTCGAACAGCGACGCCGGTGCCATCGTACTCA
>CAZAWM010000166.1:0-7258 GCA_964488605.1 uncultured Steroidobacteraceae bacterium | reverse complement strand
ACGTCACCGTTCTCGTCGACGCGATCCGCGGCGTCGACGTCCATGCCGGGGATTCCGATCGGGCACTCGAGGCGATGGTTGCCGCCGGCGCCGACGCCCATAGCTGGGCACGATCGCGGACTGCCGTCGCCGCGCCGTGAGGGCTGCGCTGCTGACCGATCTGTACGAGTTCACGATGCTGGACTCGTACATCGAGCTCGGCATGACCGGTACCGCCGTATTCGAGTTCTTCGTGCGCAGGCTGCCGCCGACGCGCAACTATCTCGTGGCCGCGGGTCTCGAAACCGTGATCGAGTACCTGCAGTCGCTCACGTGGTCAGACGACGAAGTGCGGTGGCTGCGGCAGAGCGGGTGCATCGGCACAGCGGCGGCCGACTACCTGCGCGGCTTCCGGTTCGATGGTGACGTGGATGCGATGCCCGAGGGTACGCCCTGCTTCGCAGACGAGCCGCTGCTGCGGATCGCGGCCGCGCTGCCCGCGGCACAGCTCGTCGAGAGCCGGATCATGAACATTCTGCACTACCAGACCCTGATCGCGAGCAAAGCGTCTCGCTGCCGCTGCGCTGCCGGCGAACGGCTGCTGGTCGATTTCGGTTTTCGCCGCTCGCACGGTGGCGAAGCCGGGTTGTGGGCCGCGCGCGCCAGCTACATCGCCGGCTTCGATGGCACGGCAACGGTCTGCGCCGGCTTCGATTACGGGATCCCGCTGTTCGGTACGATGGCGCACTCGTTCGTACAGGCGCATGCTCGCGAGACCGATGCGTTCCGCGACTTCCTGCGCACGAGCCGCAAGCCGACCACCCTGTTGGTCGACACCTACGACACGCTGCGCGCCGTTTCCCTAGCGGCCGACGCGGCCGTGGCCGAGCAGGCGCGTTCCGGACGGCGCATGCTGCGGGCGGTCCGGCTCGACAGCGGCGACCTGGCCGCATTGGCCAGGCAGACACGCCGCCTACTCGATTCGCGTGGCTTACACGATACGCAGATCTTCTGCAGCGGAGGTCTGGACGAAATCGCGATCGCGGACTTGCTCGCCGAGGAAGCGCCAATTGACGGCTTCGGCGTTGGCACGAGTCTCGACGTCTCGGCCGATGCGCCGTATCTCGACTGCGCCTACAAACTCGAAGAGTACGACGGTATCGCACGACGTAAACGATCGACCGGCAAAGCCACCTGGCCTGGCCGGAAACAGGTCTGGCGGCGACGGGCGGCCGATGGTACCGCCTGTGGCGATGTGCTCGGCATCGAAGGCGAGTCCAGCGATGGTGAAGCGCTGCTGCGACCGGTGCTGCGCGGCGGACTTTGCGTGGCGCCGTCGCCGGACCTCGCAACCATTCGTGATCGTGCGCGCAGCGAGCGCGAGCGGCTGCCTGCCCCGCTTCTCTCGCTGAGGACGCGCAGCGAGTACCCCGTGACCGTTTCCGACAGGCTCAAGGCACTGGCGGAGGACTGCGACAGACGCAACGCCTGAGCGCTAAGCCCGGCACTCGACCTTCTAGGCATAGTTGCGTATCGCCGCTGCGCGTGCCGCGCGCTAGCGTTCTCTGGCAAATGTCGCTACTGGGAGGAGACCCATGCACAGGATTCTCGCTGCTGCCGCGCTCGCCGCGCTGCTGACCGCTTGCGGTCTCAATGACCCGAAGTCGGAGCGTGGGTTCCGTCTTCCCGACGGAGATCCGGAAGCCGGCAAGAAGGCCTTCGTGGATTTGGGGTGTTACACCTGCCACGAGGTCGAGGGGATCGACGCGAAGTTCGCTGGCACGGGCGCTGCGAACATCAAGCTCGGTGGCGAGACGACGATCGTGCGCAGCTATGGAGAACTCGTCACGGCCATCATCAATCCTTCGCACAAGATCGCCGTCGGCGCCGACCCGGCACAGGTTGCGCCCGAGGGCCAGTCACTCATGGAAATCGCAGCGCTCAACGACCGCATGACCGTCCGACAGCTCACCGATCTCGTCGCCTTCCTGCAGACGACCTACAAGGTCGTGCCGCCGCCCTACAACCCCTACACGCGCATCTACCCCTGATTGCGCCCTTGGCAGAAGCGCTGCTGCTACTGTGTGCAGCTCACGGAACGCCGGTCCTCGCGAGGCTAGCGCTGCGGCGGCGTGCCGACTGGCCGATCGATGCGGGCGTCACGCTGCAGGATGGCCAGCGGCTGTTCGGCGCGTCGAAGACCTGGAGGGGCCTCGTCGCCTCGATGCTCGCGACCAGCGCTGCGGCGACCTTGCTCGGCCGCGGGCCATTCGTCGGCCTTGCGTTCGCTGCGCTGGCCATGGCGGGCGATCTCGCAACGAGCTTCCTCAAGCGTCGTCTGCATCTGCCATCGAGCGCGCCGGCGCCCGGCCTCGATCAGCTGCCGGAGGCGGTGATCCCGCTGGCGGTGCTGGGTACGAGGCTTGGCCTCGACGTGCTGGGCAGCATCATGACGGTCGCGGCGTTCTGCGTTCTGGACCTGATCGGAACGAGGCTCACGACCGCGCACAAGTCCTGATGCGTCGCACGGCAACGCGCGCCTAGGCTGTCCGCAATCCGGCCGGCGAGCATAGGCATGGCGCGACTCGATCACGAGCGAGGCTGGAAACGCGGCCGCGCCAGCGAAGCTCTGGAACGGCTGCGCAGTTCGCCGAGCGGACTCGATCCGCAAGACGCCGCCGCACGGCTTGCCGAGCTCGGCGCCAATGCTTTGCGCCTCGAACCCCAGTGGGCGCTAGCGAGGTTGATATTGCGGCAGGTCTCGAATCCCCTGCTGCTCGTGCTTGCCGCCGCCGCCGTGGTCTCGGGGCTCCTTGGCGACATGATCGATTCGACTCTCGTCATCGTCATGCTGGCTTTATCCGTTTTACTCGGTTTACTGCAGGAATACCGCGCCTCGCGGGCTCTGGAGAAGCTCCGCGAGCGCCTGACGCTGCGCTGCACGGTCAGGCGCGACGGTGCGAGGGTTGACTGTGCGGTCGCCGAGATCGTTCCCGGCGACGTCGTCGAGCTTCGGGCCGGCAGCATCGTTCCGGGCGATGGCCGCCTGATCGAGGCTCGCAACCTGTTCGTCAACGAGTCACTGCTGACCGGCGAATCGCTGCCCGTGCAGAAGCGCGTCGACGCCCCAGGCTGGCGTGACGGCTGCGCGTTCCAGGGAACGTCGGTTGCGAGCGGCACCGGTGCGCTGCTGATCGCCGAGACCAGCGCCGACACGGAATTTGGGCGCATCGCGAGCCGCCTGCGGCTGGGTCCGGAGCAGACCGATTTCGAGCAGGGCTTGCGTCGATTCGGCGTGCTGCTCATGCAGTTGATCCTCGTGCTGGTGGTGCTCGTGTTCGCCGCCAGTGCAATGCTCGCGCGGCCGCCCATCGAGGCTCTGCTGTTCGCTATTGCACTCGCCATCGGCATGTCGCCGGAGATGCTGCCGACGATACTCTCGGTCACGCTGGCCCGCGGCGCTCGTGACATGCTGGCCCAGGGCGTGCTCGTCCGCCGTCTCGGCGCGATCGAAAATCTTGGCAGCATTCAGGTGCTGTGCGCCGACAAAACCGGCACTCTGACCGAAGGCGTGTTAACGCTGGCTGGTTGCATCGACGCGCAGGGTGCCGACTCCGCCCGCGTGCGCGACTGTGCCTTCATCAACGCAAGCCTCCAGACCGGTTTGCAGAATCCGCTCGACGAGGCTCTCCGACGTTCGATGGGCGGCGACCTGAGTGCACTTGCCGGTCGGTGCAAGCTCGACGAGATACCTTACGACTTCGAGCGACGGCGCCTGACGGTCGTCGCGACACGGCCTCTCCCGGCTACCGACCGCGGCTCCGCACAGGAAGCGGAGATGATCACGAAGGGATCGATCGACAGCGTACTCGCGGCCTGCACCTCCGTGCGCGACGGCGACCTTTCGCGACCTCTCGATGCAGAAGCCCGCGCCGCGCTGCTCTCCTTCTGCGAGCAGCATCTGGCGCGCGGCTTTCGCGCGCTGGCAGTAGCTACACGGACCGTCGAGCTACGCGCCGGCTTTGGCATCGAAGACGAGCGGTCCCTGTGCTTCGAGGGACTACTGCTGTTCGATGATCCGCCGCGGACCGGCATCAGCGCTGTAATCGAAGAACTGCTGCAGCTCGGTGTGGATATCAAGATCGTCTCCGGGGATCATCCGCTTGCCGTGCTGCACGCGGCCCGCGCCGTCGGCATGCGCGATCCCACTGTCTGCACCGGCGACGAGATCGAAGGTCTAGACGACGCCGAGCTCCGCGATCGCGTCCGGGACACAACGATCTTCGCGCGAATCAATCCTCAGCAGAAGGAACGCATCGTTCACGCGCTGCGCGACAATGGCCTGAGCGTTGGCTTCCTCGGCGACGGCATCAACGATGCGCCGGCACTCAGGGCTGCGGATGTTGGCATCTCGGTCGAGAGCGCCGTAGACGTCGCCAGGGAATCGGCAGATTTCGTCTTGCTCTCAGCCGATCTCGAGGTGTTGCGCCGCGGGGTTGTGCTCGGTCGCACTGCCTTCGCCAATACTCTGAAATACATCTTGTCGACCACCAGCGCCAACTTCGGCAACATGATCAGCTTGGCGGCAGCGTCGTTCCTCCTGCCGTTCCTGCCGATGCTGCCGACGCAAATCCTTCTCAACAACCTGCTGAGCGACCTGCCATCTCTGGCCATTGCCGGCGACCGCGTGGACCCGGAGTGGATTCGGCAGCCGCACGCCTGGAACATTGCGCAGGTACGCAATTTCATGATCCTATTTGGCGTCCTGAGTTCGGTGTTCGATCTGTTGACCTTCGGGATCCTGTACGGACTGTTCGCAGCGCAGCCTGACCTTTTTCGCACCGGGTGGTTCGTCGAGTCGCTGCTGACCGAGGTCGCCGTGCTGCTGGTGATCCGCACTCGACTGCCCGTCTGGCAAAGTCGTCCGGGTTACGTACTGGCGGTCACGAGCGCGCTGGTTGCGACCGCGGCCATCGTACTGCCCTGGACTCCTCTCGGTCAGTGGTTCGGCCTGGTGCCAATGCCAACGACACTGCTCGCAGCAGTGCTCGGTATCACACTTGCGTATGTGCTCGCCTCCGAGTTGACCAAGCAGCGGTTCTTTCTGTGGCTTGCGACGAATCGGTGACAGAACAGTCAACGGGTCGCGGCGCGAGCCGCGCCGCCTTCTCTCTGGCGACCCTACCGACCGTGGCGCGGGCATCCGTGGTCGCGACGATCGGCGTTCTCTCCATCGGGGTCGGCCCGCGCTAGTCGACCGCGCCTTCGTACTGCACCTGATCGGCGTTGAGCTCGCGGCTGAGTCTGCGTCGCACTGCTTCCGCATCGGTCGGACAGCTCCGCTCAGCGACGTGCGCCTCGTGAAGCCGGCAGGCCGTATAACTTCGCGCACTCCTCTTCGCGGCCACGCACGACGCGCCGGCCCCGCAGCGCCCCGCGCATGGCGGTCACGACGGTGCACTGCCGCTCGCCTTCGAATCCGTCGAAGTACAGCACCACCCAGTCGCGGGTTCGCCCCGCCTCGTGGGCCCGCGCCGTGTTCGAGAACAGTGCCGTGTAGTGCCGCTCGCCGCGCTGGGTGTGCAGGATTGGCAGCCAGGCCTCGTGGCGCGGATTGAAGCGCCGCGGCGCGATCTTCGGCAGTTCGCCACGCTCAGCCGCACGCCGGTATTCGGCGTCGACGTCCAGGAGCTCGGCGACTTCCGGCAGTTCGCGGTGCGCCTGGTCGAAGCTGCGGCGCACTCGAGCGAGTCTGCCGGCGAGCGCATCGCGAACACCGGCGATGCGCTTGGGCCCGAGACCGACCACGGTAGCGAGGCGCTCGTCGTGGGCCGCAACCTCCAGCTCCTCGAGCGTGTCGATGCCGAGCAGATCGTGGATACGGGCGGCAGTGCGCTGGCCGATGCCCGGCACAGAGGCCAGCAGATCGAGCGGATCGGCTTCTTGCCGCAGGCGCTCGAGCAGCGGCAGACGTCCGGTCTTCGCGAGCTGCTCGATTGCGCTCGCGAGGCTCACGCCGACTCCCGGCAGCTCGAGCAGCGCGCTCCGACCTCGCATCTCGATAAGTCTCGATACCGGCTCACCGAGCTCGCGAACCGTCTGCGCAGCGCGCTCGTAGGCTCGCACCCGCCATGGGTTCGCACGCTGCTCGGCGAGCATCTGCGCGGCTTCCTCGAGCCGTCGCGCGATCGCGTCGTTCTCGCCGACCACCTACCGCCGGCCCGCGATCAACGCAGCGCAGTCACGTCCAGCTCGCGCCGCAGGACGGCCAGATCCGCCTCGTCGAGTGTTTCGCGCTCGAGCAGCTGCCTGGCGCCTTTTTCGAGGGTCGCACGTGCCGCGCGCAGAATTTGCGTCGCCGTTTCGAACCCGGCCTGGATCGAGTCACGCACGGCACAGTCGATCTCGCGGGCGGTCTGCTCGCTGTAGTGACGCGCCGTCTCCGTCCAGGGGGACCCCGGCAGAAGAGACTGCCGGTCCTGTTCGAGCGCCACGAGCCCGAGCCCATCGCTCATCCCGTACCGCGTCACCATCGCGCGCGCCAGTTCGCTGGCCTTCGCGAGGTCGTCGGCTGCACCAGTGGATGGCTTGCCGAAGACGAGTATCTCGGCGGCCCGCCCGCCGAGCAGCACTGCCATGCGTCGCTCGAGTTCATCGCGTGTCATCAGGAAGCGATCCTCGAGCGGCCGTTGCAGCGTGTAGCCGAGCGCGCTGATGCCGCGTGGAATGACGGAGATCTTGTGCACCGGATCGGTACCGGGCAGCGCCATCGCGACCAGCGCGTGACCCATCTCGTGGAAGGCCACGGTCTCGCGTTCGTGGGCATTGAGAATACGGCGCTTCTTCTCGAGTCCGGCGACGATGCGCTCGATGGCCGCCGTCAGATCGGCCATACCTACCGCCTCGGCGCCCCGTCGTGTCGCCAGCAGCGCTGCCTCGTTGATGACGTTGGCCAGATCTGCACCGGCAAAGCCGGGAGTCATGGCCGCGACCTTCTCGAGCTCGACGTCGGACGCGAGCCGCACCTTGCGGGCGTGAACACGCAACACCTCGAGCCGGCCTTTGAGATCGGGGCGATCGACGAGAATGTGACGGTCAAAGCGGCCGGCCCGCATCAGTGCCGGATCGAGGATCTCGGGGCGATTGGTCGCCGCCAGGATGATCACACCCGATGACGGATCGAAGCCATCCATCTCGGCCAGCAGCTGGTTGAGCGTCTGTTCCTTCTCGTCATGCCCGCCGAGACCATAAGCGCCGCGCGCGCGTCCCAGCGCGTCGA
>CAZAWM010000165.1:1509-7357 GCA_964488605.1 uncultured Steroidobacteraceae bacterium | reverse complement strand
GCCTGACCTGGCCGGTCCTCGACCGCACGCAGTCCGTGTTGCCGCGCCGGCAAGCCTTGCTGGCCGGGGTCCGCAGTGCCCGCCTGCGGTACATGGACGCCGCGCGACAGTGGGTCGACCAGTGGCCACCGCCCTCCTCGCCGCGTCCGATGGCACAGCGACTGCGGATGCGTCCGATCGCGGTCGAGATCACGCTCGAGCTCGCCGACTTCGGACGCATAGTCCGCCTCGTCGAGGTGGCCGGATGAGGCGGCAGCGCGGCGTGGCCCTGCTGACGGCCGTCATCCTGGTGGCTCTCGCGACCGTGGTGGCCGCGGCTATCGCGTTCGACACGACACTGGTCGCGCGACGCGGCGCGGGCGCGGCCGCGCTCGACGAGGCCGTACTGCTGGGCGGCGGCACCGAAGCGATTGCAGCCTACGCAGTTCGCGAGCAACTGCGGCAGCCGGGCTCCAGCGTCCACCCGGATCAGCCCTGGGCGCAACCGATCGGGCCGGTCGAGGTGGAGGAAGGCAGCGGACGATTCATCGAAGCCCGTTTGTTCGACCTGCAGGGTCGCTTCAACCTCAACAACCTCGTCGATCGCGCAGGCAGCCGCAACGAACTCGCCGTGCAGGTGTTCGAGCGACTGCTGCTGAACGTTGGTCTCGAGCCGTCCTGGGCCGAACAGATGGTCGACTGGCTCGATGCGGACGACCAGCCGCAGCCCGGGGGGGCGGAGGATGCCGCCTACTCTAGCGCCACCCCCGGCTATCGGCCACCGAACCGCGCCATCACCTCGCCTAGCGAACTGCTGGCCTTGCGCGACTTCGGCGCCGAGCGCTACGCGCGTCTTGCGTCCTTCGTCGCAGCGCTGCCGCGCGGCACGCCGATCAATCTCTGCACGGCGAGCGCCGCGCTGCTCGATGCGCTCAGCGGCCAGCAGCAATGGACTGCTGCGCCCGAGGCGCTGGAACGCAATCGGGCCGGCAAGTGCTTTCCGTCAGTCAGCGTGTTCCAGGCCTCCTTCTCCGACCCACAGGCTTACTCGCAGCTAACTCAGGCATTACCGGTCGCGGAATCCTCGACGTGGTTCTCGCTGCGCAGCTTCATCAGTATTGGCACTGCCGAATTCGCCTTGTACAGTCTGCTGCATTACGAGGACGCGGCGGGCGAGGCACCGCGAGTGCGTATGGTCCAGCGCGGCTTTACGGAATGACCAATGCTTGAGTGGCTGCTCATCCGCCTGCCTGCCCGAACGGCCGCTTCAGCCGAACCCGATGCTGTACCCTGGATGGTGGTCGACAACGCGGGCCATCAGGTCGCGCCGCCCGGAGCCGCGTCGCTCGCGGAGATCGCGAGGATGGCGGATCAGCGCCGCGTCGTCGTCATCGTCCCGGGCGTAGACGTGCTCGCGCTCGAGGCGGAGCTGCCGCCGCTGTCCGGTGCGCGGCTGCTGCAGGCGATCCCGTTCGCGGTCGAGGAACAACTTGCCGAAGACGTCGACACGCTGCACTTTGCGGCCGGCACCCGCCAGCCGAGCGGCCGCACGCCGATCGAAATCGTGTCGCGTCGGTTGGTCGAGGAGTGGCTGCGGGAGCTTGCCGCGGTCGGCATCGCACCGCGTGCCATGTATGCCGACACGGGACTGCTGCCTGCCGTACGTGGCCATGCCGTGGCGCTGCTCGAGTCGGCGGACCTTGCGATCCGCGTCGATGATCGTCCGGTCCTGCGCCTGCCGGCCCGGCCATTCACGGACGCGATCCTCCTGGCCTGCTCGGCCGATGCCGGCTCGCCGTTGCCGCCTTTGACCCTCTATGTGAGTCCGGCCGACTGGCAGCTCGCGCGCACCGAGATCGAGCCAATGCGCGAGCGCTTTGTGAACTTCAGGGTGCAGCTGCTGCCGAACGGCCCTCTGCCCGTGTTCGCACCGCGCGCCGTCGGCGCAGGAGCGGGCGATTTGCTGCCGGTCAACCTGCTGCAGGGGGCGTTCGCGCCGCGTTCGCACACGCTCGCCGAATGGCGTCCCTGGCGCCTCGCGGCCGCGCTAGGGACGCTCGCGCTCGCCTTGCATCTCGGCGCACTGACTGTCGAAAATCGGCAGCTCCGCGCCAGCGAACGCGCCCTCGATGCGGCGATCGCGGAAGTCGTGCGCGTCACGCTGCCCGGCGAATCGGCTGTAGAGAACCCTCGTGCGCGGATCGAGCAGCGGCTCCTCGCCGTCCGCGCCGGCCAGGGCGACAGCGGCCCTTGGTTGCGTGCGCTGGTGGCGCTTGCCGCGGCGCGTGTCGCATCACCGGACGCCGAACTCCAGTCGATGGGGCTCGAGTCGGGCGCCGTGAACGTGCGAATCAAGGCGGCCAACGCCGAGAGCCTCGAGCGCATCAGTGCCGCGCTGCGCGCTGGCGGCTGGCGGGCGGAACTGCAGGCAGGCAACGCCTCCGAGAACGCCTATGAAGGCAGGATTCGCCTGAGCATGGCGGGGAACGAGTCGTGAGACTCCCGTCACTCGATCGGCTGCGCCAGTGGTTCGACGGCCTCGCCGAACGCGATCGCCGCGTGCTTGGCTGGGGCGGCGCCGCCGCGCTCGCGATTTTGGTCACGGGCGGACTCTGGCTGGCGCAGTCGTCGATCGCTCGCACCCGGGAGGCGGTCGAGCGCAAGCGCCTCGACCTTGCCTTCATGCAGGCCGCCTCGGCCGAAATCGTTGCCGCAGGGCCAACGCGTGCCGTCACCACAGGCGAGCCGCTGCTCGTGACAGTCGATCGGGCAGCGAGGGAGTCTGGACTCGCCGCTGCGATCGGCGCGAGCGAGTCGGTCCCGCCGGACGCGCTGCGGGTCCGCTTCGGCTCCGCGTCGTTCGACGCGCTCGTCACCATGACATCGCGTCTGGCGCAGCAGCACGGCGTGGTTGTCGCCGCCGCGAGTGTCGAACGGGGCGCACAAGCCGGTACCGTCAATGCCACGCTGACATTCCGCGCCACCGCACCCTGATGAGCGGACCGCGCCTCGCATTCATGCTTGGCATGGCCGGCTTGCTGCTCGTCTTGCTCGCCACCATGCCGCTGCGCTGGGTCACGGCCTTGCTGCCTCGCTCGATCGAGTGCGCGGCACCGGCGGGCACGATCTGGCATGGACGCTGCACCGCGCTGCGCATCGGCAGCGCAGCGGTCGGTAACGCCACGTGGCATCTGCGCACACTGGATTTGGTGCGCCTGCGTCTAGGTGCCGATCTCGCGATCGTCCAGCCCGGCCTCAACCTCTCCGCCACCGTGACCCTGCTGCCGACAGGCCGTGTGATCGCGCACGACGTGTCCGCGGACATTCAACTCGGCTATGCGCTGGTCGAGCGTCTCGCTCCGAACCTCCGCGGTTCGGTCCGGCTGCTGGCCGGGGAAGTCGTGGTCGAGGACGGCTGGATACGCGGTCTGCGCGGTGAGATCCGTGTCTCCGGTCTCGAGCAGACCTATCCGCAAGCGCTGGCGCTCGGTGCTTATCGTATCGTGTTCGCGGAGCCGGCGACCGCCGACGGACGCCTGGTCGGCCGCTTGACCGACCAAGGTGGACCGCTCGACGTGCAAGGTTCCCTGATCATTCTGCCCGAGCGAGGCTACGAGCTGACAGGCACGGTGGCGGCGCGATCGGCGGCGAGCCCCACGCTTGCGGGTCAGATCCGTTTTCTCGGCTCGGCGGATGCGGCCGGCAGGCGCGCGTTCGCACTGAGCGAGACGTTCTAGCGCCCGCTGGCCGCGCCATGCGGCAGCACGGCCACGGTTGCGCACGGCTCAGTGGCGGCCGAGGTCGACCTCCTCGAAACGCCCCAGCAACGGAAAGTAGAGCGCCGCGCGCACTGGCTCAGGCCCGAGTTCGCGTGCCAGGGTAGCATAGCGCGCGAGTTGCTCGCGGTAGCGACGCCGCTCGCTCGCGATGAAACGCTCGAGATCGCCACCCTCGTGAGAGCTGGTCTTGTAGTCGACGACCCAGCGCGTGCCGTCTGCGTCGATGAAGCTACGATCGATGACGACGCTGTGCAGGTGGCCGGAGACGACTCCGGTCAGGGCGAGTTCGCAGCGCGAATCGCGGTGCGATGAATCGAGCAACCAGCGACCGCGCGCATCGCCGAGCGTCGCATGCAGGGCCGACACCGCACGCTGCACCGATCCTTCGAGCTCATCGGCGGCGACGCCTTCGGATCGAAGTTCATGGCGTACCCGCGCCTCGTCCGGCCTGTCAGGCACACCGTGCTGCGTCCAGCGCTGCAGCTCGCGGTGAACGACCACGCCGACGTGACGGGCCGCTTCGCCGACCCAGCTGAACTCGACTGCCTCGCGTAGCAGGCCGGCGCCTGCGACCGTGCCGCTGCCACCGACGGGCCCTGGCCAGTCAGGCGCCCGCCAAGCCGCCTGAAGCCGCCACAGCGGTGCGTCCCGCGGGGGACCGCTTGCGTCACTGCCGTGCGGCACTCGTGCTCCGTTCCCGGCGCCTGAGGTTTCTTCGACGGCCATCCAGCGGGCCTCCAGTGCCGGCCAGAGCGTCGCCATTGCTGTCCCAGTCCGTGGCGATTGACCGCTGCCGTCGCTGCCGGAAGCAGGCGTCTCGCCAATCAGGTGCAAAGCCCGGCGCGCACGTGTCGCGGCGACGTACAGTAGTCTGGCGCGTTCGTGGTCCCGCCGTTCACGCCGCATCGCCCGCAGCCATGCCGACAGCCGCCCGGTCGGCTCACTCGCCGCGCCGACGGGCGCCAGCACGAGCTCCGGCTCGTCGTCCGCCGGCGTCCACTCGAACCAGTCAAGCAGGGGCTCGCGGTCGGAGCGGCCACTGCGCCCTAGACCCGGCAGGATCACGCAGTCGAACTCGAGTCCCTTGGCGCGATGGATCGTCATGATCTCGACAGCACTGCCGTCCTCGCCGGGATTTGCGAACAGACGCTCCGCGACGCGCTCGATGTCGGCGGCGACCATGGGACAGCCGGGGATCTCGGCGCAACGCAGCGCCGCGAGAAATGCCTCGGTGTCGGCAGCATCGCTGTCCCGTACCGCGGCGAGCGGCCCCCCGAGCTGGAGCCATGCGGCCTCGACGGCCGCAGACAGCGACATGGATCCGAGCCGCGGGGCGAGTGCAGCGTAAACCGCGGCGACCCGGCCCAGCCGCTCGGCATCCTCCGCGTCGCATCCCTCGAGGTCGCGCGCCAGCAGGCGCTCGGCGATGCCGGCCTCTCGGTCGCGCTCAAGCCAGGTCGTCAGTGCCGGCAGCGCAATGCCGCACCACGGCGCACGCAGCACCGCGAGCCAGGCAATCCGATCGCAGGGACTGGCCAGTGCCCGGCCCAGTGCTATCAGGTCGAGGACCACCGGCACGTCGCCCAGCGGTACCAGATCGACACCGCGCACGCCGACGCCCGCCGCACGCAGTACCGTCGTGATGCGGCGCACGTGCAGCCGGTTGGTGACCAGCAAGGCGATGCTGCAGTCCGGAACCTCGGCGCGCGCCGAGCGCACGATCTCGAGCACCTTCGCGGCCTCGGCGTCGCGATCGCCCGGTGCGACACGGTGCAGGCGCACACCGGCCGTCAGCGCGCCGGCTCCGCCGGCCGGCTCACTCGGCAGATAACGCACCGCACCGGCACGGCGGTCGTCGCATGCCGGAAAGATCTGCGCAAAGGTCTCGTTGACAAAGCCGACGATGGCCTCGGAGGAACGAAAGTTGCGCTGCAGGGCAAGCGTCTCGAGCCGCCAGTGCCCGACACCGCGATCGCGCGCGCGCATGAACAAGGCGACCTCGGCTTCACGAAACTGGTAGATCGACTGCATCGGATCGCCGACCAGGAACAGGCTGCGTGCCTCGCCTGGCTGCCAGAACTGCACCAGCC
>CAZAWM010000165.1:0-1499 GCA_964488605.1 uncultured Steroidobacteraceae bacterium | reverse complement strand
AGCTTCCACTGCTGGCGGCTCGTGTCCTGGAACTCGTCGACGAGCACGTGATGGACCAGGTCGACTTCGCCGAGCGCCGCCGGGGCCTCGTCGCCCGCGGCTGTCAACGCCTGCCGGGCCGCCGCGCTGATCGCCGCATGGTCCGCCTGGCCGGTTTCGTCGAACGCGAGCAGCAGTTGCGCAGCCGCATACTGCAGCAGTTCGATCAGTGATTCGAGCGCCTGACCGTCCGCCGCCGACAACGTCGCATCCGGCAGGCGTCGCAGACGCCGCAGGGCCGCGAGGGTCCGTGGATCGTCGCCCGCTGTCATCAGCCAATCCAGCACCTGCTTTTTACATGCGGCATTCGGCGCGAAACCCTGGCGACTGTTGATCGCACGCCGGCGCTCGCCCGGGTCCTGAGTCGTCAGCGCCAGATCGGCCACTGCCCGCAGGGCCAGTACGCGGCGCTGCAGCGGCAACGGTGCGGGCGCACCGTCGATCGGCTCGCGAACGTAGTCGAGCCAGGACGCCGGCGGACGCCCTCCGGCCTCGAGTAAGGCGGCGCAGCCCTCGCGAACGTACATTTCTCCCTCGGCGAGCCAAGGCTGGGTCAGGATCGCCTCGGCCTCCGCGATCTCGTCCCTGACGAGCCGCGCGAGACTGGCGACGACGCGCTCGCGTAGCCAGCGCGGTGCGCCGCCTGCGACGTGGCGCAACCAGTGATTGCGGCGCGCGAGCATTTCCGCAATCAGCGTTTCGAGCCGCGCCCAGTCATTGCCGACACGGGCCAGCCAGAGGCCGGAATGCGGTTGCATCGCGGGGTCCTGCTCCGCTTCCAGCAGCGCGGTCGCGGCGGCGCGCCGGTACAGTTCGCCGGCATCGTCGGTCGTGTCGACGGCTCCGCCGAGTCGCGCAGCGACGGGTAGCGCCGCCGCGAGCCGTTGATTGAATGCGTCGAGGGTCTGGATTCGCAGCCTCGCCGGCTGGCGTTCCAGGTCCCAGCCGAAACGCTCGGAGCGCTCGAGCACCGCGCGTGCCAGTGCCTGCGTACGTGCCTCGGCCGCATTGCGGGCTGGACCGGCCGGCCGCAGCGCCGCGATGATGCGGGCCCGCATCTCCGCTGCGGCCTTGCGGGTGAAGGTGATCGCGAGCACCTGCTCGGGCTTTTCAACCTCGGCCAGCAGCCGCAAGATCCGCTGGACCAACACGGTGGTCTTGCCCGAACCAGCGGGAGCCTGCAGCAGGACGGAACGCCGTGGATCGGTCGCGCGCCAGCGCACGGCATCGTCGTCGAGCGCGTTCACGTCTCTCCCTCCGGTGCGTCGGCCCTCGCGTCCGTGACTGCCTCGAAGTCGCCCGTTTCGAGATCGAGCGCAGCTTCCACTTCGACGCGACGACATAGCAGCTCGAGGTCGCAGTGCCGGCAGACCTCCGGCCGGGGCTCCACGGTCGCCTCACCGGAGCCTATCCGTCTGGCGAGCCACTGAAGATGCGCGTCCCAGCCCGCCACGCGTTGC
>CAZAWM010000164.1:0-7379 GCA_964488605.1 uncultured Steroidobacteraceae bacterium | reverse complement strand
CGCACTCCATCGCAGCTTTCCTACACGAACGCGATCACCAACAACGCGACCGATGCAGCCGCGCAGTTTGCCTACTCGACGACCTCGCTATACCTGCAGGATCGGTGGCAGGTCACGCCCGACCTGCTGCTGAGCCTCGGACTGCGGTACGAGCGCATCGGCTCGGACGACCGGCCACGGCTGAATCCGGCCTTTCTCGGGCGCTACGGCTTCGCGAACGATGAAACCTACGACGGTCGCGATCTGCTGCTGCCGCGAATCGGGTTCGAGTGGGAGGTCACACCGCGCACGACGATCAAGGGCGGCGTCGGCCTGTTCGGCGGCGGCCAACCGAACGTGTGGCTCTCGAACAGCTACTCGAACGATGGCATTACGGTCGCCAACGTGACGATCACGCCGACGGCGACCTCGATTCCGCAGGCCGTACGCGACGCTGCGCTCAGTAACGCGACCGGCCAGATTCCGCTGGCCGTGCAGCAGTATCTCGCGACGCTGCAGGGCACCGGCACCGTCAACGCCGTCGACCCCGAGTTCGACCTGCCCTCGAGCTGGCGCTACCAGTTCGGAGTCGAGCAACGCGCCGATTTGCCGTGGCTCGGCGAGGACTGGGTCCTCTCGGCCACGGTGACCTACACCGACGTCGTCGATGCGGTCCTCTGGAAAGACCTGCGTCTCGTCCAGATCGGCAGCTTGCCGGACGGCCGCCCGCGTTACGGCTTCCGCGCCAGCGACCCCGTCACCGCTCCCGGCCGCGGCCTCGGCACGCAGGACCTGCTGCTGACCAACACGAGCGGCGGCAAGTCCATGGCGCTGACGCTCGAGGCCGAAAAGGCCTGGGAGACCCGCGCTGGCACGTTCGACCTGTCGATCGCCTATGCCTACACGGACGCGACCGACGTGTCGCCGGCGACGAGCTCCATCGCGGCCTCGAACTGGAATAACCTCGCCGTATCCGACGTCAACAATCCGCGCGAGGCAGTCTCGAACTACGAGATCAAACACCGCTTCCCGCTGCGGCTATCGTGGCGCAAGGCGTTCTTCGGCGACTACGAGACCGCCGCGAACCTGTTCGTCGAACGCCGCTCGGGTCGGCCCTACAGCTATGTCTTCGCGAGCTCGAGCAATGCGTTCGCGGTCTTCGGCGACCGACAGCAGCAGACCGGCGGCGGCGGCGGTAACGGTGCCCGTCAGCTGTTCTACGTACCGCGCGACCAGAACGATGTAGTGCTCGCCGGTGGCCTGACCTGGGCTGCACTCGATGCCTTCATCGTCAACGAGGGACTCGACCGCTTCCGCGGCCAGATCACGCCGCGTAACGGCTTCAACAGCCCATGGGTGACCACTGCCGACCTGCAGCTTCGCCAGGAGCTGCCCGGTTTCTGGAGCGGTCACAAGGCCGTCGTGACGTTCGACATCCTCAACGTCGCGAATCTCCTCAACAAGGACTGGGGTCGCTTCGAGCAGGTCAGCTTCCCATTCGCCGTGCCCGTCATCCAGGTCACAGGCGTCGACGCGGCCACGAACCGCTATATCTACTCCGGCAGCATCGGCACGAAGAACCTCTCGCTCAGCCCAGTCGCCCAGTCGGTCTGGCGCATGCAGCTCGGTATCCGCTACCAGTTCTGAACGGCCGCTGCGCGGTGGCCAGCGGCGTTTCGCGCACTCGGGAGCCCAACGCCAGGGGCGGCTTCAGGCCGCCCCTTTCGCGCGTACGTCGCCACGCTGGCCGCGATGCAGGGCGGTACCGCAGCATCGGCCTCGGCGTCTCTCGCCGCGCGGGCCGCGGTCATCCGGGTCGCCACTTTACAATGCGAGTCTCACGCGTGATGCCGAGGACCAGCTCGCGCGCGACCTCGCCACGGGGACGGACTCCCAGGCCCGCGCAGTCGCGCAACTGCTCGAGCACCCGCGCGTACGTGCCGACCCGACCCCGCGCAGCCGTGGTGCGGAGCCCGCCGCGCTGCGGCAGCGCGGCGCCAACCTCGCATACCGCGGGTCTGCGGCCGAGGACACGGCGGACTTCGCCGATGCGCCCCCGGCGCCCGGCAATCTGCGCGTCGACTACGTGCGGCCATCGCGCGGGTTCGCGATCTGCGGGAACGGTGTCTACTGGCCAGACGATGACGAGGAACTCGTGCGCGCTTCCGACCACCGGCTGGTCTGGGTGGATCTCGGCGTCGGTCGCTGTCCGTCGAAGAACATTCGGCGCAGCGGCCTGCGGGAGCGTCATCGATCCCAGCAGGCGTCGACCCCCCGAGTACCGCCAACCGAGCGGCGTCCTACATGATCGATAGAGAAACTGCCGCAGTCCGTGTCTTCCGCTTGCCCATCCCGAGGCGTGGCGGTGAGCTCGAAAGTCGTCGGTGTCGGGAACCTTGCGGTGATCTCGTAGAGCCCGTTTTCGGTCACGAACGGCAGATTCGGCGCCCGTGCGGCTGCGCAGTCATCGTCGTCGTAGCGGTTGAGCCGCGTGAAGCAGCGCTCGAGCGCAGCCGATACCTGCAGCAAGGCGGTCTTCGCCTCGGTGCGTTGCGTCCGCAGCACGTAGGCACGGTACGACGGTATCGCGATGGCCGTCAGGATCGCGACGACCACCATCACAGTGATGAGCTCGATCAGCGTTACGCCGCGCTGCGCCCGAGTCGGCCGCCGCGCTGCGTCTATCGCAGTTGTCGCCATGACTGTCGCCTCAAATCGCCCGCTCCCGGATTCTCGCGCAGGACCTGCATCTCTCCGCTCGTGCCGGGCATGAACTTGAATTCCGAATTCTCGCCGGCGAGCACGGCCGGCTTGGGAGTGATACCCACGTCGGTCTGGATGCCGCTCACTGGCACTCGGGAACCGTCCGCCAGCTCGACGTAATCCTCGGCGTTGAAGAGGCCGTCGCCGTTGAGGTCGAACGGCGTCAGGCTGAGCCGGCGTCCACTGACGGCGTTCAGCTCCATGAGCCAACTCGTTCCGCCGTAGGCGCAGACGTCCGGATTCGGGATCAGAGTCGTAAAGATGATCCGGCCATTGCGCAACACCGGATCGGTGACCTGCATCTCCCCCTGGAAACCGGCCGCTGGTGAGATCAGATCGATATACCAGCCCCGCGTTCCGGCCGTGTCGTTGTCGGTCGTCACGCGCAAGTTGAAGCTCTGCGGGCCATTCGGACCATCGAACGTTGCGGCGAGCTCATCGGTGATCTGCTGCTGCGTGAGCTGCGCGCGTCCCGTGACGCGATCGGCGGCCGTTCCCGTATTCTGGTCCCAGATTCCATAGAAAGACTGCGGCTGCAGCGAGCCGACGATCTCGTCGCTGGGTTCGAGATACTTGCCGGTTCCAAACAGCACCATGAGACCGACGTTGTCCGGCCCGCGGGTCACTTCTGGGCGGACGGTGATGGGCTGGCGGATGTTCCCGGGATCGCGCGCTGTGAACAGCGGCTGCGGCGTACCGGAGGACTGGTATGCCACCCCCCAGTTCGTGGGGGAGCTGTCACGAAGGTCAAATTTCCAGACATTGCCGAGCAGATCGCCTGCGTAGGCCAGATCGGCGATCTGGTCGCCGTTCATGTCCACGAGCGCCGGCGTCGTCAACCCGTTCGGACGTCCGCCGCTCGACGGATGCGACAGTCCCACGCCGGTGTCGATCTTGCGGACCAGATCGCCGGTTTCGAGATCGACGATGAAGAGCACCGCGCTGCCCGTGGCCGATACGTGACCATCCGGTACCGTACTGTTGTAGCCGTTGCCGAAAACGGCGGCCCAGCGACCGTTGGCGAGCCGCACGACGGCAGGCCGACTGAACGTATACCCGAGGTCGGCGTCGTTTGCGTCGGTGAACTCCCAGAGGAACAGTTGATTGGCGGTCGACTCGGTAATGCCGGCAGGATCGGTGACGTCCAGAGCGAACACCGACTGGCCACCTTTGTTGAGTCCGGAGGCCAGCACCGTCCGCCAGGCACCACCGATGAAGGCGTCAACCGCCGTCGGTGAGCCATCGACGAAATACCGGTGGCTGTAGCTCGGGCGCGTGAGTTCGGGCAGGCTGCCAAAGACGGCGCCGGGAATGAAAGCGAAGCGCTCCTGGCCCGTCTCGGCATCGAACGCATGCAGCATGCCGTCATTGGCGCCTACATAGACCATTCCCGGCCGATTGCGGTAGGCGCTACGAAAGGCTGAATAGGGTGCCGACTCGAGACTGTCCCGATAAAGGAAAGACGGCCGTCCCACGAAGGCCGGTGCCGAATTGACGATATCGCCCAGTACGGAATCGCGGTCGCGAAAGATCGCGCCGACATTGCCGGTCCGCTGCTCGAACGTGCGAAATCCTCGCAGGTAACCGACCCGATCTGCGCCGCGCAGCTCGCTCGGCGGGTCGGTGCTGTTCAGCTGGCCCCTGCGCGTCGGATCGAGTTCGTCCCAGCGAAACGGCACGGCGGTAACGCCATCGGAATTGACGGTGATGATCCTTCGATCGTCGGGCAGTGGCAACGCGTTCGCGGCATTCCAGAACCGCGTGTTGTCGAGCGTGCCGTCTGGGTTGACACCGTAAGAGAGAAGCTCGCCGCTCCAGCTCGCGCTGCGAAATCGGGCCTGGAAAACCCGCGTCTCGCTGTTGATCGAACCGCTGTTGACCGAAGCCGACGAGGCCGAGCCGACCCGGTTCATGATCTCGCTGAAGGCGCTACCCAGACGCGAGCTGAGGTTCAGCGCGTTCGTAACCAGAAAGTAGTTGTCCGGATCGCCGTCACCGTTCTCGTCCCACTCGGCGTCGAGATCAGGCCGATTGTTGTTGTTACTGTCGCGGAAACCGCCCCACTTTGCGGCGTACCAGAGCGGATCCTTCAGCAGGATGGCTCCCGGCGATGCACCCGGCATGAACGTACGCACGTCGAGCCATGGAAGCGCGGCGCCAGCCGGCGCCACCACCTCACGCGGCAGACAGAGGCTCGTTCCGCACTCGCCGGGCAGGCGCCCGACCGGAGTATCGAGGAAGTACGGCACGTTCGACGTATCGTCCTGGACGACGAGGTAGATACCATCCGCGGTCGTTCCAGAAATCACGTAACCCGCGTGATGCGTGATGCTCCCCGCCTGATAGAGACGCTGAACCGTGACCTGCACGTTGCCGGCAATGACCTGGTAGGCATACCGCACGATCATGTCCATGTCATGGTCGTTGCCCGCTTCGACGTCCTCGAAGTTGACGAGGAACTCGCCACTCGATCCGTCGGCCGCCATGGATTCAACGTAAAAGTCGACGATCTGGTTCGTCGGCTGGAAGGCGCCACGAGCGGCGTCGATGCTCGCGCCAGCGACTGATTTTGCGAACGGCACGATCGTGACTCGGGAGCCGTTGACTGGAATCTCGATGCGCGGCAGCGGCGACGCCAGAGCGACCGCAAAAGTCTGCACGCGCTGCTGGCCGCCAGCACTGCTGATGTCGGTCCGCAGCCCGAAGCGCGCGACACTCGCCGCATAGTAGCTACCCTGTTTGGTCGGCTCCTCGGGCGCAAGTCCCCGCAGCGTCGCAAAAGAACTGGCGGTCTTCGGTGACGGCGCACCATCGTAGTCGATGCCCGACTGCCCGATGAACAGGCTACGGGTCCCGCCGAACTCATGGTTCCAGATATCGTTTGCCTCGCTCGCGACATTCAGACCGCCAAGCGTATCCGCTGCGCCGCCGAACGATGATCCGGGCAGTTCGTTGCTGTCGTACGAGGCATTGATGTCGCTGATGACGGTCATGAACGGCTTGGCGCAACTCGCCGCACCCGAGCCATATGGATTGCTCCAACTCGAGACACGAGGCAGTCCAAGCTGCGAGTCGAAAGTCGTGCCGCTGCCATAGTCGAACGCAGCGATCGGTCCGGTACGCCCGGCGTAATAGCGCAGCGTCTCGTACATCATTTCGGCGATCGGGTTACCCCACATGCCGCCGAACTCGCCGTTATTGAACGGACGGGTCGTTACGAGACCAGGCAGGTAATAGACTCCGCCCTGGGACGTGTACCGGTTGTACCCGGCAGCACGGAGCTTGTCGAGCGTCGCGATGATGCCGTTCGGATCGCGGTAGGCGCCCGATCCGGTGCGATAGGTGCCATCGCCGGTGATGTTGATTTCGCTACTCAGCGTGCCGACCGGCTTGCGCAGCATGCCGCCACTCTTGCTACGCTGATAACTGCTCGTGAGCAGCCCGAAACGCATCGCGTCGTTCTCGCCATACTGTTGCAGCAGTCCTATCGGCTTGTAAGCGCCGCTCGGATACAGGCGGCAGTTCGACTCGAGCAGGCCGGGCACGCAGACCTCTACGCGGACGACGAACTGGGTGAACCCGCCGAGCGAGCCCGATGGTTCGGTCGAAGACGCGAGCGTCGGGCGCCCGCTGCCGCAACCGCCTCCGTTGGCCCCGTTCTGACTGTAGCACTCGGTCAGTACCGCCGATTCGGTACTGGCCCAGTGCCAGGGACGCGTCTGTCCGCCCGCGACCGGTGCGGTCTGCGGCGCGACATTCGGTGCCACGCGGAGCAGCGGCGGATTGGTGTCCGGATCGTTGTCGAGCCAGGTCGACTGCGTCGACGGCATTGGTGTCAGGTTACCGAACAGATGCGTGCGCCCCGCATTCGGCAGACCGAGCGGCGTGTAATCGCGGATGTCGTAACCCTCGGTCGCTATGCCGCGGTATTCCTTGGCCCAACCGTGGGCATCATGCGGAATGTGCGTACGTTCGAGAACGGTCCGGCTTCCGGTGTCTATTCGGCGAAAGCCGCCGTAGAAGACCTTTCGCAGCGCATCGATCCTCGCCGTCGTGACGTAGTTGAGCCAATCGCCACTCCAGAGATTGGTACACCGCTTGTCGGCTGTCGCCGAAACCGGCACGAACTCGCTGCCGTTGTAGGAGTAGCACTTGAATGAATCGAAGTATCCGTAGTAGTCGATTTTCTCTGGCTTGTAACGCGTGTCGACCAGGCCGTCCTCATCGAGATCGGAACGATCGTTGTACGCCTCGTAGTACAGCTTGTGATCACGACCCACCACGAGCATATTCAGGGGTGCTACGGCCGCGTCGAGGAACAGCGGCGTATCCGCAATATTCAGAGGGGTGGCTCGCGCAGCCTCACTGGCCAGCACCACGGTCGCGGCTGCGACTGCGAACCAGATGGCCCGAACCGATATTCCAGCGTCGTATGTCATAGCGCTACCATCAGAACCGTCGGGTGAATGTTGACTGGACGATCGACTCGGCCTCGCCACTACCGCCGGTCGAATGCGCTGTGATCCGGTAGAAATCGCGGCCTTCAGGCACGCCGTGGCCCACGGTCAGGCTGTCGGGCACGAACCCCAGGGCCTCGACTACGAGGTGCGGATCGGCAGCTAGCTCGGCGATGTCGT
>CAZAWM010000163.1:0-7390 GCA_964488605.1 uncultured Steroidobacteraceae bacterium | reverse complement strand
GGTTATTGCGACCGCGTAGTGGTCACCATCCACGCAGACGAGTCGGTCACGGTCGATGACAACGGCCGTGGTATTCCCGTCGATATTCACCCGGAAGAAGGCCGCTCGGCAGCCGAAGTCATCATGACCGTGCTGCACGCGGGCGGCAAATTCGACGACAGCTCCTACAAGGTGTCCGGCGGCCTGCATGGCGTCGGCGTCTCGGTCGTCAACGCCCTCTCGGACGTGCTGCTGCTGACTATCCATCGCGATGGCAAGCTTTACCGCCAGGAGTACCGGCTCGGCGAGCCACAGGCGCCGCTGGCCGAGGTCGGCGCGACCGACCGGCGCGGTACGACTGTGCGCTTCAGGCCGAGCCCGACGATCTTCACGAACATCAGTTTCAGCTACGACGTGCTCGCCAAGCGTCTGCGCGAACTCTCGTTCCTGAATTCCGGGGTCCGGATCGAGCTCGTCGACGAGCGCGAGAACCGTAGCGAGGTGTTCGAGCATCGCGGCGGTCTGCAGGAATTCGTCAAGCACCTGAACCGGGCGCGTACGCCGGTGCACGACTCGGTGTTCCATTTCCGCTCGCAGCACGGATCGATCAGCGTCGAAGTCGCGATGCAGTGGAATGACTCCTACCAGGAGTCGATGTTCTGCTACACGAACAACATTCCGCAGAAGGACGGCGGCACGCACCTGTCGGGTTTTCGCGCGGCGCTGACGCGAACGCTCAACGACTACATCGAGAAAGAGGGAATCGCCAAGCGCGAAAAGGTGCCGACGACCGGCGACGACGCGCGCGAAGGCCTGACTGCGATCCTCTCCGTCAAGCTGCCGGACCCGAAATTCTCGTCCCAGACCAAGGACAAGCTGGTCTCCTCAGAGGTCAAGGGAATCGTCGAAACGGCCGTCGCCGAGAAGCTCTCCGAGTTCCTGCTCGAGCATCCGACCGAGGCGAGAGCCATCGCCGGCAAGATCATCGACGCCGCGCGCGCGCGCGAAGCGGCCCGCAAGGCGCGCGAGATGACTCGCCGCAAGGGCGCGCTCGACATCGCCGGTCTGCCCGGCAAGCTCGCCGATTGCCAGGAGAAGGACCCGGCTCTCAGCGAGATCTTCATCGTCGAGGGCGACTCGGCCGGCGGTTCGGCCAAGCAGGGTCGAGACCGGCGCACGCAGGCGATCCTGCCGCTGAAAGGCAAGATCCTCAACGTCGAGAAGGCGCGCTTCGACAGAATGCTGTCATCCGCCGAGGTCGGCACACTGATCACCGCGCTGGGCTGCGGCATCGGTCGCGACGATTTCAACATCGAGAAGCTGCGCTACCACCGCATCATCATCATGACCGATGCGGACGTCGACGGCTCACATATCCGGACGCTGCTGCTGACGTTCTTCTACCGGCAGATCCCGATGCTGATCGAGCGCGGCCATGTCTACATCGCCCAGCCGCCGCTTTACAAGGTCAAGCGCGGCAAGACCGAGATCTACGTCAAGGACGAGGCCGAGCTCAACGCGATGCTGTTGAATGCGGCGCTCGAGGACGCCGGACTGTACGTCAACGGCGAGGCGCCCGCGCTGCGCGGCTCCGGCCTCGAGATGCTCGCGCGCCACTGGATGGAGGTGCAGGCCATCGTGCGCCGCTGGGGCCGCCGCTACGACGACCGGCTGCTCGAGACGCTGCTGTACGTGCCACGCGTTCGCCCGAGAGACTTCGACCGGCCCGACTGGCTCGGCGCGTGGGTCCGCGATTTCGACGGCCGCCTCAATGCGCTCAACGATGGCGCCCGCAGCTACCGGCTCGGCCTGCGTGCCGCCGCCGATGGACAGCCCGCACGAATCCAGGTCGTCAAGACCGAGCACGGCACACCGAGCACGCGCTATCTGACGCGCGAATTCTTCGACTCGGCCGAGTACCAGCGCATCGCCGAGCTCGGTGCGACGTTAACCGGTCTGATCGGCCCCGGCGCACGCGTGGTGCGCGGCAACGAATCGCGCGACGTCGGCTCCTTCAAGGAAGCGATCGAATGGCTGCTCGATCAGGCACGCAAGGGGCAGGCGATCCAGCGCTACAAGGGTCTCGGCGAGATGAACCCCGAGCAGCTTTGGGAGACGACGATCAACCCCGAGACGCGCCGGCTCATGCAGGTGCGGATCGAGGATGCCGTCGCCGCGGACGAGATCTTCACGACGCTGATGGGCGATGCGGTCGAGCCGCGCCGCGAGTTCATAGAGAAGAACGCGCTTGCCGCGGCGAACCTCGATATCTGAGGCGCACTCAGCGCATCGCGTTCCAGAACAGCGCCGTGTCGGTGTGCTGATGCAGGGAGACGACCTTGCCGTCCCTGACTTTCCAGACGGTCGCGTACGGCGCTTCGACGCGCTTGCCGGTGGCCTTGCAGATGCCGCGATAGGTGCCGAGCGACACCACCGTATCGCCCTCGCTGACGAAGCCGTCGTTGACCGCCGTGAACTCGTCCCATTGCTCAGCGAGCGGCGCGAGCACGTTCCTGACGATCTGTTCGGCGCCGACGTAGCGGCCCCCGTAGGGGTGTCCGAGCGCCTCGTTCCAGACCATGTCGGGGGCGAGCAGCGCGAAAAAGCCAGGCATGTCGCCGCGCGCGAAAGCAGCGTAGACGGCGCGGACGACGGCGACGGGGTCATGCAGTGCATCGGTCATCGTTGATCCTCCAGCGGGCCTCGCGGAGTCGATCCGCCAAGCGACTCTGCGCGCCGGCGAGGCGTCTGGCAAACTCTCTCGATGGCCGCTGACAAGCGCTTTATCGCTTCCGAAGACCTGCTACGCGACTCTTTCGCGCTCGGCGCGCAGATCCTCGATAGCGGCTTTCGCCCGAGTTTCCTCGTCGGTATCTGGCGCGGCGGGGCACCCGTCGGCATCGCGGTGCAGGAGCTGCTCGAGTTCCGCGGCGTGCCGACCGATCACATCGCGATTCGCACCTCCGCCTACGAGGGGATCGAGCGGCGCCAGAAGACCGTGCGTATCCATGGCATCGATTACCTCGTCTCGCGGCTCAACGCCAAGGATCGCCTGCTGCTGATCGACGACGTCTTCGATTCCGGATGCAGCCTCGAGGCGCTGCTTGGCGAACTGGCGCAGCGCTGCCGACGCAATCTGCCGGAGCAGATCCGCATCGCGACCGTCTACTACAAGCCGTCGCGCAATCTGACGCGCCTGCGGCCCGATTTCTTCGTGCACGAGACCGAGCAGTGGCTGGTGTTTCCGCATGAACTCTGCGGTCTCAGCGAGGAGGAGATCCGCAGACACAAGACCTTTGCGTTGCCGTTTCTCGGGCAGCCATGGGCCTGAAGCGCCGCTGAGCAGTCTGTAGAAAAACAAATGGTTAGAAGGAGTCTGGATCATGATCAGGCAGATCGTCATGCTCGTACTGCTGGCCAGCGCCGCAACGGCTGCGGAGGCGCAATGGAAGGGCAAGGGTGAAGTTGGCGTCGTACTGGCGCGCGGCAACAGCGAAACGGAGACCGCCAATGTCAAGCTCGACCTCGCCACGGAGCTCGACCGCTGGAAGCATGGGTTCGGCATCGCGGCGCTACGCGCCAGCAACGACGGCCTACTGACCGCGGAGCGCTATGGCGCATTCTGGCAGTCGGACTTCGAGATCAGCGAGCGCAGCTTCTGGTTCGGCGGCCTCCGATACGAGCAGGACGAATTCAGCGGGTTCGACTATCAGGCGAGCGCCAGCACCGGTCTCGGCTACGAGTTCGTCGACACCGATACCACCAAGCTCTCCGGCCAGATCGGTGCCGGTTACCGTCGCAGCAGGAATTCCCTGACCGGCGCGACCGACGGCGATGCGATCGCCACCGGCCAGCTCGCCTACGAGCAGCAGCTGACACCGAGCACCAAGCTCGTCGACAAGCTGGTCGTCGAGGCGGGCTCGACGAACACCTTCGTCAGTAACGAACTCGCGCTGCAGGTCAGCATGACACAGCGTCTTGCGCTGTCCCTGGGAGTCGGGGTCCGGTACAACTCCGACCCGCCGGCCGGCCGCGAGAGCACCGACACGCTGACGACGGTCAATCTGGCTGTCGCGCTGTAGGCGCACCGCCACCGGTCAGGCAGCGGCGGCTCAGAACGCCAGCTGCGCGCGCAGCATCAGGTAACCGCGATCGTCGTCGGTTCCGGCACGGCGAGCCCGCGTTTCGTTCCAGCTGAGGCTGATCCGCGTGTGGCTCGCATGGTACCAGTTGAGTGCCGTGCTGAGGCTGTCCTGCCGGCCGCCGCGCACTGCGCCATCGTCGAGGTCGAGGCTGCTCGCGCGCACAGCCACCTCGAGCGCACCCCAGACGCCCTTTGGCTCGATACCGCTGAACGCACCCTGCGCTTCGCTGTATGGCCGGCGTTCGCCGGTGACGACCCAGCTTGCGGCGACATAGCCGCCGCTGAACTCGGCATCGCCACCGGCGGCGCGCTCGCGGCTCGCGCTGGCGCGCAGGTATTCGGCCTGGAGCAGCAGCGGACCGCGGCGGACGGCCGTCTCGAGGCCCGCGGTCACCAGTTCATCGATGCCCAGTAGCAGCCCGGTGTCGACGAGGCGAGCGTTCGTGATCACCGTCTCCGGTCGCGAGCGCAGCCGCAAGGTCGCGCCGCGGTCGCCGCGCCGATACTCCGCCGCGCCGCCGACGTGCCAGAGCCAGCCCTCGCCGCGTAGCGGCGTGACCGTACCGCGCACGATGATGCTCTCGCCGTCGAAACGGCGGCGGTCATCATCGGCGATGTCATTGCCATACAGGCCTGCCGACAGGCTCCAGCGACGGTCATGCAGGCGCACGCTGACGCCGGTCAACGCCGCCGGGGTGAGCGCGCTCGCAGCCGAACGCTCGGTGAACGGCAAGGTGCGCGAACCCATCGTGTTCTCAAGCCCGAATGGCGCGAACTGGCTGCCGATGCGCACACTGAGCTTCGGCGCCGGCCGCCACTGCAGCCAGGCATTCCGGAAGCCTGGCCCTATGTCGCCCAACTCGTACTCTATCCGCGCACTCCACTGCGGAGAGAGCGATAGGACTAGATTCGGTCGCAGGCGGCGGATCACGAGGTCCTCGGTGCGTCCCGTGCCGGATACCTGCTCGCCAGCATCGAGGGCGACGGTCGCGCCTAGCGCGGCCGAGAAGCCATCGCCGCGCCAGGTCAGACCTTTCTCGAGGCTGAAACGCGGCGGTTCGGCGGCGTGCGCGGCCATCGGCAGAACCAGTGCACCGAGCAGCGCAAGACGGGTCATGATCGACATCGGATCCTCCTCAGTCACCAGACAACGGCTGACGGTCTGATCTATTCCGTCCCTGCGACGCTGGGTTGGAGCCGCTCCGGTCGGCGGTCGTCGAGAAGGCCGCTCTGCTGGCGCAGGAAGGCCGCGAAGCGCTCGACGAGACCGCCGGTGACCATCGCCGCGAAATCGTGACCGGCACCGGGGATGAGACCGAATTCGCAGCGTGGTGACAGTCCGCGCCACCGCGCCTCGCTCGTCAGGCGTTGCACGAAGGAGTGCGCCCGGTCCACGCGCGTCAGTCCCTGCGCGCTGTCGATCCAGGCGTCACGTCGCAGCGTCGCGTCGCGCGCGGTGTCGTGTTCACCGACCAGCACCAGCACCGGCCGTTCCAGCATGGCGCTAGGCTCGAGCGTCGGCGCTCCGGGCAGAGCGGTCGCGCAGCCGCGCGGATACGGCATCGCGGCGTCGGGCCAGGTGTACCACCCCGCGGCCGCGACCAGCAGCGCCGCGATGCGGCGTCCGTGCACGAGCGCAAAGCGGTGCGCAAACTGGGCGCCACCGGAGTAACCGCACAGTACGAGCCGCGCATCGGCCTCGATGCCGAAACGGCAAAGGTCCGCGAGCATCAGCTGCAGCGCATGATCGGCACGCCGCCCGCGGCCCTCGAGACCGAGCAGCTGGTAGTCGCGAAACGAGCGTCGCTCGAAGCGCGGCGCGATCAGCGGGCAACCGAGCCAGTCGGCGAGTGGCCGGAAAGCCTGCGCATGTTCGATCGCATTCCTCGAGATGCCATGGACCGCGACTACCACGAGGTCCCGGCGCATTGCGGTGGCGGGCACGTAGTGCAGGTAGCGGAGCGAGCGATCGGAGACGACGCGGCGTTCGCGCACGGCATTGGTATGGCTAGCCGCGTCGTTGCGCAGCGGGACGTTCGCCAACGGTGTCACCGTCCCGTGTCGCAGAGCCGCAAGCCGTTGCGGAGCACGTCGTCCGATACGGGCGCAGCGTCACCGATCGCCCAGACGGTGCTGGCCCAGCTGCGCCAGCGGGTCTGGCTGGAGACGAGCACGACTATGCCGCTGAACCCGGCGAGCATCGCGAGCAGCTGGTCGCTCTGCGCTGGCGGCAAGGCGAAGTCGAGATCGTCGAGCAGCAGGACGTCCGGATCCGCGAGCAGCGCCTGGGCGCACAGCAGCCGGAAGCGCAGTGCCACGCTCAGCTCCGGCCAGCCCTCCGCGAGCTGTGTGGCGAGACCGTCGCGCAGCCCGGCGACAGCCTCCCGCACACCGCAGCGGCGCAGCACGGCGTCGATCTCGTCCGGCGTTGCCCGCGGCCGGCGCCGCGTGAGCAGGCGTTGCAGGACGCCGCGCTGCAGGCCGAGCGCGGTGCTGACCAGTGCGACGCGCGAGCGCAGCTCGGCGAGATCGACGTCGCGCACGTCATGGCCGTTGACCGTGACCGTGCCCGCTGGCGGATCGGTCAGGCGCACGAGCATGCGCAGCAGTGCCGTCCTGCCGCTGCCTGGCCGGCCGCGAAGCTGGACGCGTGCGCCACGCGTGGCGCGCAGGTCGAGTGGCGGTCCGCCTGCCCGCAGAAAAACGCCTTGTACGGCGAGTTCGTCGACAGTCCCGATGCTCACTGGCGGCGACACGCGGGGGCGCGGCAGGCGCGGCATGTTCAGCACCTGTTCCACCTTCTCGTGCGCGATGCGCGCTTTGCGCCAGTAGTCGAACACGCGCACGGAATCGCGCAGTGGCGTGACGAGCAGACCGAACAGCGCGACGATCGTCGGTGCGTTCGCCAGCGACTCCTGCGCGCCGCCGAGCAGCGCCGCCGCGACGATCGCGAGCGAAGGCGCCAGCAGGCCGATCATCTCGCTGCCGCTCAGCAGGCCCGCCGACCAGCGCGTCTCGGCAATCGTCGCGCCGGCGACCGCGCGGCTGCGGTCCTCGAGACGAGCCTGTTCGGCACGCCAGGTGCCGCTCGCCTGGATCGCCGCGAGCGCCTGCAGCCGGTCGGCAGCGGCGGTCGCAAGCCTGCCTCGCGCGGCGCGCGTGCCGCGCACCGCCGCATCGAGCGGGCCGCGAATCGCCAACCCTGCGGCACCCGAGAGGGCCACGAGAGCCAGCGCAACGGCGGCCAGCCAGGGCGCAATCCATAGC
>CAZAWM010000162.1:0-7437 GCA_964488605.1 uncultured Steroidobacteraceae bacterium | reverse complement strand
ACCGAACTGCCCGTCGAAATCATCAGCGTCGACTCGACCCAGGTCTATCGCGGCCTCGACGTCGGCTCGGCCAAGCCGGGCCCCGACGCACGCCGACGCGTTCCACACCATCTGATCGACATTCGCGACCCGGTCGAGACCTACAGCGCCGGCGAGTTCGTTGCCGACGCCGTGCGGCTGATCGGCGAGATCGGGGCGCGCGGCCGCCTGCCTCTGCTGGTGGGCGGCACGATGCTCTATCTGCGCGCGCTGCTGGTCGGCATGGCGGACATGCCGGCGGCCCAGCCCGGGCTGCGCATCGCCCTTGACGAGCGCGCGGCCCGGATCGGCTGGCCGGCGCTACACGCGGAACTGGCGCGCATCGATCCCGAGGCGGCGAGCCGCATCCACCCCCATGATGCGCAGCGGATCCAGCGCGCACTCGAGGTTTACGAGCTCACTGGCACGCCTATCAGCGTCTGGCAGCGGCGTACCCGGCCGCCGCCCGACGTGCGCTTCCTGTGCTGGGCACTCTGGCCCGTGGATCGCACGAATCTCGGGGCGCGGATCAGGGAACGCTTCGAGGCGATGCTGGTCAATGGGTGGGTGCAGGAAGTCGAGACACTAGCCGCCCGCTCCGACCTGACCGGTCGCGAGCCGGCCCTGCGTGCCGTCGGCTACCGGCAGTGGTGGGATTACGTCAAGGGTCGCTGCAGCTACGCGACCGCACGCGAGGCGGCGCTGCGCGCGACGCTGCAGCTCGTGCGCCGGCAGCTGACCTGGATCCGCGCGGACGCGCGCTGGCAACGGCTGGACCCCTTCGCCCCCGACGCCTGCGAGCAGTGGATCGCCGCGGTGCGGCGTGCGCGGGGCGTGGCGTGCTAGCATAGGAGCCGTCGACGGTGGGTGTCAGACGCTTGCTGAAGACCGCGTCCCAGGGAAGGCAGAACGCGGTGGACAACAACAACTCGAGAGCCAACAAGAAGGAGAAGCCGATGGCCAAGGGCCAGTCGCTCCAGGATCCTTTCCTGAATCAGCTGCGCAAGGAGCGGGTTCCGGTCTCGATCTATCTCGTCAACGGCATCAAGCTGCAGGGGCAGATCGACTCCTTCGACCAGTTCGTCGTTCTCCTCAAGAACACCGTCAACCAGATGGTATACAAGCACGCGATCTCGACGATCGTGCCGGCACGCAATATCCGCTTGCCGATCGCCGGCGAAGACGGGGCACCGGAGGCCGCAGCGGAGTAATGCTGCCGATCGGTCCGGTTTGCTCGCGGATGCCCCGTGTTTGAACGGCCGCGCTCGGGTGAGCGCGCGGTGCTCGTGCGCATCGGTCTTGGTGGACCGGTGGAGCGCGAGGACCTCGAGGAGTTCGCGCAGCTCGCCGAATCGGCCGGTGCGATCCCGGTCGCCACGCTGACGGGCCGCCGCGAGCGCCCCGATCCGAAGTACTTCGTCGGCAGCGGCAAGGCCGACGAAATCCGCGTGGCCGCGGCCGAAACTGCCGCCGACGTGATCCTCGTCGATCACGCCTTGTCGCCTAGCCAGGAGCGCAATCTCGAGAAGCTGACCGGGCGGCGCGTACTGGACCGCAATGCGCTGATCCTCGACATCTTCGCCCAGCGTGCGCGCAGCCACGAGGGCAAGCTTGAGGTCGAACTCGCACAGCTCAAGCACATCGCCAGCCGTCTGGTGCGCGGCTGGACGCACCTCGAGCGCCAGCGCGGCGGCGGCATCGGGCTGCGCGGGCCGGGCGAGACCCAGCTCGAGACCGACCGGCGCCTGCTCGGCGAGCGTGTGCGCGTGCTGACGCGGCGCCTCGCGAAGCTCAAGCAGCAGCGCGAGACCGGGCGCGCGCGCCGGGTCGAGATCCCTATTCCTTCGGTGGCTCTGGTCGGCTACACGAACGCCGGCAAGTCGACCCTGTTCCGCGCGATGACCGGTGCCGATGCCTACGTGGCCGATCAGCTATTCGCGACGCTGGATCCTCTGGTAAGGCGTGTCCAGCTCCCGGGCGGCACGCCGATCGTCGTTGCCGACACCGTCGGCTTCATCCGCGAGCTACCCCACGAGCTCGTCGCGGCCTTCCAGTCGACCTTGACGGAGGCGCGCGAGGCGACGCTGCTGCTGCACATCGTCGACGCCAGCGACCCGCGCCGCGACGAGCACATCGAAGAGGTCAACCGCGTGGTCGAGGAGATCGGCGCTGGCGAGATCCCGCAGATCCGTGTCTACAACAAGATCGACCGGCTCGGCCTGCCCGAGCGCATCGAGCGCGATGAGGAGGGTCGGATCGCCCAGGTGTGGATTTCGGCGGCAAGGGGTCTCGGTCTCGACGCGCTCCGCGCAGCGATCGCCGAGCGACTCGCGCGTTTCGCGCGCGCGGCGCGACTACGCCTGCCGCCCAGCGCCGGCGCTCTGCGCGCCCGGCTGTTCGCGGCCGGCGTCGTGCGTGCCGAGACCACGACCGAGGACGGCTGCCTCGAGCTCGAGGTCGCGCTGCCGGACACCGAGCTGCTGAGCCTAGCCGGCTCCCCGGGCGTCGAGATCGTGGCGGTCGACTCGGGCGCCGAAACTTGTGCCCCTCCCGGGGGCTACCTACAATTCACGGTCCCCGCGCGCGCCGTGTGGCTGGTGTCCGGCACGCTCCCATCGACGAGTTCACCCACGGATCCCGACCGACATGGCATGGAACGAACCGGGCCGCAATAAGAACCCTTGGGGCAAGCGCCCAGGCCAGGACGGCCAGAACGTCGACGAAGCGTTCCGCAATTTCCAGCGCAAGCTCGAGAGCCTACTGAAGGGGGGCTCGGGCGGCGGCGCCGGCAGCGGCGGAGACGGCGGCGACGGTACCGGCTCCCTGTTGGGTGTGGTCGGTCTGGTCGCGCTCGCGGGCTGGGCCTACATGTGCTTCTTCCAGGTCGGCGCCGCCGAGCGCGGCGTCGTGCAGCGTTTCGGCAAGCTCGTCGACGTGCGCGAGCCGGGCCCGGGCTGGCACTGGTGGCCGATCGAGCGCGTGACGATGGTCAACGTTTCGGAGGTGCGTAGCCTCGAGTACAAGTCGCGCGTGCTGACTGCCGACATCAACCTCATCGAGATGTCGCTCGGCGTGCAGTACCAGCTGCGCGACCCCGTCAAGGTGCTATTCCAGATCCGCGAGCCCGAACAGGCGCTGCGCGAGGTCAGCGAAAGCGCGATCCGCGAAGTGGTGGGCCGCACCGAACTCGACAAAATCATCGTCGGTAACCGTCAGGAGATCACGACGCGCACTCGCGAGCTGATCCAGCGCACCATGGACCAGTACAACGCGGGCATCAATGTCTCGTCGGTGAACCTCACCGACATCCAGGTACCCGAGCCGGTCGTGCCCGCGCAGCGGGACGCGAACAAGGCCATCGCCGACAAGGAGCGCTTCCGTCAGGAGGCCGAGGCCTATGCGAGCGGCATCATTCCGGTCGCCGAGGGTCAGGCATCGCGCCAGCTGCAGGAAGCGGAAGGCTACAAGGCGCAGGTCATCGCGATCGCCGAGGGTGAGGCCGCCCGCTTCAACCAGCTGCAACAGGCTTACGCGGCTGCTCCAAGGGTCACGCGCGAGCGCCTGTTCATCGAGACCGTCGAGCAGGTACTGAACAAGACGCAGAAGGTCATCGTCGACACGAAGAGCGGCAACCAGATGCTATACCTGCCGATCGACAAGCTCGTCGAACGCGGTACTCGCAGCACGCCTGAACCCACCGTCACCGCGACGCGGCCGGCCGCCGAGCCCGAATCCTCGGCCACCGTCGATGCGCGCGCCCGGGGAGAACGCTGATGCAGCGCGGTACACCGCTCGTGGTGACGATCGTCGGGCTCGTGATCCTCGCCAGCACCTGCGTGTTCACCGTCTCCGAGTCCCAGGTCGCGATACGCACGCAGTTCCGCGAAATCGTCGGCGAGCCCTACGGGCCTGGCCTGCATTTCAAGACGCCGATCGACAGCGTCGTCAAGTTCGAGCGACGCGTGCTCTCGCAGAGCTTTCCCGGCGAGACCTTCCTGACCAACGAGAACCGCGGGCTGATCGTCGATTTCTACATCAAGTGGCGCATTGACAACGCGGCCCGCTTCTACCGCGCGTTCAATGTCAGCGAGGAGGCCGCGAGCCAGCGGCTCTCCGACATCGTCAAGGACGGCATCAAGAACGCCGTCGCGCAACGCACGCTGCAGCAGATCGTCACTGCGGAACGCGCCGCCTTCACGGGCGACATGTTCGACCGAGCCAGCAAGCTCGTCGACGATCTCGGCATCCAGCTGATCGACGTGCGAGTGCAGCGAATCGACCTGCCCGAGGATGTCGCGGCGCGGGTCTACGCCTCGATGCAGCAGAGCTTCGAGCGGTTGGCCCGGCAGCTGCGCGGCGAGGGCGAGAAGGAAGCGCTGCGGATCCGCGCCGAGGCTGATCGCCGGCGGCTCGAGATCGTCTCGGAGGCCTCGCGCGAAGCGCTGCGAGTCCGCGGCGAGGGTGACACGCGCGCGGCGCAGATCTATGCCTCGGCCTACGGTCGGGATCCCGACTTCTACGCTTTCTATCGCAGTCTGCAGGCGTACCGGAATGCGCTGGGCAAGGAGGGCGATGTGCTCGTCGTCTCGCCAGACAGCGAATTCTTCCGCTACCTGCGGTCGGCGAGCGGCACGCGCTGAGAGCGCCGTCGGCCGAAGGCAGCGTCCCGGCGATCACTTCGTGAGGGGGGGCTGATGCTGGCCTGGTCCGACTTGCTTGCAGCCTTTGCACTGTACCTCGTGCTCGAGGGCATCATGCCGTTCCTCAATCCGTCGGGCATGAAGCGCGCGATCGCACTGATGCTGTCGATTCCGGATTCGCAGCTGCGCGTCGGCGGGCTGGGCGCCATCGTCGCGGGACTCGTGCTGCTCGTCCTCGTCCGGGGAGGCTGAGTTGGGCAAGTTCGTCGTCGTCATCGGCACCCAGTGGGGTGACGAGGGCAAGGGCAAGATCGTCGATCTGCTCACCGAGCGTGCTTCTGCGGTCGCACGCTTTCAGGGCGGGCACAACGCCGGCCACACGCTCGTGATCGGCGCCGAGAAAACCGTCCTGTCGCTGATCCCCTCGGGCATCCTCCGGCCGCAGGTGACCTGCCTGATCGGCAACGGTGTCGTGCTGTCGCTCGAGGCGCTGTTACGCGAGTCACAGATGCTGCTCGATCGCGGTGTGCCGGTTTTCGAACGGTTGCGCGTCGCGCCGAACTGCCCGCTGATCCTGCCGTCGCACATCGCTCTCGACCGCGCCCGCGAGCAGGCGCGCGGCGCCCAGGCGATCGGCACGACCGGCCGCGGCATCGGCCCGGCCTACGAGGATAAGGTCGCACGGCGCGCGCTGCGCGTCGCGGACCTGTTCCACCGCGAGCGTTTCGCCGCGAAACTCGGTGAGATCCTCGACTTTCACAACTTCGTACTGCAGCGCTATTTCGGCGAACCCGCGGTCGACTTCCAGCAGACGCTCGATTCCCAGCTCGAGATGGGCGAGCGCGTCAAACCGATCGTTGCCGACGTCACACTGATGCTGGCGCAGCTGCGCGCAACGGGCGCTAACGTGATGTTCGAGGGCGCGCAGGGCGCGATGCTCGACGTCGATCTCGGCACGTATCCTTACGTCACGTCCTCGAACACGACGGCGGGTTTCGCCGGGACCGGTACCGGCATCGGCCCGCGCAACTTCGACTACGTGCTCGGCATCGTCAAGGCCTATACGACCCGGGTCGGCGCCGGTCCTTTCCCAACCGAACTGTTCGACGAGACCGGCGAGTACCTGCAGCGCGTCGGTCATGAATTTGGCGCCGTGACGGGCCGGCGTCGGCGCTGCGGATGGTTCGACGCGGTGGCCCTGCGCCGATCGATCGTGCACTCGAGCGTCTCGGGGCTCTGCATCACTAAGCTCGACGTGCTCGACGGTCTCGATACCATCCGCGTCTGTATCGGCTACCGGATCGGCGGTGAGGTGCGGGCTGAGCCGCCGCTGCTGTCGGACGAATTCGGCGGGGTCGAGGCCGTCTACGAGGAGCTGCCGGGCTGGAAGAAATCGACGGTCGGCATCAGAGAATTCGCGCGGCTGCCTGCGAACGCGCGCGCATACCTGCGCCGCATCGAGGAGCTCGCCGGCGCACCGATCGACGTGATCTCGACCGGACCGGAGCGCGACCAGACGATCGTACTGCGACATCCTTTCGGCTGAACCTGCGCTGACCCGGCGCGCGGACGGCTCGCCGCGCGCGCGGCGTCGTCATTTGGCGACTGCGCGGTCGGGTTGCGACGGGTTCGGCCTTGTTTGCGCACCTTCCGGCGTTAGCGTTGTCTTACGCCTTACTCACGACAGGACATCAGGAGCATCAGCATGAAGTCGATTTGCCCACAAACCCTTGGCGCTGCGGTCCTTGCCGGACTCGCGCTCACACTCGTGGCCTGCGGCGGCGGCGCGCCTGCCCCCGACGCAGCGCGGCAGGCCGCGAAAGCCGAGGCGGAGCTCGCAGCGCAGCGCGCCGAGCTCGAAAATCGCGAAGCCGAACTCGCCGCGAAGCAGAAAGCTCTCGAGCAGGAGCAGGCGGCCGCCGAGGCCGCGCGCCTTGAGCGCGAGAAGGCGGAGGCCGCGAAAGCCGAAGCCGCCCGCGCCGAGGCTGTCGGTGCGGCGGCGCGGCCGGCAGCGAAGCCGGTCGTGGCACGACCGGCGACGGCCACGCCGGCTCCGGCCCCTGCAGCGAAGGTCGCCCAGCCTGTCGTGGTGCCAGCGGGCACGTCCCTGCCGATCGCCTTCACCTCGACGATCTCGACGAAGACCGCCAAGGAGGGGGATCCCGTCGGGGCGCGGCTGACGGCCCCGCTCGTGATCGACGGTCGGACGATCGCGCCGGCGGGCGCCGCGGTGCGCGGCTCGGTGATCGACGTCTATTCCGGATCGAAAGAGATCGGCGGAACGCCACGTCTGTCCTTACGGTTCGACCAGCTGTCGCTCGGCGACGGTCGCAGCGTCGCGATCGCGGCCGATATCGCCGAGCAGGGCAAAAGCGAGAGCGGCCGCGACGCCGCCAAGATCGCGGGCGGAGCGCTGATTGGTGCCGTGGTCGGCAAGCAGATCGATGACGGCAAGGGCGCGGTCATCGGCGGCCTGCTGGGCGGAGCGGCGGGCGCAGCGATCGCCAAGCGCACCGGCGGAGATCTCGACATTGTCGACGGCACGGCCGCTACGCTGGTGCTGACCCGCTCGGTCGAGGTCCGCTGAGCCGCGTCTGCAGCCCCGCAGCGCCCCCTCGGCGCTGGCGCGATGCAGCGGCCGACAGGGCCGGCCCCGCCAGGGGCCGGCTCCAATAGGCCCTGTCTATAGGGTCAAGAGAATCAATCGATTGGCCACGTCGCGCGTCGCCTCCTATGCTGCACCTCGTCTGTTCCGCCCCTAACCCCAGGCGATGGAGAG
>CAZAWM010000161.1:0-7447 GCA_964488605.1 uncultured Steroidobacteraceae bacterium | reverse complement strand
ACGACCTCCTGATCGCTGAACGGCCGACGCTCCTCGCCGACGATCTGGTAGTCCTCGTGGCCCTTGCCGGCCACGAGCACGATGTCGTCCGGGCGCGCCATAGCAAGGGCCGTCTCGATCGCGCTGACGCGATCGTGGACCACCGCCGCGGAGCGCCCAGCGGGAAGGCCGGCGACGATGTCGGCGGCGATTCGCGCTGGCGACTCGCGGCGCGGATTGTCGTCGGTGATCACGATCTCGTCGGCGAATTCGGCGGCGACGGCCGCCATCAGCGATCGCTTGCCGGTATCGCGCTCGCCGCCGCAACCGAACACCACGATCAGCCGGCCATGCGCGTGCGCCTTTGCGGCACGCAGCGCCTTGGCGAGCGCGTCGGGCGAATGCGCATAATCGACCACGACGAGCGGCTGTCCGTCCCCGCCCAGACTCTCCATGCGGCCGCGCGGCGCCCGCGCGCTCTCGAGCGCGCGCACGGCTCGGTCCAGCGGCAGTTCGCAGGACAGCAGCACGGCCAGCGCGGTCAGCAGGTTGTCCGAGTTGAAGTCGCCGACCAGCGCCGATCGCAGTTCGCAGTCCCCCAGGTGGCTCGCGATCCGCAGTCGCTGACCGGTGCCGTCGAGTTCGACGCCCTCGGCGCGAACCCAACCGGCACCGAGCGCCGCGAGACGCGCGCTCAGAGCCGCACTGCCCGCCGCGCGGCCCGTGACGATCACGCGCCCTGGCGCATCGGACCGCTGGGCGAGCGCGGCACCGAAGGCATCGTCGACGTTGAGCACCCGCGTGCTGAGCCCTGACCAGTCGAACAGTTTGGCTTTGGTCGCGCCATAGGCTTCCATGGTGCCGTGGTAGTCGAGATGGTCGCGCGTGAGATTCGTGAAGGCCGCGCAACGCATGCGCACGCCCGCGACCCTGTGCTGGTCGAGCGCATGCGAGGAAACCTCCATCGAGACACAGCTCGCCCCGGCATCGCGCAGCGCGGCCAGACTGCGGTGCACCGAGACCGCGTCGGCCGTGGTCAGCGTCGCGGCGCCGAGCGCGTCGACGAAGCCGACGCCGAGCGTACCGAGATAGCCGGTCCGTCGGCCGCAGGCCTCGAGTGCCTGGGCGACGAGCCACGCGACCGTGGTCTTGCCATTGGTGCCCGTGACACCGGCGATCCACAGCGAGCGCGATGGCTCGGCGAAGAAGCGGTCGGCGAGCCGACCCGCCTGACGGTCGAGCTCGGGTATGGCCAGGCCGATCACACCCTCCGGCAGCTGCGGCGGCGGCAGAGCGTCGTCAGGCTCCCATAACACCGCGCGGGCGCCGCGTGCGAGCGCCTCGGGCACGAACTGCAGGCCGTGGCGGCTACGGCCGCGGCAGGCGAGGAACAGCGAACCGCCGTGCACGGCGCGGCTGTCGAGCGTGAGGTCGGCGACTGCGACCTCGCCCGCGGCAACCGGCAGCGCCGGTGCGTCGATGGCCTCGAGCAGCTCGGCGAGCCGGCGCGGTTGCGGTGCGGGCCGCGCGTTCACCGGCGCACCCCTGCAGTCGGCGTCGTCGCCCGCAGCGTCGTCGTGGCAGCCTGCTGCTCGAGCGGCGGAGCCGGCAAAGGCGTCGCAGGCATGTCCTGATCGATCCGCTCGATCGGCGCATCCGGGGCGACCGCGAGCAGGCGCAGCGCCCCGCCGACGACGCGCGAGAACACCGGTGCGGCGACGTCGCCGCCGTAGTAGAGCCCGGCACCCGGTTCGTCGATCACCACGATGGCTGCGAGCCGCGGCGCCGTCGCCGGCGCTACCCCGCCGAAGACCGCCATGTAGCGATCGGTCGAATAGCCGCCGGCATTCGACTTCCACGCCGTGCCGGTCTTGCCGGCTACGCGATAGCCTGGAATCGCCGCCTGCAGACCGGTACCGCCCGGCGTCACGACCGCCTCGAGCATCTGCACGAGCTGCCGCGCGGCGCTCTCGTCGAGCACCCGCTCGCCGGCGACCGGGGCATCGACGCGCAGAAAGGACACCGGACGTGAGATGCCGAAGGCGCCGAGCGTCGCGTAGGCATGCGCGAGCTGCAGCGGTGTCACCGACAGGCCGTAACCGTACGACATCGTCGCGATGCCGATCGGCCGCCAGTGGGAGTAGTTGGACAGCACGCCGGCCGATTCGCCCGGATAGCCGCTGGTCGTCACCTGCCCGAAGCCCAACCGGGTCAAGGTCGTGTAGATCTGTTCCGGCTCGAGTGACAGCGCGATGCGCGCCATGCCGACGTTGGAGCTGCGCGCGAGGATGGTCGCAAGGTCGATCGCGCCGAGATTCTTCTTGTCCTCGATGACCTTGGTGCCCACTTTGTAGAAGCCGGGCGCCGTGTCGACCACACTGGTATCGGAATAACGCCCGGAAGCGAGCGCAGCCGCGACAATGAACGGCTTGATCGCGGACCCGGGCTCGAGGATGTCGGTTGCCGCCCGGTTGCGATAGGCGCCGGGCTTGCGTTGATCGCGGTCGTTCGGGTTGTACGCTGGCTGGTTGACCATCGCCAGCACCTCGCCGGTCGTGACATCGAGCACGACGACCGAGCCGGAACGCGCCCGTTGGGCGCGGATCGCGGCCTTCAATTCGCGGTAGGCGAGGTACTGGATACGCAGATCGATCGACAGCACGAGGTCCCGTCCGGGGCGTGCCGGGCGGATGCTCTCGACGTCCTGCACCACGCGACCGAGATTGTCCTGGATCACGCGCTTGGCGCCATCCTCGCCCGCGAGCCAGTGGTCGAAGGCCAGCTCGAGGCCCTCCTGCCCGGCGTCGTCGACGTCGGTGAAACCGAGCACCTGGCCCGCGACTTCGCCTGCCGGGTAGTAGCGACGGTACTCACGCGAGGTGTAGACGCCGGGAATGCCGAGTGCCTTGACCTTGGCGGCTTCGCCGGGCTGCATGTGCCTCGCGAGATACAGAAACTGCCGGTTCAGGTTGCTGGTCACGCGCCGTGCGAGCTCGTTCGGGTCGCGTTTCAGCGCCCTAGCGAGCCGTGGCAGCTGCTCGGCCGACAGCGCGAGCTCGCGCGGATTGGCCCAGACCGTGTCCACGGGCGTGCTGACCGCGAGCGGCTCGCCGAAGCGGTCGGTCACCGTGCCGCGATGCGCCGCGATCTCCGCGACGCGAGTGAACCGCTCGTTGCCCTGACTCTGCAGGAACGCGCGATCGACGAGCTGCAGATCGATCGCCCGCCAGACCAGACCCGCCGCAACCAGTGCGAACGCAGCGGCCACGCAGGCGGTGCGCACCCGGAACGAGCGCGGATGCACGCGCGGCGCCCGCTGACGCGCAGCCGACTTGCCCGAGAGAACCGGCATCACGGTGCAACCACCTCGATCTCGGCCGGCCGCGGCGTCGTCATCCCGAGCCTCTGCGTCGCGACGCTCTCGACGAAGGCATGTGTCGACCAGGCGCTCTGTTCGAGCTGCAGACGGCCCCACTCGATCTCGAGCTCGTCACGCTGGCGATTGAGTCGCTCGAGCTCGAGAAACAGTTCGCGGGCGCGGTGCTTACTGTAGATGGCCCCCGCCGCCGAGCCGAGCGTCAGCAGCCACAGGGCCGGTACGAGCACCGCGAGCACGCGTGTCGAGACGTTCATCGCCGCGGATCCTCGTTGCCGAGCTTCTCGGCGACGCGCAGTACGGCGCTGCGCGCGCGCGGATTGGCGCTCACCTCGGCCGCGCTGGCGCGGATCTTGCGGCCGACCAGCTTGAGAGTCGGGCGTGCATGCGATGGCACTTCGGGCAACCCCGCCCAGACCGGATCCGTGCTCGAGCGTTCGCGCATGAAGCGCTTGACCAGCCGGTCCTCGAGCGAATGGAAGCTGATCACGGCGAGGCGCCCGCCCGGTGCGAGTCGCTCGGCCGCCCCTGCGAGCCCCGTGCGGATCTGCCCCAGTTCGTCGTTGACGAGCATGCGCAACGCCTGAAAAGTACGCGTGGCCGGGTGTTTACCCGGCTCACGCGTGCGCACTGCGCGCTCAACGATCGCGGCGAGCTGCGCCGTCCGGGTGATGGGGGTCTCCCGCCGGCTGGCATCTATGGCCCGTGCAACCCGTCGCGCGAACCGCTCCTCTCCAAACTCCTCGATCACCTTGCGAATCTCTTCGACGCTTGCCCGCGCGAGCCACTCCGCTGCGGTCTCGCCGCGGGTGGTATCCATGCGCATGTCGAGCGGCCCGTCGCGTGTGAAGCTGAAGCCGCGCTCGGCGACGTCGAGTTGCGGCGACGAGACGCCGAGATCGAACAGCACGCCGCACAAAGGGCGGTCCGCCGCATGCTCCCGCAGCAACGTCGCGAGGTCGGCGAAGGCGGCGTGTACGAGCTTGAGGCGCGGTTCGCCGGCGAACTGCGCGCGGCCCCACTCGATGGCCCGCGCATCGCGGTCCACGGCCAGCACGCGGCCCTCGGGCCCGAGGGCCGAGAGCAGCCGAGCCGTGTGACCGCCGCGCCCGAAAGTCGCATCGACATAGAACCCACCCGCGCGGGGCGAGAGCGCTGCGATCGCTTCCTCGAGCAGCACGGGAACGTGCGCATCCACCGTGTCGCTCCTCGACCTGTCGAGCCGCTCCGCCCCATTCCTTCCCCGATGCGCTGCCTCGCCGCGGCGCACCTCCCCGGCAGTGATGGCTGGTGTCAGAGCGACAGGGAGTCGAGCTCGGCCGACAGATCCGAGGCCATCTCCTCGCTGCTCAGCCAGAAATCCCGCTTCTGCTGCCAGCGCGCCTCGTCCCAGAGCTCGAGCCGATTCCCCTGCCCGACCAACATCGCGTGCCGCGTCAGCCCCGCGAACTCGCGCAGCTCCGGCGGCACCAGCAGCCTGCCCTGACCGTCGAGTTCGAGCTCGGTCGCGTGACCCACCATCAGGCGCTGCAGCCGGCGTGACCGCTCGTGCAGCGACGGTAGGCTCATCAACTTGCGTTCGATCTGTTCCCAGTCGGGCAGCGGATAGATCAGCAGGCACAGGTCACGGTCGACGGTGATAACCAACCGGCCCTCGCCGCGCTCGATGACGCGCTGACGGTGCCGGGTGGGAAGCACCATCCGGCCCTTGTCGTCGAGAGTGACCTTTGTTGCACCGCGGAACATGGCCGAATCGGCGAACGATCGCCCATTTACCCCCACCATCCACCACTTAGCACCACTATAGAAACAGCGCGCTCAGGGTGTCAACGGGCCGCGACGAAAAATTCTTCGCCCCACCAATAACTTACAGCTCGGAGGGGCTGTATGGAAGAGCAGTACGGAGCCAAAGACTGATTGGTTTCAGAGGCTTGGAACTGATTGCTGAGAAAAAAGATGGAGTCGGCCTGTAAGCCGGGTTCTGTCGAGGGTGATCATTCCTCTGGGATGGCCGTCGCCGGCCACCTCTAGCAGCCTACCCGGAAGTCACGCTCGCACTACGCGCTGCAGGTCGCCCTGCGACTTCCCTATTTGGCCTTGCTCCAGGTGGGGTTTGCCATGCCGCGGAATGTTGCCACCCGCGCGGTGCGCTCTTACCGCACCGTTTCACCCTTGCCAGCGCGCGGTGGCGCGCTTCGGCGGTCTGCTCTCTGTTGCACTGTCCGTGGGCTCGCGCCCCCCAGGCGTTACCTGGCACCTCGTCCGAAGGAGCCCGGACTTTCCTCCACATCTCGCGAGAAATGCAGCGATCACCCGGCCGACTCCGGCGCGCAAGATACGCCCCATGCGCGGCGAGTACAAATCCGGCGGCAGGCGGCGGCGCGCCGGCGCGGCGCGCTCAGCGCCCCTCGCTTGCGACAATTGTCAGGGCCAGCGAATAGGCATCGCTGCGTCGCGCACCGGTCAGTTGCGCCGCGAGTGCGGCTGCTTTCGACGGCGCGAGCTCGCGCAGCAGCACGCGCAGGGTGCGCTCGAGGCGCACGCGCAGTTCGCCGGCGCCGTCATCGCGCTCGGCCGCACCCACCGTGGCCGGCGCGCCGGCGACGATCAGCGTCAGTTCGCCGCGCGTCATGTTCGCGTCGCTGCCGGCGCGCGTCGCGAGCTCGCCGAGCGTGCCACGATAGGTCGTCTCGAAGACCTTGGTCAGTTCGCGCGCGACTGCCGCCTCGCGCGCCGCCCCGAAGATCTCGGCCATGTCGGCCAGCGTCTCGGCGAGACGGTGGGGGCCTTCGAAGAACACCATCGCGCGCGCCTCGCCTGCCAGCGCGGCGAGGCGCGCGCGCCGCTCGCGTGGCCGCGCCGACAGGAACCCCTCGAAACAGAATCGGTCGGCGGCGATGCCGCTGATGGCAAGCGCCGCGGCAATGGCCGTCGGCCCCGGAATCGCCGTGACCTCGTGCCCGGCGGCGGCCGCAGCACGCACGAATTCGAATCCGGGGTCGGACAGCACCGGCGTACCGGCGTCGCTGACCAGTGCGATCACCGCGCCCTCGGCGAGGCGCTCGAGCAGACTCGCGGTCCGCGCGCGCTCGTTGTGCGAGTGCAGGGACACCAGCGGACGCTCGATGCCGAAGGCCGCGAGCAACTGTGCGGTGCGGCGCGTGTCCTCGGCGGCGATCAGATCCGCATGCTCGAGCGAGTCGCGCGCGCGTGGCGAGAGATCGGCAAGGTTGCCGATCGGTGTCGCGACGACCTCGAGCCGACCGCGGCTCGAGGCGCGACCCTGCGCGGTGGCCGTCTGGCCGGAGGGATCGTTCATGCCTTCACACTATAATCGCGCCTGGCCCCGCCTAAGAGGCTCGCACATGCGTGTCGCATCGATCGCCCGACCGCTGCTGCTGTTCGTGACCATCGTGCTCGGCGGCTGCGCGAGCCTGGGTGGGGGCGCGCCTCCGCCGAGTCTCGAGCGCGCCGAAGCCCTCGAACTCCGCGGCGAAATGGCGGCCGCGGCGACGGAGTTCGAGCGGCTGGCGGCGCAGAACCCGCCCGCGTCGGCGTGGGATCTGCGGCTGCGCGCGGCCCGCGCGTGGCTCGTGGCCGGTCGCCCCGGCGACGCGCGTCGCGTGCTCGCGGCCACCGATGCCGAAGTCGCCGCAGGGTACGCACCGAGCCCCTCGCAGCGTCTGCTGCGCGAGCTCGCGCGCATCGATCTCGTCGCCGCGGAGGACCAGCCGCAGGCCGCGTGGGCCCAGCTCGGAGCGGTCACGGAACCGACCGAGGCGGACTTGCGCGAGTCCTACCTCGAGCTGCGACAGCGGCTCGCTTTCGCTACGGCACGGTCAGTCGACGCCATTCGCGCCGAGATCGCGCGCGAGAACCTCGCGCGAACGCCCGAGGCGCGTTCGCGGCTGCGTCGCGAACTGTTCGCGCAGCTGCGCAGCGCCAGCGAGCGCGGCATCAAGCTCGACCCGGCCGCCGCCGGGCGCGACAGCGTGCTGCGCGGCTGGCTCGAACTCGGACCGCTCGCGGCCGCCGCCGCGCAGCGCGGCGGCGTGGCGCTCGCGCTCGCCGCCTGGCGCGCACGCTATCCCG
>CAZAWM010000160.1:0-7487 GCA_964488605.1 uncultured Steroidobacteraceae bacterium | reverse complement strand
GATCGGTGACATCGACGGCCGGCCCTACGTCACCTTCCTCGCCGCCGGCATGATCTGCTACAGCACGATGAACAGCGCCTCGTTCGAGGCGCTGTACTCGGCGTTCGCGCGGCTGCAAATCCAGCGCACCTGGGAGAGCATCCTGCACGCGCCGCTGACCAGTGACGACGTCGTCATCGGCGAGTGGCTCTGGGCGGGCCTCAAGGCGCTGTTCTCGGGGACGGCGATCCTGCTCGTGATGTACCTGCTCGGCATCGTCAGCGGCCTTCCGCCGCTAGCCGTACTGCCGGTCGCGTTTCTCGTCGGCCTCGCGTTCTCGGGCATGGCACTCGTGATGACGGCGCTGGCGCGCTCCTACGACTTCTTTACCTACTACTTCGTGCTGCTCGTGACGCCGATGACCTTCCTGTCGGGCATCTACTTCCCGCTGCGCCAGTTGCCGGAGATCGTGCAGCAGATCGCCTGGTGGCTGCCGCTCGCGCATGCCGCGTCGCTGGCACGCGGCCTGACGCTCGGCGATCCGATGCCGTGGCCGACGCTCAGCGTCGCCGTGCTGCTGCTCTACGGGATCGCCGGTCTTACGCTCGCCACCTGGCTGGTACGGCGGCGCCTGAACCGCTGAGCGCCTGCGGCCGGATCAGCGGCACGGCAGCCAGCACGGTGGCATACAGGCCGGGCGCACGGCGGATACTGGATGGAATCGTGCGAGCGGCCTGCGTAATTTTGGCAGCATGTCGATCGCCAACCGGATTCCGTTTCGCTGTCCGATCTGCCGTTGCCAGGTCTGCGTGCTGCTGACACCCGAGCGGCTTGCGGCACCCGACGAACCCGTCAAGGTGCGCAAGCCCCCGGTTTTTCAGTGTGCCGGCTGTAGCGTGCTGTTCTCGGATCCCGAACGCTTCACACGCTTCGATCCGCATCCCACCGCTGCGCTGCATCCTGCACCGGACTTCAAACAGGGCTGGAAGCGCTGAACAGCGCGGCTCGCCTTGCGCCGCTCAACCGCCGACGATCGGTGCGAGCGCGGCTTCGATCCGCTGCCGCTGCAACGGCGTCGTCATCCGCCCGAGCAGCCGCATGAAATGTGGATGCTGCACGCCGCTGACGATGTCCTGCCAGCGATAGGCCTCGAGCAGCGTCGCCGCGACGCGCTGACGCTGCGCGGCATCGAACTGCCGCCCGACGATTCCCGTGAAGTACTGCGCATCCGCGTCGGCCTGCGCCTGCAGGATGCCGTCGACGGCTCCGACCAGTGCGATCAGGTCGTCGACGGCTGCGTGGCGCTCCTCGGCGGTCAGGCGCTCGTGCTCCGCCGTCCACTCGAGCTCGTCGAGCATCGCGTGCTGGCACTCCTCGCGCCAGTGGAACTGGAACACGTCCTTCCACAGCGGGCAGATGTCCTCGCGTGGCGCGATGCTCTGCTCGTAGTGCGCCTGCGTGAACAGTTCGATGTTGCAGGTCAGCGCGAGCACCGCCCAGGTGCTCTTGCCGAGCACTGCGCGCGCGACCTCGTTGGCGTCGGCCGTCTGCCGGTAGCCCGGCGGCATCTCGCGGCCGATCATCTGCTCGATGCGGCGGAACAGCTCCTGATGCTTGAGCTCCTCGTTTGAGAAGCGCACCAGGCCCTCGAGCGCGATCTGGTCGCCGAGCGCGTGGTGTCGCGACAGTTCGACGATCTTTGCACCGATGAAGCGCTCGACCAGCCCGAACATGTAGGCATATGTGCGACCCTGGACCTGGCTCATGAGTCGCGCTTCGCCCGGCGTAAGGAACTCGAGCCCGTCGACCTTCGACAGGCCGTCGGGGAGGAAGCGGCGCGAGAAGTCGAAGTGCCGGCCGCGGATCAGGTCGCGGTCGATTTCCCACTCGACTTTCTTCGACATGTTCACGCAGCGCGCATAGCGCGCGGACCGGTCGATCTCCCGGCTCATCTCGGTAACGGCAGCGTTCATAGCATTCTCTCCTGGGTGATGGGGACGGTACTGGACCGCTTATGGATACATGCGCAATCGCCGCTCGATCCGGCTCATCGCGCTGCGACGAGGACGTCGGCGATGCAGGCGACGTGGCGGTGGTCCGTACCGCAGCAGCCGCCGACGAACGCGAGGCGCGGCAATGAGCCCCGCAACCGACCGTAGTCGCGGGCGAGTGCCACGGGGTCGCCGCGGTCCAGATCGGTGCTGGCGTCGAGCTCCGCATGGCTGCGGCAGGAGGCATTGGCCCGCAGCCCGCGCAGACGCTCACACAGGCCACCGAGCGAGCCGAGCACGGACTCGAAGTGGCTCGGATGCGCGCAGTTCAGCATGTAGTACGCCGGATACGCGTCGGAAGCCTCCTCGACGCGCCGCATCGCCGTCGCCAGCGACTCGCCCGAGGGCAGCCGGCCGGCCGTCTCGACCGTGAACGACAGGACGAGCGGCATGGCCAGCGCACGCGCGGCGAGCGCGATGCCGATCGCCTCCTCGGCGTAGTTCATCGTGAATGCGGCGCAGAGATCGGCGTCGGTCTGCGCGAACGTGGCGAGCTGCTCGAAATGGTAGTCGCGCGCCTCGCCAATGCCCATGCGCGAATCCGCGCGGTAGCCGTCGCCGCGCGGGCCCAGATTGCCACTGATCACGATCGGCGTGGACGGCGTCTCGTGACGCTCGCGCAGGCCGACGAGCAGCTCGATCGAGGCCATGTTCGCCTCGCGCAGCGCCGCAGAGTCGTAACCGAGACGCGCGCCCCAGTCGCGGTTCGCGCGCCAGGTCGGCGCCTCGAGCACGATGCCGCAGCGCCGCTCGCGGGCGATCGCGATGTAGCGCTCGAAGCAGCGCTCGAGCGTCGCGACGCCGTCGTCCGAGCGCAACAGCGTGAACGAGGCGAAGCACGGCAGGTCGAACCCCTCGTCGAAGATCAGCGTCGTCTCGAGGCCGCCGTCAGTCAGGAAGAGATCGCTGCCGAGCAGCAGGTGCCGGTGCGCCGTCGAGTCGCGCTGAAGGTGCTGAAGTTCGGACTCGCAACCCGCGACGTGCTCGCACGCTTCGACGTCGAGCGTCAGTCGCTGGCGATCATGGCGCACCCCAACATCGCGCGAATGCTCGATGCCGGGATGACCGAGGACGGCCGGCCGTTCTTCGCGATGGAGTACGTCCCGGGCATCGCGCTGACGCGCTTCTGCGACGAACGCGGCCTCGAGCTCGAACAGCGGCTCACGCTGTTCGAGCCGGTTTGCGCGGGCGTCCACCATGCCCACCTGCGCGGTGTGATCCATCGCGACCTCAAGCCTTCGAACATCCTCGTCTCGGAGATCGACGGAGCGCTGGTACCGAAGATCATCGATTTCGGCATCGCCAAGGCGACGAGTCCATCGCTCGACACGGCCGACGCACACACGCGGCTCGGCCATCTGCTCGGCACGCCCGAGTACATGAGCCCGGAGCAGGCCCAGCTGTCGCCGCTGGACATCGACGCGCGCACCGACGTCTACTCGCTCGGGGTGCTGCTCTACGAGCTGCTCACCGGCACGCGGCCCTACGAGGTGACCCGCGATGCGCTCGACGCCGGTGCGCTCGCGCGCGAGATCGCCGCTGGCGAGGTCGAGCTGCCCAGTGAGCGGGTGCGCCGGCGCGACGACGCCGGCGTGCGCGCGCAGCAGCGCGGCGAGTCGTTGCGCTCGCTCGCTGCGCGGCTACGCGGCGATCTGGACTGGATCACGCTCAAGGCGCTCGAGAAGGACCGCCAGCGCCGCTACGCCTCGGCCTCGGAGCTCGCGGCCGACCTCGTGCGTTTCGCGCATCACGAGCCCGTCACGGCCGGGCCACCCTCGGCGTCCTACCGCATCGGCAAGTTCGTTCGCCGGCATCGCGTCGCCGTCACGACGCTCTCGGCGCTGTTCGTCGCCTCGCTGGTCTTCGGCTCGGGCATGGCATGGCTCGCGCGCGACGCCGCAATGGAGCGCGACCGGGCCAGCGCCGAGGCCGAAATCGCGCGCCGCGTCACGGAGTTCACGGCCGGCCTGTTCGAGTTCGCCGATCCCGCCCTCGCTGGCTCGAGCGAGGTCTCGGCGCGGGCGCTGCTCGATGCTGGCGTGCGACGGCTGGAGGCCGACTCGAGCGTCGAGCGGCCCGAGGTGCGCGCAGCGCTGTTCGAGGCGGCGGGTAATGCGTACCGGGGCCTAGGTGAGTACGCCCGGGCAGAGCCCCTGCTCGACCGCGCGGTTGAGCTGCGCGGCGCCGACGCGGCGCCGGTGCAGCTCGCCGGGGCCCTGCTCAGCCGCGCGAAGCTGGCACGCGCGCGCGGCGACGCCGGCGGCGCCGAGGCGCGGCTGCGCGAGGCGCTCGACCTGCTGAAATCCGCCCCGGACACGCCACAGGCGACGCCGCACCGCGTCGCGCTCGAGCTCGCGGCCGTGCTGCGGCTCGAGAGCCGGCTCGATGAGGCCGAACGCATCGCAGCGAGGACGCTTGGCGCCTGCCGCGACGCGACCCCGCCCGACCCGGCCTGCAACGCCGAAGCGGGCCTGGCGCTCGGCCGCATCCACGCGGCACAGGGCCGGCTCGACGACGCCGAGCGCGAGATCTCTGCAGCACTCGTACTGCATCGCGATCTGTACGGCGAGCACGCGATCGCGACGCTGGACGCACGCAACGGCCTGGCCGACCTGCTCGTGGTCCGTGGCCGCTCGGCGGAGGCCGAGCCGCTACTGCGCGAGATCGTCGAGGACCGGCGCCGCATCTACGGGCCGGCGCATCCGAGCGTCGGCGTCGCGCTCAGCAATCTCGGCAACGCGCTGTCGGACTTCCGCGAGCGTCTCGAGGAAGCCGAGCGCGTGTATGCCGAGGCGATCTCCGTGCTGCGCGCCGCCTACGGCGGGCCGCATCCCGAGATCGCGACGGCTCTCAACAATCTCGGCTTCGTCTACAACAGGATGCAGCGCTGGCAGAGCGCGCGGGACGTCTACCACGAGTCGGCCGAGATCCGCCGCGCGACCCTCGGCGACGCCCATCCCGACACGGCCTCGGCGCTGATGGGCGAGGCGCTGGCGCTGAACAAGCTCGACCAGTTCACCGCGGCCGAGCGCCTGCTGCGCCAGGCCATCGCCACGTTCACCGCCGGCCTCGGCACCGATCACTGGCGTACTGCCAACGCCGAACGCTACCTCGGTACCGTGCTGACGAACCTCGGCCGCTTCGCCGAGGCGGAGACCATGCTGCGCCAGGCCGAGCGCAAGCTGTCGCGCTCGCTAGGCGAGGGTCACGAGCGCACTGAATCGGCCCGCGGCGCCCTCAGGGAACTCGACGCCGCACGCGCGCGCGCAGCAGCCAGAAGCTGACGCCGAGCACCGCCCCGAATGCCGCCAGTGCCGTGTCCTTCTGCGCGTCCCAGACGTCGCCCTGGGTACCGAGGTAGGCCATGCCGAGCTCGCCGCCGAACACCATGGCCGCGAGCCACTCGATCATCTCGTAGAGCGCGCCATGCGACATCATGAACAGCACCGGCAGCAGCCAGCGCCATATCCCTGCGGGACGGGCGCGCGAATCGAGCAGTTCCATGACCGGTCGCGCGAGCAGCACACCGTAGAGAAAGTGCACGAGCCGGTCGTAGTGGTTGCGGCCGGTGCCGAAATCAGCCGCGTACGACCGGCCGGTCAGCGCCTCGTACCACTGGTCGTACGGCACCTCGGAGTAGGTGTAGTGCGCCCCGATCGCGTGCAGCGTGAAGAAGACGAACAGCAGCACGTAGGACGTATCGGAGAGCCGCAGACTCGGCCCGTAGCGTGCGATCAGCGGCACCGCAACGAACACCAGCATGCTCTCGAGCAGCCAGTCCTGCCGGTACCACGGCGAGATCGCGAGCGCGAGCCAGATCACCGCGAACGCAGCGGCGAGGCGTTTCGCAATGGCAGAGTGCTGACCGCGGACGAATCCCACCCGCGCAGCATGCCACGGCCGCGGGCGGTTCAGGCCCGGCGCAGCTCCAGGCGGCTGGGCGCGGCCGCCGACGTCTCGGCGTCGATCTCGACGTCGACGATCCCGTCGGCGCGCTCACTGAATCGGACGACCAGCGGACCGCGGGCGCGACTGTCGGCACCGATCTCGAAGCAGACAAAGCTGCCGCGATGGGCGTCGAAACCGAAGATCCAAGTCAGCGGCGGCCCTGCTTGTGGGCCGTCACGCTTCAGGTCGAAGCGCAGATAGCGTCGGGCAATCGAATAGGAGGCGCTCGCGACGTAGGACACCTGTTCTTCGGCCATGCGACCGACGATCTGCCAGGTGCCGGCGAGCCGGGCCAGCTGCGCGTCTTCAGGCGAGCGGGCCACCGCATGCGCGTAGGCCGTGAAGAAGGCCAGCATCAGGATGAGCGCGACGCGGATGCTCGTATTCATGATCCCGCTCCGGGTGAGGTTCCGCCGAGAGTACCACCGACCGGGCCGCGCGGGGATGCCGGCCGCCCGATTCAGTCGAATCCGCGGCCGGTATCGAGTTCCTTGCGCAGCCGCTGCAGCAGCTCGGCCGAAAAATCCGCGAAGGCCCGGATCTTGACGTTCTGACGCTGCGAGGCCGAGAACACCGCCGAGATGGGCGGACCCGAGGCCTCGTGGTCGCGCAGCAACCGCTCCAGCCGGCCGTGCCGAAGGGGCTCGGCGACCAGCATGTCCACACTCTGGAGGATGCCGTGGCCGCGCAACGCGGCAGCGAGACTGGTGTCCGCCATGTTGAACGCCAGCGCGAATCGCAGCGCCAGCTGCTGACGGCGGCCGCGGATCTCGAAGGTCCACTTCGACGGCCGCTGCCCCGAGAGAAAACCGATCAGCCGATGATTGCGCAGGTCGTCGAGCGAACGCGGCCGGCCTTCGCGTTCCAGGTATTCGGGCGCAGCGCAGGTCAACCAGCGCGTCGTGCAGATCCGGCGCGCCACGAGGTCAGGGTCACGCACCGGCCCGAGCCGTATCGCGCAGTCGATCTGCTCCTGGAACAGGTCGACGACCCGGTCGTTGAGCTGGATTTCGAGCTGGACGTCCGGGTAGCGCGCACTGAACTGCGGCAGCGCCGGCAACAGCAGCTGACGACCGAAGGCGATCGGCACATCCACGCGCAGCTTCCCCTGCGGCCGCTGCCGGCTGCCCCGCAGCTCCTGCTCGGCGGCCTCGATCTCGGCGAGTATCCGCAGGCAGCGCTCGAGGAAGACCCGCCCGTCCGCCGTCAGCGCCACCTTGCGAGTCGTGCGATTCAGCAGGCGCGAACCGAGATGACGCTCGAGCGCAGCGAGTTTCTACGCGCGGCGCCTGGCGAGCGTTCGAACGAGCGCATCGGCCATGCGAACGGCTTCAAGGCGAAGACGGTGAAGAGTCGCGTCGGCGAGCTGGCGCTGCGGGTACCGCAGGTGCGCGCGCTGCCCGGCGGTGAGCCGGTCTCGTTCTACCCCAAGGCGCTGGAGCGCGGGCTGCGCAGCGAGCGGGCGCTCAAGCTTGCCATTGCCGAGATGTACGTGCAGGGGGTCTCGAC
>CAZAWM010000159.1:0-7552 GCA_964488605.1 uncultured Steroidobacteraceae bacterium | reverse complement strand
GATCTGTCATGGGGCGGTGCTCGGTGAACGCGTGATCGTCCACCCCGGCGCCGTGATCGGCGCCGACGGCTTTGGCTACGCGGCCGAGCGGGGCGCATGGGTCAAGGTGCCCCAGGTCGGCGGCGTGCGGATCGGCGCCGACGTCGAGATCGGTGCGAACACGACCATCGACCGTGGCGCCATCGGCGACACGGTGATCGAGGAGGGCGTCAAGCTCGACAACCAGATCCAGATCGGCCACAACGTGGTCGTCGGCGCCCACACGGCCATGGCCGGCTGCGTCGGCGTCTCGGGTAGCACGCGGATCGGACGTCGCTGCCAAATCGGCGGCGCAGTCGGCATTGCTGGCCACCTGACGATCTGCGACGACGTCGTCATCACTGGCTATACGCTGGTGTCGGGGTCCATCACGGAGCCGGGCGTCTACTCGAGCGGGCTGCCTGCTACGCCGGCCCCCGAGTGGCGGCGCATCGTCGGACGCCTGCGGCGCATCGAGCGCATATCCGACCGGCTTCGCTCGCTCGAACGCAGGGCCTACGGCGGCGCCGCGGGGGCGGATGCCGAGACTTGAACCATGGCGGGCGCGCGGCGCCCCGAGGATGGCAACGGTGAGCGAGATCGATCCCAAGGCGCCCATCAGCATGGACATCATGGAGGTATTGCGGCTGTTGCCGCATCGCTATCCCTTCCTGCTGGTCGACCGCGTACTCGAGTGCCGAAGGGGCGAGAGCATCCGGGCGATCAAGAATGTCACGGTCAACGAGCCGTTTTTCCCCGGACACTTCCCGTACCGGCCCGTCATGCCCGGCGTCATGATCATCGAGGCGCTCGCGCAGACCTGCGGTATCCTTGCGTTTCTGACCGCCGATGTCGTCCCGGACGAGCAGACGCGTTTCTACTTCGTAGGCATCGACAAGGCCCGGTTCCGCCGGCCCGTGGAACCCGGCGATCAGATCGAGATGACGGCCAAGTTCGAGCGCGCCTTAAAGGGCATCTGGCGCTTCTCCACAGTGGCGCGCGTCGCCGGGCAGGAGGTCGCCTCTGCGCAGATGATGGTCGCGCCCGAAACGCGGCCTGTGGCCGCGTCGGCGGGCTGATCGGGGAGGCCGGTCGACATGGCGATCGACCCAAGGGCATCGATCTCGCCGCGGGCGCGAATCGCGGCCAACGTCGAGATAGGTGCGTTCGCGGTGATCGGCGACGACGTCGAGATCGGGCCGGGCTGCCGCATCGCGCCGCATGTCGTCATCGAGGGTCCGACGCGCATCGGCGCGCGTAACCGCATCTATCAGTTCGCCTCGATCGGCGCAGCGCCACAGGACAAGAAGTACAAGGGTGAACCGACGCGACTCGAGATCGGCGACGACAACGTGATCCGCGAGTTCGTGACGATGAACCGCGGCACCACTCACGACGCGGGCGTCACCCGGGTCGGCAATGACAACCTGTTCATGGCCTACGCGCACGTCGCGCACGACTGCCAGGTCGGCAGCCACTGCGTGCTGGCCAACGTCGCGACGCTCGGTGGTCACGTCGAGCTCGACGACTGGGTCATCATGGGCGGGCTGTCGGCGATACACCAGTTCACCAAGGTCGGCGCGCACGCATTCATTGCCAACAACGCCGCCGTGACGCGCGACGTGCCGCCCTACGTCATGGCGGTCGGTCAGCCCGCGGAGCCGCATTCGATCAACTCGACGGGCCTGTCGCGACGTGGGTTCACCCCCGAGCAGATCCGCAACATCAAGAACGCCTATCGCGTGCTCTACCGGTCTGGACTGAAACTCGCTGACGCCGTGCGCAAGCTCGAGGAGGCGGCGGCTGGTCAGCCGGAGCTGCGCATCTTCGTCGACTTCATCGGTCGCTCCACGCGCAGTCTGGTTCGCTAGGGAAGCGCTGCGCAGGTGAGCTCCGGCCCGCTGATCGGACTCGTCGCCGGGGAGGCCTCGGGCGACGCGCTCGGTGCCGCGCTGATCCGGGCGCTTCGCGAACGTCTGCCGGCGGCGAGGTTCTGCGGCGTGGCGGGACCGAAGATGCGGGCCGCTGGCTGCGACGTCTGGGCCGAAGCCGAGGAACTCGCGGTCATGGGACTCACGGAAATCGTGCGCCATCTGCCGCGGCTGATCCGCCTGCGACGCCGACTCGAGAGACGCTTCCTGCGCGAGCGACCGGCGGTCTTCATCGGTATCGATGCACCGGAGTTCAATCTGCGGTTGGAGCGCGCGCTGAAGGCTCAAGGGGTGCGCACGGTGCAGTATGTCAGTCCGCAGGTCTGGGCCTGGCGCCAGGGACGCGTGCGCACGATGCACGAATCCTGCGACCTCGTGCTCTGCCTGCTGCCAATCGAGACCGACTTCTATGCCGCGCACGGCGTGCCGGCGCGTTTCGTCGGCCACCCGCTCGCCGACCAGATTCCGCTCGAGGTCGATCGCGCCGCGGCGCGCCGGACACTTGGTTTCGATGCCGAGTCGACCGTCGTTGCGCTTTTGCCGGGTAGCAGGGTGGGCGAGGTGGCACGGCTGGCCGAGGACTTCATCGGCGCCGCGCGCTGGCTCGCCGCGCGTCGCCCGGGCGTGCGCTTCGTCGCGCCGATGGCGACGGGGCGCGTGCGCGCCATGTTCGAAGCAGCGCGGGGGAGGGTGTCCGGCGCGCCTCCGATCGTCATGCTGGACGGCCAGGCTCAGCTCGCCTTGGCCGCGGCCGACGCGGCGCTCGTCGCTTCGGGCACCGCCACGCTCGAGACCCTGCTATGCCGGCGGCCGATGGTCGTGGCCTACCGACTCGGGGCGCTGACGGCCCTCCTATTGCGTCGTCTCGGTCTGGTCAAGGTCGCCCACTTCTCGCAGCCGAACCTGCTGCTCGGTCGCGGTGCGGTGCCGGAGTTCTTCCAGGACGCGGTGAGCCCCGAGGCGCTCGGCACGGCCCTGCTGACCGAGCTCGAGGACAGTCCGCAACGCCGCCGGCTGCTCGAGCAGTTCGAGGAGGTCCATCGCCGCCTGCGCGCCGGTGGCGCGGCTGCGGCAGCGCAGGCCGTGCTCGAACTGCTCGACGGCGGCACGGTAGCGCGTGGCGCCGCGCTGCCCGTGGGCCCGCGATGAGCCTGGTCGCAGGCGTGGACGAAGCCGGCCGCGTTCCGCTTGCCGGACCGGTGATCGCGGCGGCCGTCGTGCTCGACCCGCACCGGCCGATTGCGGGCATCGGCGACTCGAAGCGCCTGCCGCCACTGCGCCGCCAGCAGCTCGCCGCGGCCATCCGTGCCCAGGCACTCGCCTGGGCTATCGGCCAGGCCGATGCCGTCGAGATCGACGCATTCGACATCCTGCGCGCGACGCTGCTGGCTATGCGCCGAGCGATTGCCGGGCTTGCGGTGCGGCCGGCGCTGATCCTCGTCGACGGTAATCGCGCCCCGGCCTGCGATGACCTCTGGGGTCCGGTGCGGTCGCAGACCATCGTTCGGGGCGATGCCACCGAGGCGGCGATCGGCGCCGCCTCGATCCTCGCGAAGACGGCGCGCGATTCCCTGCTGGAACAGATGGATACGAGCTACCCCGGATACGGATTCGCGGACCACAAAGGATATCCGACGGCAGCACATCGACTGCGGCTCGCCCGGCTCGGCGCGAGCGCCGTGCACCGGGTCACGTTCGCGCCGGTAGAATCGGTCCTGCCGACGCGCTAGCGCGACGGAGCGTCCATCGCTCGGGGTCCGATGACCGCATTCGTACACCTCCGCGTGCATACCGAGTATTCGCTGCGCGACAGCGTCGTCCGCGTGCCGGAGCTCATGCGGACCGTAGTGGCGCGCGGCATGCCGGCAGTCGCACTGACCGACGACGGCAACCTGTTCGCGATGGTGAAGTTCTATCGTGAGGCACTCAAGCACGGTATCAAACCGCTGATCGGCGTCGATCTGCGGCTTCGCGAGTCCGGCGAGCGCACGCCGCCGTCGCGGCTGACGCTGCTGTGCATGGACGAGGTGGGTTACCGCAACCTTACGCGGCTCGTATCGCGTGCCTGGCTTGAGGGTCAGCAGCGCGGCGAGGCCTGTGTCGAACGGGACTGGCTCGATGCGACCGCGGCGCGCGGGCTCATTGCGCTGTCCGGCGGTGCCGCAGGCGACGTGGGCCGCGCAATCGGCAACGGCCGGGGCGCCGACGCGCAGCGTTGCATCGAGTACTGGTTGAAGATCTTCCCTGGTCGATACTACCTCGAAGTTGCGAGGCTCGGGCGGCCAGGCGAGGAATCGCGTGTGGCGGCGACCGTGCAGCTGGCCGCGCGGTCCGGCGTTCCGCTGGTCGCCGTCAACGACGTCGTCTTCCTCGAGCCTGCGCAGTTCGAGTCGCACGAGGCGCGCGTCTGCATTGCGGCGGGGCAACTGCTCGCCGACCCGGCGCGCGAGCGCCGTTACACGCCGCAGCAGTACCTGCGCTCCCCGGCCGAGATGGCAGAACTGTTCGCCGACCTGCCCGAGGCGCTCGCGAACACGGTCGCGATTGCGCGCCGCTGCAGCCTGCCGCTGCGGCTCGGCGAGAGCCGCCTGCCGAGTTTCCCGGTGCCCGACGCCCGCACCCCCGAGCAGTACCTGCGCGACGAGGCAGCGCGCGGCCTGGCTGAGCGCGGTGCGCCGACGTCGTACCGCGCCCGGCTCGACCGGGAACTCGACGTGATCTGTCAGATGGGCTTTGCAGGCTACTTCCTGATCGTCGCCGACTTCATCCGCTGGGCGCGCGAGCACGGGGTACCGGTGGGTCCCGGACGCGGCTCGGGTGCGGGCTCGCTCGTGGCCTACGCGCTGCGTATCACCGACATCGACCCGATCCGCTACGACCTGCTCTTCGAGCGTTTCCTGAATCCCGAACGCGTTTCGATGCCGGACTTCGACGTCGACTTCTGCATGGAGGGGCGCGACCGGGTCATCGACTATGTCGCCGACCGTTACGGCCGCGACCGCGTCTCGCAGATCATCACGTACGGCACCATGGCGGCAAAGGCAGTCGTGCGCGACGTCGGCCGCGTGCTCGGCATGAGCTACGGGCAGGTCGACCGCATCGCGAAGCTGGTGCCGTTCGAGCTCGACATCACGCTCGACACCGCACTCGAGAAGGAGCCCGAGCTCAAGCGCCTCTACGACAGCGACGAGGAGATCCGCAATCTGCTCGATCTGGCGCGGTCGCTCGAGGGCCTGACCCGCAATGCCGGCAAGCACGCCGGCGGTGTCGTGATCGCGCCGTCCGTTCTCACCGACTTCGCGCCCCTGTACTGCGAGGAGGGGGGCAGCGGTGTAGTCACGCAGTTCGACAAGGACGACGTCGAGGCGGCCGGTCTCGTCAAGTTCGACTTCCTGGGACTGCGTACGCTGACGATCATCGACCGTGCGGTGTCGCTGATCAACGCGCAGCGCCGCGCCGCGGGTGAGCCACCGCTCGTCATCGAGAACATCCCGATGAACGATGCGGCCACCTATGCCTTGCTGAAATCCCAGCGTACGACCGCGGTGTTCCAGCTCGAGTCGCGCGGCATGAAGGACCTGATCCGGCGCCTGCAGCCCGACTGCTTCGAGGACATCATCGCGCTGGTCGCGCTGTTCCGCCCTGGGCCGCTGCAGTCGGGCATGGTCGACGATTTCATCGCGCGCAAGCACGGCCGGACCGACGGACCGATCGACTACCTGCATCCGGCGCTCGAGCCGGTACTGAAGTCGACGTACGGCGTGATCCTCTATCAGGAGCAGGTGATGCAGGCCGCGCAGGTGCTGGCAGGCTATACGCTCGGCAGCGCAGACCTGCTACGCCGCGCGATGGGTAAGAAGAAGCCCGAGGAGATGGCCAAGCTTCGTGATGGCTTCGTCAGCGGCGCCGAGGCGAGCGGCGTGCCGGCTGCTCAGGCGGCGCATATCTTCGATCTGATCGAGAAGTTCGCCGGCTACGGCTTCAACAAGTCGCACTCGGCGGCGTACGCGCTGCTGTCCTACCAGACGGCCTACCTCAAGGCACATTACCCGGCAGCATTCATGGCCGCGGTCCTGTCCTCCGACATGGATCACACCGACAAGATCGTCACGCTCAAGGACGAATGCGACCATATGGGCCTGCGGGTACTGCCGCCGGACATCAATCAGTCGGTGTATCCATTCGCCGTCGAGGACGCCGGCACGATCCGCTATGGTCTCGGTGCGATCAAGGGAGTCGGCCAGGCAGCCGTCGAGTGCATCGTGCAGGAGCGTGCGCGGGGCGGCCCCTATACCTCGCTCGAAGACCTGTGCAGGCGCCTCGATCTCAACAAAGTCAACCGGCGTGTGCTCGAGGCGCTGATCCGCTCAGGCAGCCTCGACAGTCTGGGACCGAACCGGGCGACGCACATGAATCGCCTCTCTTCGGCGATGCAGCTCGGTGAGCAGAATTCGCGCGCCGCCGCGGCCGGACAGGTCGATCTGTTCGGACTCGCCGCGGACGCACCCCCGGCCGCCGAAACCGACGCGTTGTTTCAGCCCGACTGGAGCGAGGCGATCCGGCTCGCCGGAGAGCGCGAAACGCTCGGTCTCTACCTCACGGGGCACCCGCTCAATCGCTTCGAGCGCGATCTGCCGCGCTTCGTTTCCGGCCGAATTGCCGATCTGGTCAGCGACCGTCCGGGCCTCGACGCGGGCGAGTCGTGGAACGAGCGCGGCAGATCTGCGACGGTCGCTGGGTACGTGCACGAGGTCCGCAAGCGAGGCACCCGCGTCTCGGCTGTGCTCGACGACCGGACCGGCCGCATCGAGATCACGTTCTTCGAGGACGTCTTTAACCAGTACCGCGACCTGATCGTCAAGGACGCGCTGCTGCTCGTGGAGGGGGTGCTGCGATTCGACGAGTTCAGCGACGGATGGCGGCTCGCTGCGCGGCGCGTCACCGAGCTCGATCGCCTCCGCGAGGCGCATGCCCATCGCATCGTGCTGCTGTGGCCGACGGGGCTGACGCAGCCGGGCGCCAGCGAGTCGCTGCAGAAGCGTCTGGCCGAGGCCCTTTCGTCCTGGCGACCGGGCCCCTGCGCAGTCGCGGTCCGCTATGCGGGTGAGCGTGCCAGCGCTTCCCTCGAGCTTGGCGCGGACTGGCAGGTCCGCCCGACCCGCGAACTGCTCGATACGCTCGAAAGTCTGTTCGGCGCGAAGGCCGTGCGCGTCGTCTACGGCCCGCCCCCTGGCACGACGCCGAGCACGGCGACCGGCTGAATGGCCGTCGGCGTCTCGCTCTGCGGCGAGCCCCGGTTGCACCCGCCAGCCGCTGACCTTAACCTCGCCGATTCGCGGAGTGCATACGACCGATGGCCGTCAGCTTTCTCGATTTCGAACAGCCTATCGCCGAACTCGAAGCCAAGATCGAGGAGCTACGCCACGTCCAGGCGGATCCCAGCCTCAACATCGACAGCGAGATTCGGCGGCTGCAGGCGAAGGCAAGGCAGCTGACGACCCACATCTTCTCGCAGTTGACGCCTTGGCAGATCACCCAGCTTGCCCGTCACCCCAAACGACCCTACTCGCTCGACTATCTCGCCAGCGTGTTCAGCGACTTTC
>CAZAWM010000158.1:0-7587 GCA_964488605.1 uncultured Steroidobacteraceae bacterium | reverse complement strand
AGCACGTCCTGGCCGGTGCGCGTCTCACCGACTTCGGCGGCTGGGAGATGCCGCTGCACTACGGCTCGCAGATCGAGGAGCATCACGCCGTGCGGCGCAGCGCCGGCGTGTTCGATGTCTCGCACATGTGCGTGGTCGACCTGCGCGGGCCCGGTCTGCGCCCTTTTCTCGCCCGGCTGCTCGCCAACGACGTCGGCAAGCTTCGTGAGCCCGGCAAGGCGCTATACAGCTGCATGCTCAACGAGCATGGTGGCGTCATCGACGACCTGATCGTCTATATCCTCGACGAGACCTGGTTCCGTCTGGTCGTCAACTCCGGCACGCGGGACAAGGATCTTGCCTGGATCCGGCGGCAGGCCGGTGAGACGGAGCGCTTTCGGATCGCCGAGCGCACGGACCTCGCCATGCTTGCCGTGCAGGGACCGGAGGCGCGCGAGCGGCTCGCAGCGACACTGCTCGAGCCCGCCTCGCGCGCAGACTGCCTCGCGCAGCGCGCCTTCTTCGGTCGCGAGGCACGGTTGACGGGCGGCGAGTCCTGTTTCGTCTCGCGCACGGGCTACACCGGCGAGGACGGCTTCGAGATCATGCTGCCCGCCGTCGCAGCTGTGCCGGCCTGGCACGCGCTGAACGCCGCCGGCGTCGTATCGTGCGGGCTCGGCGCGCGCGACACGCTGCGGCTCGAGGCCGGCATGAACCTGTACGGCAACGATATGGACGAACAGCACCACCCGCTCGAGAGCGCTCTCGGTTGGACCGTGGCGTTCGATCCGCCGGGCCGGGATTTCATCGGTCGCGCCGCGCTCGAGGCCGCGCGCGCGTGCGGCGATGCCGCGTGCTTCGTCGGGCTCGTGCTCGAGGAGCGGGGCGTGTTGCGCAGCCACATGCGCGTCATCGTCCCCGGCATCGGCGAGGGCGAGACCACGAGCGGCAGCTACTCGCCGACGCTGGAGCGGTCGATCGCCTTCGCGCGCGTGCCGCGCGGCGTCGGCCAGCGTGTCGAAGTCGAGATCCGCGGGAAGCGGGTCCCGGCGCGCGTCGTCCGGCCGCCGTTCGTGCGCAATGGCCGCCCCTTGATCGAACTGAACTGAGACGCCCCACCCCTGCCGCGCTGGAGTGCCCCATGAGTCAGGTACCTACCGACCGCCGCTACACCCAATCCCATGAATGGGCGCGCCCGCTCGCCGACGGCACGCTCGAAATCGGTATCACGGACCACGCCCAGCACGCGCTCGGCGACCTCGTCTACGTCGAGACGCCGGAGACCGGCCGCGCGGTCGCCGCGGGCGAGGCCTGTGCCGTCGTCGAATCCGTCAAGGCGGCCTCTGACGTCTATGCCCCGGTGGCCGGTACCGTAGTCGCGGCGAACGGCGCGCTCGCTGCCGCGCCCGAGCTCGTCAACCAGGACTGCTACGGTGCCGGCTGGCTCATGCGGATCCAGCCGACCGCGGCGGCGGATTACGCGGCCATGCTATCGGCCGACGATTACGCGGCGCTGCTCGCCGCCGAGGGAGCCTGAGATGCCGTTCATTCCGCATACACCGGAGGACGTCGCCGAGATGCTCGCCGCGATCGGCGTGCAGTCGATCGACGAACTGTTCGACGAGATCCCCGCATCCCTGCGAGTGCCGGGCCTCCCGGGCATCCCGGAAGCGCTGTCCGAGATGGAGATCGGGCGTCTGATGACCGAGCGGGCGCGGCAGGACGGGCGGCCGCTGTGCTTCCTCGGAGCGGGTGCCTATGAGCATCACATCCCTGCGGCCGTGTGGGCTCTGACCACGCGCGGCGAGTTCTACAGCGCCTACACGCCCTATCAGGCCGAGGCGAGTCAGGGCACGCTGCAGCTGATCTACGAATACCAGACGATGATCGCGAGCCTCACCGGCATGCAGGTATCGAATGCTTCGCTCTACGATGGCGGCTCCGCCGTCGCCGAGGCGGCACTGATGGCCGCCCGCGCCCATCGCAGGTCGAAGTCGATGCGCGTGCTCGTACCGCGCAGTCTGCATCCTTTCTACCGCAAGGCGGCGGTCGCCACGGCCGGTAATCAGGGCATGCGCTTCGAGGAGGTCGGCTACGAGCGCGAAACCGGCAAGATCGATCGCGCCGCGCTCGCCGCGTTCGCCGGCGAGGATCTCACGGCGCTCGTGATCCAGCAGCCGAACTTTTTCGGTACGCTCGAGGACGTCGACGAATTGACCGACTGGGCGCACGCGCACGGTGCGCTCGTCATCGCGGTCGTGAACCCGACGTCGCTCGCGCTGCTGAAGCCCCCCGGAGAGTGGGGCACGACGGGAGCGGATATCGTGGTCGGCGACGGCCAGCCTCTTGGCGTGCCGCTATCTTCGGGAGGGCCCTATTTCGGCTTCATGACGACGCGCATGGAGTACGTCCGCTCCATGCCGGGCCGCATCGTCGGCCGTACCGTCGACGCGAGCGGCAAGGAAGGTTTCACGCTGACGCTCCAGGCGCGCGAGCAGCACATCCGTCGCGGCAAGGCGACCTCCAACATATGCACCAATCAGGGCCTGCTGATGACGGCCGCTACGATCTACCTTTCGCTGCTGGGCCCTGCTGGACTCGCCCGCGTGGCATCGGTCTCGCACCAGCGCACGCAGGAGCTCGTGACTGCGCTGACGCGCTTCAAGGGCGTGCGCGCCGCATTCAGTGCGCCACGCTTTCACGAGGTGGTCATCCAGTTCGACCGGCCGGTCGCGCCAGTGCTGCGCGAATTGGAGCAGCAGGGTGTGCTTGGCGGCCTCGACCTCGCCGATTACTACCCGGAACTCGGCCCCGCGCTGCTCGTCTGCGCGACCGAAACCAAGACGAGCGCCGACATCGAACGCTACGCGTCACTGCTCGGCGAGACGCTGCGGCGCGCGCAGGCCGCCTGAGGAGCATCGATATGACCCACGACAGGGAACAGTTGATCTTCGAGTACTCGCGGCCGGGGCGTGGCGCTTTCAGCCAGTGGCCGGGCGGCGAGGGCGACGTCGGCGACATTCCCGAGACCTTGCGCCGGCGCTCGAAGCCGCGGCTGCCCGAGGTCAGCGAGCTCGAAACGGTGCGGCATTTCACGCGACTGTCGCAGCTGAACTTCTCGATCGATACGCACTTCTATCCGCTCGGGTCGTGCACGATGAAGTACAACCCGAAGGCCTGTAACCAGTACGCGATGCTGCCCGAGTTCCTCGGCCGCCATCCGCTTGCGCCGGAGTCACAGGGCCAGGGCTTTCTTGCCTGCATGTTCGAGCTGCAGGAGATGCTCAAGGAGGTGACCGGCATGCGCGGCGTGTCGCTGACGCCGATGGCTGGCGCGCAGGGCGAGTTCGCCGGCGTGGCGATGATCCGCGCCTACCACCGTGCGCGCGGCGATCTCGCGCGCAACGAGATCATCGTCCCTGAGGCCGCGCACGGCACCAACCCGGCGACCGCGACGATGTGCGGCTGCGTGGTGCGCGAGATCCCGGTCGATGCCGAGGGTGACGTCGATCTCGGGGCGCTCGAGGCGGTCGTCGGCCCGAACACGGCCGGCATCATGCTGACCAACCCGTCGACGCTCGGTGTGTTCGAACGCAAGATCGAGGCGGTCGCGCGTATCGTCCACGGAGCCGGCGGTCTGCTGTATTACGACGGCGCGAACCTCAACGCGATCCTCGGTAAGGTGCGCCCGGGCGACATGGGCTTCGACGTGATCCACATGAACCTGCACAAGACCTTCTCGACGCCGCATGGCGGGGGTGGGCCGGGCGCGGGTGCGGTCGGCGTCGGCGAGCGGCTGCTGCCGTTCCTGCCGATTCCCGTCGTTGGTCGCGACGCGGGACGCGAGGCTCCGGTGTACCGTTGGCTCACCGAGCGCGACCTGCCGCAGTCGATCGGCCGGCTGTCGACCTTCATGGGCAATGCCGGCGTGCTGTTGCGCGCCTACGTCTACATGCGCATGCTCGGGCGCGACGGGATGAGCCGTGTCGGCGAGTACGCGACCCTGAATGCAAACTACCTGCTGGCGCGGCTGCGTGAGCTCGGGTACGAGATCGCCTATCCTTTCCGTCGCGCGAGTCACGAGTTCATCGTCACGCTCAGGCGCGAGGCGCGCGAGCTGAATGTCTCGGCGATGGACGTCGCGAAGCGTCTGCTCGACTACGGCTTTCACGCACCGACGACCTACTTCCCGCTGCTGGTGCCCGAGTGCCTGCTGATCGAGCCGACCGAGACCGAGAGCAGGCAGACGCTCGATCGGTTCGTCGCCGCAATGGCCGCGATCCTCGCCGAGGCGCGGCAGCAGCCGGATCTGGTCAAGTCGGCGCCGCACACGATGCCAGTGCGCAGGCTCGACGACGTGCGCGCCGCGAAGCAGCTCGATCTGACGTGGAGGGCCACCGCCTGATCGCGGCGGCGGTGCGTGCGTCCGGGTTACACTGCGTGGCGTGACGCCCCCGATCGACCGATTAAAGCCCAGCGGCGTGACGCGAGTGCTGCGCGCCTTCGGCAACAGCTGGAAGGGCTTTCGCGGTGCCTTTCGCGAGGAGGCAGCGTTCCGTCAGGAAATCGCGCTGGCGCTGGTCGTGATCCCGCTAGGCCTGTGGCTCGGCGAGACCGGCGTAGAGCGCGCGCTGCTGATCGCGCCCATGCTGCTGGTGCTGATCGTGGAACTGCTCAACAGCGCGATCGAGGCGACCGTCGACCGAATAGGGATGGAGCGGCACCAGCTCTCGGGCCTGGCCAAGGACATCGGCTCGGCCGCGGTGATGCTCTCGTTCATCTTGCTCGGTGCGGTCTGGCTGCTCGTCCTGCTCGGTCGCCCGTGATACCCCACCCTAGTTCCACGTCGCGGAGTGCTCCATGACCGCCTTGATCTGTGGCTCCGTCGCCTACGACACCGTGATGGTCTTCGAGGGCCGGTTCAAAGACCACATACTCGCCGACCGGATCCACATGCTCAACGTATCGTTCCTCGTACCCGGGCTGCGCAAGAACTTCGGCGGCTGTGCCGGCAACATAGCCTACAACCTCAAGCTGCTCGGCGGCGATGGCCGCATCATGGCGGCGGTCGGGATGGATTTCGCACCCTATCGCGCCTGGCTGAACGACTGCGGACTGTCGACCGAGTACATTCACGAGTTCGACGACGAATATACGCCGCAGGCCTATATCACGACCGATGCCGACAACAATCAGATCACGGCGTTTCATCCAGGGGCGATGAACCGCGCGCAGATCAACGTAGTGCCGACCGATGCCGGCATCACGCTCGGTGTCGTCGCACCGGAGAATCGCGAAGGCATGATGCAGCATGCCGAGCAGTTCGCGGCGGCGGGGATCCCGTTCGTCTTCGACCCAGGCCAGGGTTTGCCGCTGTTCGATGGCGCGGAGCTTTCCCGCTTCGTCGATCAGGCGAGCTGGGTGGCGGTCAACGACTACGAGGGCGGTCTGCTCTGCGAGCGCACAGGAATGTCTCTCGAGCAGATCGCCGCGCGCGTCAAGGCGCTGATCGTCACGCGCGGCGCGCAGGGCTCGCAGATCTACACGGGCGGGCGGCGGATCGACATCCCGGTGGCTCGCCCGGAGAGGGTCGCCGATCCGACAGGATGTGGTGACGCCTACCGCGCGGGGCTGCTATTTGGCCTGCAGCGCGGACTCGACTGGCCGACGACGGGGCGCGTTGCCTCGCTGATGGGTGCGATCAAGATCGAACAGCATGGCACGCAGAATCATCGGATCGGGTCCACGGACTTCGCTGCCCGCTTTCGCGACACTTTCGGCATCTCGCTCTAGGCAGCAAACCATGGGCGCACGGACTCGCGCGGATACGACACGAAGCCGGCGGCCCGCGCTGGCATGGACGGGGCTGGCCGCACTCGGTCTGCTCGCACTGACGGCACCGGCGCAGCAGCCGCAGGGCGCCGCGTCACCCAAGGGCGCGGCTGCCGCCCGAGGGGCGCCGGACTGGGCGAGCACGCTCGAGCGCATCGCGGGCAGTGTCGTCGCGATCAAGATTGACCAGACCCGCGCGTTCGACACCGAGTGGAACGCGTCGACCCAGGCGACCGGGTTCGTCGTCGACGCCGAGCGCGGTTTGATTCTCACGAACCGGCATGTCGTGACGCCAGGGCCGGTCACCGCCGAGGCCATCTTCCTCAACCGCGAGGAGGTGCAGCTTTATCCCGTGTACCGCGACCCGGTGCACGACTTCGGCTTCTACCGATACGATCCGTCGAAGCTGCGGTTCATCCGACCGGCGGCGCTGCCGCTATTCCCGGAGGGCGCGCAGATCGGGCGCGAGATCCGCGTGATCGGCAACAATGCCGGCGAGCAGCTCTCGATCCTGCAGGGCACGCTCGCCAAGCTCGACCGGCTGGCACCGAACTACGGCGTCGGCAAGTACAACGACTTCAACACCTTCTACCTGCAGGCAGCCTCGGGCACGTCCGGGGGCTCATCGGGGTCGCCGGTCGTCGACATCGAGGGACGGGTGGTGGGCCTTAATGCCGGCGGGGCGACCAGCGCGGCCTCGAGCTTCTACCTGCCGCTCGGTCGCGTGAAGCGCGCGCTCGAGCTGATTCAGGCCGGCCGACCCGTGACGCGAGGCACGCTGCAGACCGTGTTCACCTACGCGCCGTTCGACGAGCTACGGCGGCTCGGGCTCGATGCCGACACCGAAGCGGCAGTGCGCAGGCAGTTCCCCGACTACACGGGGATGCTCGTCGTGGCGGAGGTTCAGCCGGGCTCGGAGGCCGACACCGTGCTCAGGCCCGGCGACGTGCTGCTGCGCATCCAAGGACGCTATGTCACGCAGTTCGAGCCGCTCGCGGCCGTGCTCGACGACGGCGTGGGGCGCGTCATCGACCTCGAGCTCATGCGCGGTGGCGCGCCGGTTCATGCCCGTCTGACCGTGGGCGATCTGCACGCCATCACCCCGGCCGCCTATCTCGAGTTCGGCGACGGCATCCTCCACACGCTTTCGTGGCAGCAGGCCCGACATCTGAACGTGCCGGTACGTGGCGTCTACGTCGCCAATCCGGGCTATGCGCTGGGCGCGGCCGGTGTGCCGCGCGGCGCCGTGATCCGCACCGTGAACGGCATCGAAGTCGGCGATCTCGATGCGTTCATCGCGCAGGTCGCGGGACTCGGCGATGGCGCTCGAATCTCGGTGCGCTACACGACGCTCGACGATCCGAACGGCTCGCAGCTGCGCTCGGTCCGCATCGATCGGAGCTGGTTCGCGGCCCGGCGTTGCCGACGCAACGACGCGAGCGGTATCTGGGATTGCGAGGCGCTGCGCGCGGCGCCGGCCGCGCCGCAGCCGGCGCCCGTCAGCACGACGTTCGGCCGGCCGGCGGAGCCCCGCGCCGCCCGCCTCGCGCCGTCTCTGGTCGGTGTCGGCTTCGACATGCCCTACTCGGTGGCTGGCGTCACCGAGCGCAACTACTACGGTACCGGACTGCTCGTCGACGCGGCGCGCGGACTCGTCGTCGTCGACCGCAACACGGTGCCGGTGCCGATCGGCGACGTGCGCCTGACGTTCGCCGGCACCGTGGAGGTGCCGGGGCGCGTAGAGTATCTGCATCCGCTGCATAATCTCGCGCTGGT
>CAZAWM010000157.1:0-7648 GCA_964488605.1 uncultured Steroidobacteraceae bacterium | reverse complement strand
ACCACCGCCTTGATGCAGGGGTTCAGCCCGGGCACGTCGCCGCCGCCGGTGAGGACTCCGATCCGCACGACTCGATGCTAACCGTGCCCGAACGCCGGCACGCGCCGTGCGGGCAGGGTCCCCGTGTTCTGGCCGTTGACGGTGACGATGCCACGCGTCGGGCGCTCGAGCAGCGCGATCAGCTTGAGCACGGAGCTCTTGCCCGCGCCCGATCGCCCCGTCAGGAACACGAACTCTCCGGGCGCGATCCGCAGCGAGACCTCCCTGAGCGCCTCGCGTCCGTTCGGATAGCGCTTGCTGACGCGGTCGAAGCTGATCATGCCGGGGCAGTATCGCTGCTGCCCGCTCCCTCGACCAGCGCTTCGGCAAAGGCCCGTGCGTCGAATTCACCGAAGTCGTCAGCGCCTTCGCCAATGCCGACGAAGCGGATCGGTAACCCGAGGCGGCGCGCGATGGCGACGACGATGCCGCCCCTCGCGGTGCCGTCGAGCTTGGTCAGCACCAGCCCGGTGACGCCGATCGCGGCGTGGAACTGCAGCGCCTGCGCGAGAGCGTTCTGGCCCTGGTTCGCGTCGAGCACGAGCAGCACCTCGTGCGGCGCGCTCGGGTCGTTGCGCGCGATCACGCGCTTGACCTTGCGCAGCTCGTCCATCAGGTGCGCCTGGCTGTGGAGACGTCCCGCGGTGTCGGCCAGCAGCACGTCGAAGCCGCGCGATTTCGCCGCCTGCATCGCGTCGAAGGTCACGGCCGCCGGATCGGCGCCCGACTGCTGGGCGACGAGCTCGGCCCCCGTCCGCTGCGCCCAGACTGCAAGCTGTTCGATCGCCGCGGCGCGGAACGTGTCGCCGGCCGCAAGCATGACCCGGTGGCCTTCGCCGGTCAGGCGCCTGGCGAGCTTGCCGATGCTGGTGGTCTTGCCCGAGCCGTTGACGCCGACGACGAGCACGACGAAGGGGCGGTGCGCTGCGTCGATCACCAGCGGCTTCGCGCAGGGCGCGAGCATCTCGGCGACGGCGTCGCGCAGTGCGGGGATAAGCGCGTCGACGTCGTCGAGCTCGCGGCGTGCGACGCGGTGGCGCAGCTTCTCGAGCAGGTCTTCGGTGGCTTCGACGCCGACGTCGGCGCCGAGCAGACGCGTCTCGAGTTCCTCGAGCACTGCCTCGTCGATCCGCCGGCCGCGGAACAGCTTCGCGAGATCGTAAGAGAGCCAAGATCCCGGCTTGTTGATCGATGCCCGCAGGCGCTTGAGGAAACCCTGCTTCCGGCCGTTCTCGCCCATCGGATGCCATGCCCCACGAAACGAGAAGGGCGGCCGCAGCCGCCCCTCTACATACCATCATAACCCGCTGGTGCAGCGACCCGATCGCGGCTCGGCACCCGGCCTCAGGGGGCGATCACGCCCGGATTCGTGACCGTCAGCGCGGTCCCGTCGGTGGCGACGAACTCGGCTATCTGCGTTTGCATCTCGAGCGTCATCGCTGGCGCCGGTCGCGGATCGAGGTAGCCATTGTGGATGCCCTGATTGAAGCGTACCTGCACGCCCGGCGCCGAGACGGCGGCGGTGCCAGCCGTCGGACCACGTACCGGCAGGCCGAGCAACGATGTCAGCATCTCGGTGCGGGCATTGGGCACGGTCGTGTCGGGACCCCAGACACCGCCGGCGGGATTCGGTGCGCCACCGATCACGAAGCCCACGTAGATCCGCCGCCCTCCGGCCGTCACGGTCCCGGTGTAATTGATGCCGTCTGCCGAGTCGACCACGGTCTGCGCGTCGCGGAACCAGCTCGTGTAGAGCGCCGACCCCGGAACGAGCTGGCCGCCGCTCGCAGCGGCGAGACCGGCGTTGATCCGCGGTCCGTAGACATCCGAGAGCCGTAGCGTCTCTGTCAGGCCGACCGCGCCCATGGGCAAGCCCGAAGCGCGCGGTATCGGGGACACGCCGAGCACCGTGGTCCCGACGATCGCGCCCAGCGAATAGCCGACGAGGTGGATCCGTGCCGGGTCGAAGTCGCGCGTGCCGTCCGCGTTGAAATCGATGTTCGGGATGGCCTTGAGAGTCGTGACGATGTCGGCGACGGCCTGACGCGTGTTGTCGCGGCTGACGAGCAGGTTGGCGAGGTTGATGAAGTGGGTACCGGTCTCGTCGATGACCCCGTCCGGTCCGGGAGCACCCGTGGAGTTGTTGACGAGATCCAGATCGAAGATGCGCTCGCGTCCGGGCTGGCGTAGCGCGGCGAAAGGATCGCTGGGCGTGATGCCGTGCAGAGGCAGATCGATGGCGATGACGGCGAAACCACGCGCGGCGAAGCTGTCGGCGACCAGCAGCGCGTCGGCGCGCGTGCGTGGCGTGCCGTGCTGGAACAGCACGATGGGCCAGCCGTTCGGACCCGGACCGCCGACCGTCGGCACCGTCAGCAGCACCGGGATGTCGAGCGTCGCGACGCGCGCCGGAAGCGGGTTGAAGCGCGTGAGCAGCCGGCTGCTCGGGTCGAGCGTCGGCACGGCCGGCGGGCCGGCAGCGAGCCAGTAGTTGTTCAGCGGTGCCGTGGGATTGCCGGCGGAGGGTGGCGTGAGGTAGTACGGCACGCGGATGGTGCCGGCGTAGATCCGCGCAAGGCCTGGAGAACCCGGCAGCACCTGTGCGGTCGTCAGGCCCGTGTTCTGCAGCGACACTGCGCCATCCGTGCCCGTCAGCGGCGCCGCCGACAGTAGCGCGAGCGTGTCGCCGATCGACTGCGTCGAGAAGCTGAACGAGAGCACGATGTTCGACGGATCGAGCCCGGCCGCGCGCGCCACCAGCAGGTGCGTGCTCGTCAGCTGGCAGAGCGCGCGCAGCGTTGCGCTGGCAATCGGCGTGCAGGCCGCGGGCGCCGGCGGTGCGCTCGGCGGCCGCGCGGCGAACTCGCCCAGGACCTGCGCGCGGATTGTCGCGTAGTCGGTATCGGCCGCGGCCGACGCGCCGCTGCTGCTCGTGATGCCGTTGGTCAGCAGCACGATGTAACTCGACTTTGCGGCGAGCGGCCGCAACGGCGTGATGTTCAGCACGCTGCCGTTCGCGCCGGAGTCGGTCGACAGCGAGACCGAGTAATCGATCCCCCGGGCGAGCGGCCGTACCAGGCCCGTGACGCCCTTGGTGGCCGTGTCGGTCGTGACCTGCAGGACGACGAGGCTTGCGGGAGTCACCGAGGCGAGGTTGATCGCGCCCTCGAAGCGTACCGTCCAATGGGTCGTGGTCGAGAAGCCGTCGAGCGCGTTCTGGGCCGGCTCGGCCGTGGTCCGCCCGGGTGGCAGGAAAGTAACCGGGCTGAATGGCGACGACGGCAGGTTCAGGGTGCCGTCGGTGCTGCCGGCGAAATACGCGTCGTAGGGGTATGGAAACACGCCGAATGCCGCCTGGAACAGCGGCCGGAAGCCCGTGCTGACCGGCGCGCCGCCGCTCGGATTGAGGTTGCCACTGGTGGGGTTGGTGACGCCCAGATCGTCTGGGCCGTCGGCATCGGAGACACTCCTGGCGCAGCCAGTGATGGCGGCCGCGATGGACAGCATCAGCGCGGCGCGGTGCAAGCTCTTCATCGGAATCCCCTCAAGCTGGAGGCGCCGGCTGCGGCCGGGCGCGCTGGGCACGGTCGCCGTAGGCGCCGCGCTCGTTCGTGTATGGCAACGACGACGCCGAGCTAGGGTACGCTTCCCCCGAACGGGGAGGCAAGCCGATGGCGGGGCGCGTACGGGGAGCTCGCAAGCTGCGCATCATCGGCGGTGCCTGGCGCGGTCGCCGCTGGCGATTTCCGCCCAATCCGGCCATCCGCCCGACACCCGACCGTGTGCGTGAGACGCTATTCAACTGGCTCGGACAGCGTCTCGCCGGCGCGCACTGTCTCGACCTGTTCGCCGGCAGCGGGGCGCTCGGACTCGAAGCGCTGTCGCGCGGCGCGCGGTCGGTGGTCTTCGTCGAACGCGATGCCGCGAGCGTTGCCGCGCTGCGCACCCTGCTCGCCGAATGGCAGGCACCGCCATGCGTCCTCGCTGCTGGCGTCAGGGCCGATCCACGGGTCGTGGGCGGCACGCGCGTCATCGCCGGTGATGCATGCCGCTGGATCGATGCGCCGCGCCCCGACGATCTGCCTCGCTTCGATGTCGTGTTCCTCGACCCCCCGTTCGCCAACGACCTGCTGACGCACTGCTGCGCCGCGCTCGAGCGGCGTGGCTGGCTCGCCGATCGTGCCCGCATCTACCTCGAGTGCCCGGCGCGTGCACCCCTGCCGCCGTTGCCGCCGCGCTGGCGCATGCTGCATTCGGGGACCGCAGGAGAGGTGGGGTATCATCTGGCGGAGCGTAGCGAGGGAGGGGTCCGCGACGCCGCGAGCCGATGAAACGTCATGCCATCTATCCGGGCACTTTCGACCCGATGACCAACGGCCACCATGACCTCGTGCGCCGCGCCGCCTCTATCTTCGATCGCGTGGTCGTCGCGGTCGCTGCCAATCCGAACAAGGCGCCGATGTTCACGGTGGCCAAGCGCGTCGAACTGGCGCGGGCCGTGCTCGCCGAGCTGCCGAACGTCGAGGTCATGGGCTTCACCGGTCTCACGGTCGACTTCGCGCGCGAGAACGGCCTCTCGGTGATCATCCGCGGGCTGCGCGCCGTATCGGACTTCGAGTTCGAGTTTCAGCTTGCCAACATGACGCGGCACCTGTCGCCGACGATGGAGACCGTGTTCCTGACGCCGCAGGAACAGTACACATTCATCTCCTCGACCCTGGTCCGCGAGATCGCAGTGCTCGGTGGCAACGTCAGCGAGTTCGTCCACCCCATCGTCGCCGCCGAGCTGCACAAGCAGCGACGCCATTGATCCGTCCGTTCGCGCCGCCTGCGATCGACGGCCGCTGGCGGCCGATTGCGGCGTGGATCGCCGGCGAGGTCCTGCCGGTGCGTGAGCTGCGGGTGGCGCTGCTCGTGCTCGATCGCGGCTCGTATCAACTGATCGACCAGCAGGCGCACGTCGCCGACAGCGGCGAGTACCGGTTGCTGGCCGAGAGCGACCCGCCGGCGATCGACATCGAGGGTACCGACGGGCCATATGCGGGCCGGCGTCTGCGGGCGATCTACGATCTTGGCGGCGACCTGCTGTCGATCAGCTACGACCTGCAGGGTGGCCCGCGGCCGCTCAGCAGCGAACCCGAAGCGCCCACGGGTGACCCCGACACCGAACAGCTCCTGCTGACGATCACGTACGCGCGCGAGCGGCCGCTGCTGTCCTGAGCCGCGGCGGCGGGTGCGGCGCGGGCGGCAGACGTCCCTGCCGCGCGAGGTCGACGGCACGCCAGAGATACCAGGCGGCTGCGGTCCGGTTCGGCGCCCAACGTTCGCCGAAGGCGGCGAGCGCGCGCGGCGGCGGCAGCGCCCTGAGCCCGTAGGCGAGCCGAAAGCCGTTGCGCACACCGAAGTCGTCGACCGGCAGCACGTCGGGGCGACCGAGCTGGAACATCAGCATCATCTGTACGGTCCAGCGCCCGATGCCCCGCACCTGCGTAAGTCGCGCCACGATGCTGGCGTCGTCGAGTCGGTCGAGCGCGTCGCGATCGGGTACGAGACCATCGAGTGTGCGCGCCGCGAGGTCCCGGAGCGCCGCGACTTTCGCCAGCGAGAATCCGCAGGCACGCAACGCCGGTACCGGCGTCGCCAGCACTTCCCGGGGTGCCGGAAACCGCCCGTCCCCGTAGAGCGCGACGAAGCGTCGCAGGATGGTTGCCGCAGCACTGCCGGTGAGCTGCTGATGGGCGATCGCGCGTGCCAGGTGCTCGTAAGGACTGCGGTCACGCTCCGGTACGAGCCGATAAGGCCCGGCGGCCGCGATCACGCCTGCGAGCACGGGATCGGCGGCGGCGAGCATGGCGGCGATATGCGCGCGGGACTGCCGTGCGCGATGGCGGGGCGCCTTGCTGTTCAGTGCTGGCACTGTGCGCACCAGTAGGTGGAGCGCTGCCCCAGCGTGGCGTGTCGCACGGGCGATCCGCAGACGCGGCAGGGCTCACCGGCGCGCTCGTAGACGAACAGCTTCTGGCGGAAGTAGCCGGGACTGCCGTCGGCGCCGACGTAGTCGCGTAGCGTCGTGCCGCCGACCTCGATCGCCATGGCGAGTACCGTGCGGACGGCCTCCACGAGGCGCGCGACCTCTGCGCGTCGCAGGCGGCGTGCTTGCCGGCGCGGGCGGATGCCGGCGCGGAACAGTGCCTCGCTCGCGTAGATGTTCCCGACGCCGACGACGAGCCCTGCGTTCATGAGCAGCGACTTGATGGCGACGCGACGGCCGCGCGTCACGCGCCAGAGATAGTCGGCCGTGAAGTCCGGGCCGAGTGGCTCGGGAGCGAGTCGACGCAACAGCGGGTGCCGCGCAGGATCTTCCCGCGTGCAGTGCAGGCTGCCGAAACGACGCGGGTCGTTGAAGCGTAGGACTTGGCCGGAATCGAGCACGAGCTCGAGGTGATCATGGAGCCGCCTCGGCGTCCCCGCGGGCAACACCCGCAGGCTCCCTGACATACCGAGGTGCAGGATTAGCGTGAGCCCGCCGTCGATCTCGAACAGGAGGTATTTCGCGCGCCGCCAGACTCCGAGCACGCGACGCCCGACCAAGGTCGTGGTCAAAGAACGATCGATCGGCCAGCGCAGCCGCGGTTCGTGGATCGCGAACTCGAGGATGCGGGTGCCGACGACGTGGGGGGTTACGCCGCGGCGCGTGGTCTCGACTTCCGGCAGTTCGGGCAGCGGATGTCGGCCTTACTTGATCTTGGTTTCCTTGTACGCGACGTGCTTGCGCGCGACCGGGTCGTACTTCCTGACCTCCATCTTCTCGGGGTGCAGGCGCTTGTTCTTCGTCGTGACGTAAAAGTGGCCGGTATTGGCCGAGGAGAGGAGCTTGATTTTCTCGCGCATGGTTCAGCCCTGCCGATCTAGGCCTGGTCCACTCGACTCAGATCTTCTGGCCGGCCGCGCGCATCTTGTCGACGACCGCATCGATGCCGTTCTTGTCGATCGTGCGCAGCGCCTTGGCGGACAGACGCAGCGACACCCAGCGGCGCTCCGACTCGAGCCAGAAGCGCTGCGTGTGCAGGTTCGGCAGGAAGCGCCGACGCTTCTTGTTGTTGGCATGCGAGACGCGATGGCCGACGGCGGGGCGCTTGCCCGTGAGTTCGCAGACGCGGGACATGTCAATTCCCTTGCAGATCAGTTACTTGCTCGGCCGGCCGGACGGAGCGCCGGCGCCGGAGGGGGGCCTTTATACCAGCCGGAGGCCGGCCCGGCAACTGCTTCGTTGGGGCCAGCCTGAGCCCTTCAGGCTCGCTACCGCCCAGCGCACGCCCCCTCCGGTCCGCTCCCCTGCACGGCCCGGCGCGCGAAGCCGACGATCGGCTGGTGCGCGGGCATGACATCGATGCAAATGACGTTCGTGCGGCAGATCAGCGCTGTGGCGTCGTGCCCTCAGAGCAGCCCGCGTTCCGCGAGCGACAGGCAGCCTCCGGCGCCGACGATGACGTGGTCGAGCAGGCGGACTTCGACGAGCCCGAGCGCCTCGCGCAGGCGGTGCGTGATCAGTTCGTCGGCCTGGCTCGGTTCGGCGACCCCGGAGGGATGATTGTGGGCGAGGATGACC
>CAZAWM010000156.1:0-7674 GCA_964488605.1 uncultured Steroidobacteraceae bacterium | reverse complement strand
AGTCGCGGAAATAATGGTGCGCGCTCATCTCGCCGCCGTAAACCGCATCGACCTCGCGCATCTTCTGCTTGATGAAGGCGTGTCCCGATTTGCAGAGCACGGGTTCCCCACCTAGCGAGCGCACGATATCGATGGTGTTCCACATGACCCGCGGGTCGTGCACGATCCGCGCGCCAGGGTGTCGCCTGAGGAAGAACTCGGCGAGGAGCCCTACGAGGTAATAGCCCTCGACGAACGCGCCCGTCTCGTCAAAGAAGAAGCAGCGGTCGAAGTCGCCATCCCAGGCCAGTCCGACATCGGCCCCGCTGCGCCGCACAAGCTCTGCCGTCGAGCGCCGGTTCTCGGTCAGCATCGGATTGGGCACGCCGTTCGGAAAGCCGCCGTCAGGCTCGTGATGCAGCTTGATGAACTCGAACGGCAGCTCCGGCTCGAGCTGGTCGACCACGAGACCCGCGCCGCCGTTGCCGGCATTGCAGACCACCTTGAGCGGCCTGAGTTTCGGCCGCTCGATGTAGCCGAGCAGGTGGTCGACGTACTGTCGCCGCACGTCGATCTTCGTGACCGTGCCGCGCTTCGCCGCCGGTGCCGGGATCCGCCCCTCGGCAATCAGGTCGCGAATCGCGTTGAGGCCGGTATCGGCGCTGATCGGCCGTGACCCTTCGCGCACGAACTTCATGCCGTTGTAGTCCGGCGGATTGTGGCTCGCCGTGACCATGATGCCGCCGTCGGCCTGCTCGGCGAAGGTCGCGAAGTACACACCCTCGGTACCGCACAGGCCGATGTCGAGCACGTCGACCCCCGCCGTATTCAGACCCTCCGCAAGGGCTGCGGCAAGCGACTCGCTCGAGGCGCGGATGTCGCGCCCGACGATCACGCGCCTGGGCTGCACGAAAGCCGCGTATGCCCGGCCAATGTCGTGTGCGAGCTGCTCGTTGAGCTCGTCGGGGATGCGGCCACGGACGTCATAGGCCTTGAACGCGCTGAACTTCATCTGCCACTCCTGACCGAAAGCCCGCGGCCGATCGCATAGTACTCGAGCCCGAAGCGCTGGATCAGCGAGGGCTCGTAGAGATTGCGACCGTCGAAGATCACGGGCTGCTTGAGTCGCGCGCGCAGCGCGTCGAAGTCCGGACTGCGGAACTCTTTCCATTCAGTCACGATCGCGAGCGCATCGGCCCCCTCGGCCGCTGCCAGCGCCGAGTCGACGAGCACGAGATCGGGCCGCGCGCCGTAGGTCCGCCGCGCCTCGTCCATCGCCACCGGATCGTAGGCGCGCACGCGCGCACCTGCGGCCCAGAGCGCCTCGATCAGCACGCGGCTCGGGGCCTCGCGCATATCGTCCGTATTCGGCTTGAACGCGAGACCCCAGAGCCCGATCGTGCGCCCGCGCAATTGCCCACCGAAGTAGGTCTCTATCTTGCTGAACAGCACCCGCTTCTGCGTCTCGTTGACCGTCTCGACGGCCGCGAGCAGCGGCGTCGTCACGCCGAGCTGATGCGCCGCGCGCACCAGCGCCTTGACGTCCTTCGGGAAGCACGAGCCACCGTACCCTGCACCGGGGTACATGAAGCTGTAGCCGATGCGCGAATCCGATCCGATCCCGACACGAACTTTCTCGATGTCCGCCCCGACCTGCTCGGCGATCCGCGACAGTTCGTTCATGAAGCTGATCTTGGTGGCGAGCATCGCGTTCGCGGCGTACTTGGTCAGCTCCGCCGAGCGCACGTCCATGACGACGAAGCGCTCGCGGCTGCGCGTGAATGGCTCATACAGCGCGCGCATCAGCTCCATGACGCGCGGATTGCCGGTGCCGACGACCACGCGGTCCGGGCGCATGAAATCGTCGATTGCCGCGCCCTCTTTCAGAAACTCGGGATTCGACACCACGTCGTACTCGACCGCCACCTGGCGCCGCGCGAGTGCTGCGGCGATCTCTGCCGAGACCTTGTCCGCAGTGCCTACGGGTACCGTCGACTTGTCGATGACGATCCGGTACTCCGACATGTGCTCGCCGATCGTGCGCGCGACCGCAAGCACGTACTGGAGGTCCGCCGAGCCGTCCTCGTCAGGCGGCGTGCCGACTGCAATCAGCTGGAACAGACCGTGCTGCACCCCCTCGGCCGCGTCGGTCGTGAAACGCAGCCGACCCGCCTTGGCGTTGCGGGCGATCAGCTCGTCGAGTCCGGGTTCGTGGATCGGCACCTCGCCAGCCTGCAGCCGTGCGATCTTGCCGGCATCGACGTCCATGCAGATTACGTGGTTGCCCATGTCGGCGAGACAGGCGCCCGTCACGAGACCTACGTACCCTGACCCGAAAACCGTTACACGCATACCTGCTTCGCTCCCTCGAGATCGGATGTCGCAAAAGGCGTCATGTTACTTCGATGAGGGCGCCCGCGCGGTCCGACCGGGCGCAGGCGCAGTAGATACGTCAGAGCAGTTGCTGAGCCGCGACCAGGACCCCTGCCAGCGCGGCGAGGCCGGCGCCCAAGCGCAGCGTCAGCGTCTGCGCGAGTCGCCCCAGGTCGACCCGAAGCTCAGCGAACCCGGCCCGCATCTCCTCGCGGATCGAAGCGTCTGCGGCATGCATCGCCTCGCGGATCGCCGCATCGCCTGCCCGAATCTCCGCGCGCAGCGAGCTTCCGAGCGCCCGCATCTCTTCGCGCAGGTCGACATCGCCGGCCCGAATCTCGTCGTGGAGCGCCGCGTCGCCTGCCTGCAGTTCGAGCCGCAGGTCGCCGACCTCGCGCGCGAGGTCCTCGCGGATCTCGGCGCGCAGCCGCTCGAGCCGCTCGTCGAGGAGCTGGGCCTGGGCGGCAAGATCCGTCTTGGTTGCGAGGACGGTGTACATCTCCTGGTCCAGCGCTTCGACGACGGCCCGGGCACGATCGGCGGGCACGCTGGCGCCGAGCAGAGCATCGTACAGGGAGAGCTTCGAGTTCAAGCGCGACTCCGGTATGGGGCCGATGGCGGCCCGCGCCCATCTTCCACCCCGCAAGACCCGCCGCCGCGCCCCCGAATCGGGCCCGAACCGGCAGATATGCCGCCGCTACTGGCTCGACCCTTCCCGCCCGTAGCGGTCCTCGAAACGAACGATGTCGTCCTCGCCGAGATAGGAGCCCGACTGCACCTCGATCATGTGCAGCGTGATCTTGCCGGGGTTCTCGATGCGGTGCTTGACACCGATCGGGATGTACGTGGACTGGTTCTCCTCGAGCAGGAAGACCTCGTCGCCACGCGTGATCCGCGCCGTGCCCGACACCACGATCCAGTGCTCGGCACGGTGATGATGGAGCTGCAGCGACATCGACGCACCGGGTTTCACCATCAGCCGCTTGACCTGAAAGCGATGCCCGGCATCGATGCTGTCGTAGCTGCCCCAGGGTCGGAACACCTCGCGATGCAGCGCATGCTCGTCGCGCCCGCCGGCCTTGATCCGTGCGACGAGCTTCTTGACGTCCTGCACCCGGTCGCGTGGCGCCACGAGCACCGCGTCCTTCGTCTCGACGACGACGTGGTCACGTAGCCCAACCGCGCTGACGAGGCGACTTTCGGAGTAGAGGTAGCAGCCCGTCGAATCCTCGACGACCACGTCGCCCTTCGTCACGTTGCCGGCCGCATCGGCGGGCAGGGCCTCGTAGAGCGAGGACCACGAGCCGACGTCCGACCAGCCCGCATCGAGCGGCACCACGACCGCATCCGCGGTCCTCTCCATTACCGCGTAGTCGATCGAGTCGCTGCGGCACGGCGCGAAACGAGCCGTGTCAATGCGCGTGAAGTCCAGATCGTGCGTCGCTGCCCGCCAGGCTTCGCCACACACCGCGTCGATGTCGGGCGCGAAACGCGCGAGCTCCTCGAGATAGCGCCGCGCCCCGATCAGGAACATGCCGCTGTTCCAGTAGTAATCGCCGCTAGCCACAAACTGCTGCGCCAGCGCGAGGTCTGGCTTCTCTACGAACTGCGCGATCGGATAGGCCGGTCCGTCTCCCGCGCCGCGGCGGATGTAGCCGTAGCCCGTCTCGGGCGTGCGCGCGACGACACCAAACGTGACGAGCTGGCCCGCCGCAGCGGCCGGCAGCGCCGTCGCGACCGCTCGCTGAAAGGCTGCGACGTCGCGGATCACGTGGTCTGCCGGCAGCACCAGCATCAGCGCACTCTCGCCTGCCGTGGCCAGCGCCGCGTGCGCGGCGAGCGCGATCGCCGGCGCGGTGTTTCGGCCGACCGGCTCGAGTACGATGGCCGAGGGCTTCTGGCCAAGCTGACGCAGCTGCTCGGCGACGAGGAAGCGGTGCGCCTCGTTACAGACCACGACCGGCGCCGCCACACCGGCCATGCCATCGAGCCGCGCGGCGGTCTCCTGCAGCATGGTGCGCGACGAGGTCAGCGCAAGCAGCTGCTTCGGGTGCAGCTCGCGCGACAGCGGCCAGAGGCGGGTTCCGGCGCCGCCTGAGAGGATGATGGGAATGAGCATTGCGGCATTCTAAACGAACGAAAGCGCGCGCAAGGAGGCGCCTCGACGCCGCTGCCGTCAGTTGAGCGCCTGTCGTGCCCGATGTGCCTGAAGATCGGCGATCTTGCGCTCTTCCACTCCGTTTGCCCGCTTTTCGCGTGTCACCAGATCGTGCACTACCGGTGACGCGCGGTACTCCGTTACGGCCCGCTGCAACAGGGCGACGGCGCGCTCGCAGTCAAATGCGCGCAATGCCGACATCATCTCTCGTAGCCACTGATCGACATCGTCCCAAGACAGCGCATGCTCGAACGCGCGCATGATCATCGGGTGCTCTGTGCCCGAGACATTGGTGCCGATCAACAACTCCTCGTAAAGCTTCTCGGCCGGTCTGAGTCCCGTGAAAATGATCTCGATGTCGCCGTCAGGATTTGCCTCGTCCCGAACGGTGAGGCCCATCAGGTTCGTCATGCGACGCGCGAGTTCGGCGATTTTCACCGGCTGACCCATGTCGAGCACGAAGACATCGCCCCCTCGCGCCATGGAACCCGCCTGGATTACGAGCTGGGCGGCCTCGGGAATGGTCATGAAGTACCGGGCGACCTCCGGATGAGTAACGGTGATCGGGCCACCCTTACGGATCTGCTCATAAAATCGCGGCACAACCGAGCCAGACGACGCCAGCACGTTGCCGAAGCGAACCATGCAGAAAAGCGTCTTCCTGGATCTCTGGTTCATTCCCTGCAGGATGATCTCGGCGACCCTCTTCGTGGCTCCCATGACATTAGTCGGATTGACTGCCTTGTCCGTCGACACGAGCACGAAGGTCTCGACACCCGCCTCGAGTGCCGCCTCAGCCGTATTCCATGTAGAGACGACGTTGTTGTGGATTCCCTCGATCACGTTCTGCTCGACGATCGGCACATGCTTGTATGCAGCCGCGTGGTAGACCGTCTGAACGCGGTACGTTGTCATGACATCCAGCACGCGATCCCGGTGGTGAGCATTGCCGAGGAGGGATACGATTTCGAGCGAGTAACCCTCGCTCGCACTGAGCTCGCGCAGCTCGTTGTCGATCTGGTAGAGGGCGAGCTCGGACGACTCGAACAGCACGAGCCGCATGGGCCGCTGCCGTACGATCTGCCGGCACAGCTCCGAACCGATCGAGCCCCCTGCCCCGGTGACCATGACGGATTTGCCACGCAGGCACGCCTGCATGAGCGCTGGATGCGGTGGAACCGCGTCGCGCCCTAGCAAATCAGCGACATCGACTTCCCGAACCTCGTCGCTTCTGGCACGGCCGGAGATGATGTCCGCCATGTCAGGCAGCGAACGGACGTGCAATCCCAGCGGTTCGAGCGCGTTGAGAATCTCCTGGCGTCGCCGGCGTGAAGCGGACGGTAGTGCCAGCAGCACCCCACGAATGTCGCGATCGCGCACAAGATCGGGAAGCGACTCCGGACCAAAGACCTCGACACCATTGATGACGTTGCCATGCAGGGAGCGCTTGTCATCGATGAACGCAACCGGCCAGCAATCCCTGCCCCCCATCAAAGCGGCGCAAAGACGCGCTCCGGCGTCACCCGCGCCATAGATCGCCACGCGTTCTGCCTGACGCCCGGTGTAGCGGTGAAAGGCATAGCGCATCAGGACGCGAGTGCCCCCGACGTACAACATGGTCAGCGCCCCGTAAATGGCGAGGATCGGAAGCGTCAGGTAGTTTCCGCCCGCATACCGATCGACGGTAGCCAGAACTACGACTGAGCAGGACACGCCCGCGACAACCGCAAAGATCGCCGTCAACCCAAAGTAACGCAATACGGTGCGGTACAGGCCGAGCTTCGCAAAGATCGGAACCGCGGTCAGTGCCGAGACCCCGAGCATGAGCGGGTAACCCGTCCATTGCGGCCACACCGTTTCGACCTTGAGGGCGATCGCGGACCATAGCGCCAACGGGATCATCAAGGAATCGGCAGCGACCGTCAGGCTCCGCTTCGAACTTCGCGGCAGTTCGAGCAAGGTCCGTAATGAGGACTCAACCGACTTCAGCACATAGTTTCGGAACATTGATGCTCCAGATTGACTACGTGACCGGAGGACCCATGACGGTCTTCGCAATCATTATGTAATAATACAGCGAAATATTGCGCTGCACCGTGAACCACTCACAGATTCTGTAACGCGCGACTGGTGGTTCAGTTGAGGCTGCGCGTTTTTTTCGCGTTACCGTCGCTGATTGGCGACAGGTGAGTGGTCCAACGTCCCGCGCTTCTGAGCAGCCGAGTGGCGCAGAGCCTAACCCCGTGCCACGACGTTGGACGTGAACAAGTGGTTGTCGGAAGAACGGATCATCGGGCTCCTGCGGGAGGCGGATGAGGGCGTCGTGATGAAGGACCTCTGCCGCCGGTACGGCTTCTCGGAGGCGAGCTACTACACTCTGGCGAAGCAAGCACGGTGGCATGGATGTCTCGGATGCGAAGCGACTTCAGGCGCTCGAGACGGAGATTGCCCGCCTGAAGAAGCTGTGACCTGCCGGGATTTTTCGGACCACCGATTAGTTGAGGACGGCTCGGTGGGTTGATGCGGTTTGTTGCTGCTGGAACTCGTCTTTGAACTGTTTGGGTGTCCGGTAGCCGAGGCTCGAATGCGGCCGATCCTCGTTGTAGTGGCGTCGCCACGTCTCGATGATCGCCCTTGCCTCGATCCGGTTCCGGAACCATTCCATGCTAAGGCACTCGTCGCGGAACTTCCCGTTCAAGCTCTCGGCGGTGCCATTCTGCCAAGGCTTTCCGGGATCGATCAGCGCGGTCTCGATGCCCGCCTGCTGCAGCCACTTCAGGATGGCATGGCTGACGAATTCCGGGCCATTGTCCGACCTCAAGTAGCGCGGTGCGCCGTGCAGGCTCACCAGACGCGAGAGAACATCGATGACCCGGCTGGAGCGGATGCTACCCTGGACGTCGATGGCCAAGGCTTCGTGCGTCCACTCGTCGGTGATGACAAGGCACTTCAGTTGCTGGCCATTCGCGCAGGCGTCGAACACGAAGTCATAGGCCCAAACCTGATTCGGCCCCATTGCCGGCACCGGACGCGGTCGCGAGGCCGAGACACGCCGGCGGCTGCGTTTCTTTGGCACCTGCAGCCTGGCAAGCCGCCAGAGCCGCAGCATGCTGTAACCCCCTCGTTTATCCGGACCGTTTGGAAGTAGAGGGTTAAGGGGACTT
>CAZAWM010000155.1:0-7833 GCA_964488605.1 uncultured Steroidobacteraceae bacterium | reverse complement strand
ATCTTGGACACCACTCCGGCGCCGACGGTTCGGCCGCCCTCGCGGATCGCAAAGCGCAGGCCGTCCTCCATCGCAATCGGCGCCAGCAGCTCCACCGTCATCTTGATGTTGTCCCCCGGCATCACCATCTCCGTGTTCGCCGGCAGCTCGATCGTCCCCGTCACATCCGTCGTCCGGAAGTAAAACTGCGGCCGATACCCCTTGAAGAACGGCGTGTGACGTCCACCCTCCTCCTTCGTCAGCACATACACCTCGGCCTCAAACTTCGTGTGCGGGTTGATCGTCCCAGGCTTGGCCAGCACCTGGCCCCGCTCCACTTCCTCCCGCTTCGTCCCGCGCAGTAGCACCCCTACGTTGTCTCCCGCCTGCCCCTGATCCAGCAGCTTGCGGAACATCTCCACGCCCGTGCACGTCGTCTTCTGCGTCTCCCGCAGCCCAATAATCTCTACCTCGTCGTTCACCTTCACGACACCACGCTCAATCCGGCCCGTCACCACCGTGCCACGGCCCGAAATCGAAAACACATCCTCCACAGGCATCAAAAACGGCTTGTCAATCTCGCGCTGCGGCACCGGAATGTACCGGTCCATCTCCTCCACCAGCTTCAGCACCGCCGGCACACCAATCGGGCTCGTATCCCCCTCCAGCGCCTTCAGCGCCGAACCCACCACAATCGGCGTCGTGTCCCCCGGAAACTTGTACGTCGACAGCAGCTCCCGAACCTCCATCTCCACCAGGTCCAGCAGCTCCTTGTCGTCCACCATGTCCGCCTTGTTCAAAAACACCACGATGTACGGCACTCCAACCTGACGCGCCAGCAAAATGTGCTCCCGCGTCTGCGGCATCGGACCATCCGCCGCCGATACCACCAAAATCGCCCCGTCCATCTGCGCCGCACCCGTAATCATGTTCTTCACATAGTCCGCGTGCCCAGGACAGTCCACATGCGCGTAATGACGCTCCTTCGACTGGTACTCCACATGCGCCGTCGAAATCGTAATCCCACGCGCCTTCTCCTCCGGCGCCTTGTCAATCTGGTCATACGCCATAAACTGACCACCGTGCGCCTCCGCCATCACCTTCGTCAGCGCAGCCGTCAGCGTCGTCTTCCCATGATCCACGTGCCCAATCGTCCCCACGTTCACGTGCGGCTTCGTACGTTCGAACTTTTCCTTCGACATCTCTGCGTCCTCTGACTCTGGCTAGAGTGGCGTTTACTGACGTTACTTCTTGATGATGGCCTCGGCGACGTTGCTCGGCACTTCCATATACTTCGCGAACTCCATCGTGAAGGTCGCGCGACCCTGGCTCATCGAGCGCACGTTCGTCGCGTAGCCGAACATCTCCGCAAGCGGCACTTCGGCCGTCACGGTCTTGCCGGCGGGCGTGTCATCCATACCCTGGATCTGGCCGCGACGACGGTTGAGGTCGCCGATCACGTCACCCATGTAGTCCTCCGGCGTGACGACCTCGACCTTCATGATCGGCTCGAGGATCACAGGCTTGGCCTTACGGAAACCCTCCTTGAAGCCGAAGATCGAGGCCATCCGGAACGAGATTTCGTCTGAATCGACGTCGTGGTACGAGCCGTCGAACAGCGTGACCTTGACGTCGACGACCGGGTATCCGGCGATGACGCCCGTCTCGCAGGCCTCGTGGATACCCTTCTCGACGGCCGGGATGAACTCCTTCGGAACCGTGCCGCCGACGATACCATTGATGAACTCGATGCCCTTGCCGGCCTCGTTCGGCTCGAGCCTGAGCCAGACGTGACCGTACTGGCCGCGGCCGCCCGACTGCTTGACGTGCTTGCCTTCGGCTTCGACCGTGCCGCGGATGGTCTCGCGGTAGGCAACCTGCGGCTTGCCAACATTGGCCTCGACCTTGAACTCGCGCTTCATGCGGTCGACGATGATTTCGAGGTGTAACTCGCCCATGCCGGAGATGATCGTCTGCCCTGATTCCTCGTCGGTGTGGACGCGGAACGAGGGGTCTTCCTTGGCCAGGCGCTGCAGCGCCATACCCATCTTCTCCTGATCGGCCTTGGTCTTCGGCTCGACGGCGACGGAGATGACAGGCACAGGGATCACCATCTTCTCGAGCGTGATCACTTTCTCCGGATCGCAGAGCGTGTCGCCGGTCGTGACGTCCTTGAGGCCCACGGCCGCGGCGATGTCACCGGCGCGGACCTCCTTGATCTCCGTACGCTCGGAAGCATGCATCTGCAGCAGGCGGCCAATGCGCTCGCGCCGGTCCTTGGTCGGAACGTAGACCGTGTCTCCCGAACTCAAGGTCCCCGAGTAGACGCGGAAGAACGTCAGATTACCGACGAAAGGATCGTTGAGGATCTTGAACGCGAGGGCTGCGAAGGGCTGGTCGTCGCCGGCCTTGCGCGTGATCGGCTCACCGTTCGAATCGGTGCCGCGCGTCTCGGGCATCTCGACCGGCGACGGCATGAACTCGACCACCGCGTCGAGCAGCGCCTGGACGCCCTTGTTCTTGAACGCCGTCCCGCACATGCACAGCACGATCTCGTTCTTGAGCGCACGCGCCTTGAGACCGCGCTTGATCTCGTCGTCGGTCAGCGCCTCGCCCTCGAGATACTTGTTGAGCAGCGCCTCATCGCCCTCGGCCGCCGCCTCGATCATCTTGGAGCGATACTCCTCGGCCTGATCCCGCAGAGCCTCCGGGATGTCGCGGTACTCGAACCGCATGCCCTGAGTCTCCATATCCCAGTAGATCGACTTCATCTTGATGAGGTCGACCACGCCCTCGAAGTTGTCCTCCGCGCCGATCGGCAGCTGGATCGGCACGGGATTGCCGCGCAGCCGCGTGCGGATCTGCTCGACACAGCGGAGGAAATTCGCGCCGGCACGGTCCATCTTGTTGACGAAGGCGATTCGAGGCACGCCGTACCGGTTCATCTGGCGCCAGACCGTCTCGGACTGCGGCTGCACGCCGGAGACAGCGCAGAACAGCGCGACCGCCGAGTCGAGCACGCGCAGTGAGCGCTCGACTTCGATCGTGAAGTCGACGTGCCCCGGCGTATCGATGATGTTGATGCGGTGTTCGGGGAAGTTCTTGTCCATCCCCTTCCAGAAACAGGTAGTCGCTGCCGAGGTGATCGTGATGCCGCGCTCCTGTTCCTGTTCCATGTAGTCCATGATGGCTGCGCCATCGTGGACCTCGCCGATCTTGTGCGAGACACCGGTGTAAAAGAGTATGCGCTCGGTCGTCGTTGTCTTACCGGCATCGATATGAGCGGAAATGCCGATGTTCCGGTAACGCTCGATCGGAGTTGTACGGGGCATGGATCCTACCTGGTCTATCTCATGAACGGCGACCGCACGCAGCGCGGCAGCCGTCGGTCACCACCTGTAATGGGCAAAGGCCTTGTTCGCCTCGGCCATACGGTGCGTGTCCTCACGCTTGCGGACCGCCGATCCGCGGTTCTCGGCCGCGTCCATCAGCTCGTGCGCGAGCCGGTGCGCCATCGACTTCTCGGAGCGCTCGCGCGCGGCCTCGATGACCCAGCGCATGGCGAGAGTCTGCCGGCGCGTGGCGCGGACTTCGACCGGCACCTGGTAGGTGGCACCGCCAACGCGACGTGACTTCACCTCGACCAGCGGTTTGACGTTCTCGAGCGCCTGCGAGAGCAGCCCCAAGGCCTCCGGTCCCTGCTTGCCCGTCTTCTCGGCGATGCGGTCGATGGCACCATAGACGATGCGCTCGGCGGCGGACTTCTTGCCGCTCTTCATGACGACATTCATGAATTTCGCGAGCATGTCGCTCTTGAACTTCGGGTCCGGCAGGACATGGCGGACCGGGGCTTGCGCACGACGGGACATGGCTGACTCTCCGAATGCTCTGGGGCGCCGTCACTTCTTGGGGCGCTTGGCGCCGTACTTGGAACGGCCCTGCCTGCGGTCACTGACTCCAGCACAGTCGAGCGTGCCGCGCACCGTGTGGTAGCGCACGCCTGGCAGGTCCTTAACGCGGCCGCCACGGATCAGCACCACCGAGTGCTCCTGAAGATTGTGGCCCTCGCCGCCTATATACGAGGTGACCTCATAGCCGTTGGTGAGGCGGACGCGCGCCACTTTGCGAAGCGCCGAGTTCGGCTTCTTCGGCGTCGTCGTGTAGACGCGCGTGCACACTCCGCGCTTCTGCGGCGAGGCGCCGAGCGCCGGGACATTGGTCTTCTCGGCGCGCGTGCGCCGGGGCGAGCGGATCAGCTGACCGGTTGTGGCCATGCAAACTCCAAGATCACTTTCAGAACAAGAACCGGGCAGCCCGGCGAGGGGACAGCCCGGTTCGATGGGATCTCACCCACGGGCGACCGGTCGCTAGGGGGTCACCGCGGAAAGGCCGCGCATTCTAGGGAGGGGCCCGGTGACTGTCAACGCAACCAGGGTTGCGCTGACGCCACAGGCTCGCCAGACATGGATGCGTGCGCTGCGGCCTCAGCGCGAGGCGCCCTCCTCCTCCCCGACGCCGACGTCGTCGGCTTCGACGACACCGCCACCGACGTCCATGTAGCTGCGCCGGGACGGGTCGTCGGCAGTGCGACGCCGATGGGCGTGAGCGGCGAAACCAGTCCCCGCCGGGATCAGCCGGCCGACGATGACGTTCTCCTTCAGGCCGCGCAGATCGTCCTTGAGGCCACGAACGGCCGCCTCGGTCAGCACTCGCGTGGTCTCCTGGAAGGAGGCCGCCGAGATGAACGATTCCGTGGCCAGCGAGGCCTTCGTGATCCCGAGCAGCACCCGCTCGAGCGATGCGGTCTGCTTGCCCTCCCGGCTGACCCGATCGTTGATGTCGAGCGCTCTCGAGCGATCCAGCTGCTCGCCCTTGAGCAGGCTGGTCTCTCCGGACTGAGTCACTTCGACCTTGCGCAGCATCTGGCGAATGATCACCTCGATATGCTTGTCGTTGATCTTCACGCCCTGCAGGCGATAGACGTCCTGGATCTCGCGCACGAGATAGTTCGCAAGCGACTCGACGCCCTGCAGACGCAGAATGTCGTGCGGGTTGGGCTCGCCGTCGGCGATCACCTCGCCACGCTCGACCTGCTCGCCCTCGAAGACGTTGAGCTGGCGCCACTTCGGGATCAACTCCTCGTACTTCTCGCCCTTCTCATCGGTAATGATCAGGCGCCGCTTGCCCTTGGTCTCTTTGCCGAAGCTGACCGTGCCGCTCTTCTCGGCGAGGATCGCCGGATCCTTCGGCTTGCGAGCCTCGAACAGATCCGCCACACGCGGCAGACCGCCCGTGATATCGCGGGTCTTCGAGGACTCCTGCGGAATGCGCGCGATGACGTCGCCGACCGATACCTGCGCACCGTCCTCGAGGTTGACGAGCGCGCCGGGCGGCAGCGTGTAGACGGCCGGAATCTCGGTGTTGGCAAACGTCACTTCCTTGCCCTTGGCGTTGACGAGCTTGATCGTCGGCCGCAGGTCCTTGCCGCCGCGCTGCTTGGAGTCCTGCACCACGATCGAAGCCAGCCCGGTAACCTCGTCGACCTGACTCGTGACCGTCAGCCCATCGACGAAGTCCTGGAATTTCAGGAAGCCCGCCACCTCGGTGACCACCGGGTGGGTGTGCGGATCCCACGTGGCCACGATCTGGCCGGCTGCGACCGCAGCGCCTTCCTTGACGCTGATCTGCGCACCGTAAGGGATCTTGTAGCGCTCGCGCTCACGGCCGAATTCATCGACGACGCCGAGCTCACCCGACCGCGACACGGCAACGAGGTAACCCTTTTCGTGCTCGACGGTCTTGATGTTGTGGAAGCGCAGCGTGCCCTTGTTGCGCACCTCGACGCTCGAGGCGGCAGCCGCGCGTGAGGCCGCACCACCGATGTGGAACGTGCGCATCGTAAGCTGCGTGCCCGGCTCACCGATCGACTGGGCGGCCATCACTCCGACCGCCTCGCCGATATTGATCAGGCGACCGCGCGCGAGATCGCGCCCGTAACACTTCGCGCAGACCCCATAGCGCGTCTCGCAGGTGATCGGCGAGCGCACGACCACCTGGTCGATGCCGTTCTGTTCGAGCAAGCGGACGAGGCTCTCGTCGATCAAGGTCCCCGCCTGAATCAGTACCGCACCCTTGCCGCCCGGCTTCAGCACGTCCTCGACCAGCACGCGGCCGAGCACGCGCTCGCCGAGACCTTCGACGACGTCGCCGCCCTCGACCAGTGGCGTCATCGTCAGGCCATGCTTTGTACCGCAGTCGACTTCGGTCACGACGAGGTCCTGCGCTACGTCGACGAGCCGCCTCGTGAGGTAGCCCGAGTTTGCCGTCTTGAGCGCCGTATCCGCCAGGCCCTTGCGTGCGCCGTGCGTCGAGATGAAGTACTGCAGGACGTTGAGACCCTCACGGAAGTTCGCCGTGATCGGCGTTTCGATGATTGAGCCATCCGGCTTGGCCATCAGGCCGCGCATACCAGCGAGCTGGCGAATCTGGGCCGCGCTGCCGCGCGCGCCCGAATCGGCCATCATGAAGATCGAGTTGAACGACTTCTGGCGCTGCCTCTGCCCGCGCGAGTCAGTTGCCTCCTCGCTGCCGAGCTTCTCCATCATCGCCTTGGCGACCTGGTCGTTGGCGCGAGACCAGATGTCGACTACCTTGTTGTAGCGCTCGCCATTCGTGACGAGACCCGAAGCATACTGCTCCTGGATCTCCTTTACCTCGCGCTCTGCCAAAGCGACGATCCTGGACTTCTGTTCGGGAATGACGATGTCGTCGATACCGAAGGAAACGGCCGCACGGGTCGCGTAGTGGAAGCCCGTGTACATAAGCTGGTCGGCAAAGATCACGGTTTCCTTGACGCCTAGCGTGCGGTAGCACGCATTGATCGTCGCCGAGATGGCCTTCTTGGTCATGTCCTGGTTGATGAGGTCGAACGACAGCCCCGCGGGCAGCAGCTCCGAGAGCAATGCGCGGCCCACTGTCGTCTGCACGAGGCGCGTGCCCGTCGCTTTCTCGCCGTCGACCAGCCGAGTCTCCTGGACGCGGACCTGGATCCGCGCCTGCAGGTCGACGGTGCGGGTCTCGTACGCGCGGTGCACCTCGCGGACGTCGGCAAACACCATGCCCTCGCCGCGGGCACCAATGCGCTCGCGCGTCATGTAGTAAAGACCGAGCACGACGTCCTGAGAAGGCACGATGATCGGATCGCCATTCGCGGGCGAGAGGATGTTGTTCGACGACATCATCAGCGCGCGGGCCTCTAGCTGCGCCTCGAGCGACAGCGGCACATGCACCGCCATCTGGTCGCCGTCGAAGTCGGCGTTGAAGGCTGTGCAGACCAGCGGATGCAGCTGAATCGCCTTGCCCTCGATCAGGACGGGCTCGAAAGCCTGAATGCCGAGGCGGTGCAGCGTCGGCGCTCGGTTGAGCAGCACGGGATGCTCGCGGATGACCTCCTCGAGAATGTCGAATACTTCGGGGCCCTCGCGCTCGACCAGGCGCTTCGCCGCCTTGATGGTCGAGGCTTCGCCGCGCAGCTGCAGCTTCTGGAAGATGAAAGGCTTGAACAGCTCGAGCGCCATCTTCTTGGGCAAACCGCACTGGTGCAGGCGCAGCGTTGGACCGACCACGATCACGGAGCGGCCCGAGTAGTCGACTCGCTTGCCAAGCAGGTTCTGGCGGAAGCGACCCTGCTTGCCCTTTATCATGTCGGCGAGCGACTTCAGGGGTCGCTTGTTGGTGCCCGTGATCGCGCGGCCGCGACGACCGTTGTCGAGCAGCGCGTCGACGGCCTCCTGCAGCATGCGCTTCTCGTTGCGAACGATGATATCTGGCGCGTTGAGCTCGAGAAGCCGGCGC
>CAZAWM010000154.1:0-7843 GCA_964488605.1 uncultured Steroidobacteraceae bacterium | reverse complement strand
CGCTGAGCACCATGTCGAGCGGCTCAGGACGACCGACAGCGAATCCCTGAGCGTACTGCACGCCGATCTCGGCAAGCCGGCTGCGCAGCGCGATCGAATCGACGTGCTCGGCGACGGTGCGTATGCCCATGCCAGTGGCCAGCTGGACGATCGCTCCGACGAGCGCTTCGGAGCGGGCATCGGTCTCCAGATCGCGAACATAGGAGCCGTCCAGCTTGATGCAGTCGACGCTCAAGGACTTCAAGTACGACAGCGAGTTCACGCCGGTGCCGAAATCGTCGATGGCAAACCGTACTCCCAACGGGCGCAGGCGTACGATGACGGCCTGCACGGCCGCCAGGCTCGAAGCGGCAGCCGTCTCGGTGATCTCGAGCGTCAGCTGGGCGGCCGGCACCGCATAGCGCTGCATCTGCTCGATCAGCCAGTCCGCGAAGCCTTCGCTGCAGATCGTCGGCGCGCAGATGTTGATCGAGACCGGAAAAGGCAGCTCGGTCCTGTCGGGCGCGGCGTTGCGGAGCTGGCGGAACGCGCGCATGACGACCGCCCGGTCGAGATCCGGCAGGATCTGATACCGGGCCGCGGCCGACATGAAGGCGCTGGGTTCGATGATGCGGTCGTCGCCATCGAGACGCACCAGCAGTTCGTGGCCATGGGGCAGCGAAGCGTCCAGCAGCGGCACGATCGGCTGCGCGTAGACGACGATGCGCTCCGTGTTCAGTGCCGCGCGCAGCAAGCGCAGGGCATCGACGTCATCGTGACGCCTGATCATGCTCGCGTCGTTGGGCTCAAAGGTCTCAACCCGGTTGCGACCGCGATCCTTTGCGGCTCGGCAGGCAAGTTCAGCGTCATTGACGGCCTGTTCCAGGTCGCGCGAGCCGGTTCCTGCGGCGACGACCCCCCAGGAGATCGACAGCGCGTGGAGGCTGCCGAAGATCCGCGACGCGTCGCGTTCGAACTGGTCGCGGATCCGCTCGGCCACAGCGCGCCCCTGCGACAGCGACTGTCCTTGGAGCGCGACGACGAAGCGGTCTCCCGACAGCCGGCATATGGCACTTCGAGCCGATCTGACACAACGCCGGATCACCAGTGCGGCGAGAGCGATGACCTTGTCGCCCGTCGCCATGCCGAGCGCGTTGTTTAGCAGGTGCAGGCGGTCGATGTTCCCGTAGAGGATCGCGACCTCGGCCGGTTCCGCGGCCCGCTCTCGCAGAATCCGGACACGATTCAGGAAGGCGCCCCAGGTCGACAGGCCGGTCGAGGTGTCGCGTTGCCGCGATATCCGTCGGGACAGCGTGTTGGCGATTCGACGCAGCGTAGTGAGAGCCGCAGGAACGAAGTCCGGGTCGGGGTCAAGCCGCAGTGCAACGACGATCGCTACGGGTCTCGGGTCCGCGGCGAACACGGGTACTGCGACGAGTTCCGCGGCGCGGCCGTCCACGCAGTCCGCGCAGACGGTCGCGAGCGTGCCGCGTTGCTCGATCACGCGCTGCGCCAGCGATGGGCCCAGCGCCTGGATGCAGCGCTCGAGCACAGCCCTCGATCCGCTCTCGTCATGGGACAGACGCTGTATGGCGCCAGCGGGGGTCAATAACGCGACGCCGACGCAATCCAGACCTTCCGCGGCTGCCCGCAGCAGCACGCCGGTGCGCATGCGCTCCCCGCCGCTGCCCGCCCCGGATCTCACGCTGGAAGTCACCATTCGCTCCTAGGCGTGGTATCCGCCTGCGCGCCCTCGGATCGGGACCTTACGCCGCCCGATGGCTGCGCGACCTGGGAGAAACCCCGACTTGTGTGGTGCATTCCAGTCGCTCCGCATAACCGTGAACTGCGTCACGCTGCACCGCCGAATCGTTCAGCCGGTGAGGCGCGTACCTTCGCCGGCCTGTTCCCTCAGCAGCGTTTCGAGCGGCTCTGCGCGCCCGACGGCGTGACCCTGCGCGAACTGCACTCCCAGCTCGCCCAGCTTGCGGCGCAGCGCGAGGGTGTCGACGTACTCGGCGACGGTCAGGATACCCATTGCGTCGGCGAGCTGTACGATCGCGCGCACGAGGGCCTGCGAGCGCGTGTCGGCGAGCAGGTCGTGCACGTAGGAGCGGTCGAGCTTGATGCTCGTCACGTTGAGCGCCTTGAGGTGCGGCAGCGAGTTCAGACCGGTACCGAAGTCGTCGACGGCGAACTGCAGCCCCTCGCGCGAGAGGCGGTCGACGATTCCGCGCAGCGTCTCCAGGTGGGTCGCCGCGGCTGCCTCGCGCAGCTCTAGGGTCACCTGGCGCGACGGCACGGACCAGCGTTCAAGCTGCTCGAGCAACCAGCCGTCGAACCCCGGCGAGGCCAGCGTCGTTTCCGACAGGTTCACCGAGAACGAGAACGGCAGCGGACCGTCGCCGGGGACCGCGGTGCGCAGCTGCTCAAAGGCCCGCGACACCACGCTGCGGTCGAGTTCGGGCAGCAGCTGGTAGCGCTCGGCGGCCGGCAGGAAACCCGCCGGCTCGATGAGCTGGCCGTCCGCAGTCTCGATCCTCGCCAGCAGTTCGTAGCTCGTCGGCAGCGCGCTGTTCAGCAGCGGCACGGTCGGCTGAGCATGGATCACGATCCGCCTAGCCTCGATCGCCTCCGCGAGACGGCGCAACGCGTCGACGTCGTCGTGGCGGCGCGCAAGGCTCGGGTCCGTCGACTCATAGGATTCGACGCCGCGCCGGCCGTGGTCTTTGACGGCACGACAGGCGAGCTCGGCGTCGGCGATCGCCCGCTCGGCGTCGAAGTGCGCGGCCGGCGTCGTCAGCACGCCCCAGGAGATCGACAGCGGCGCGGCCGGCCCGAACATGCGCCTGATGTCACTCTGGAAGCGCAGCCGCATGCGCTCCGCGGCGGCACGCGCCTGCGCGGCATCGCGATCCGGCAGCGCAATGACGAAGCGGTCCCCCGAGAGCCGGCAGGCGACGTTGCGCACGTCGGTCAGCGAGCTGCGGATCACCTGCGCGGCGTGCAGTATCGCTTCGTCACCCGCCGCAAGGCCGCGAGCCATGTTCAGTACGTGCAGCCGGTCTATGTTGCCGTAGAGCAGCGAGACGGGCGCGTCGGCTGCGAGGCCGGGGACGAGCCGCTGCACGCGTCGCGTGAAGCCGCCCCAGTTGGTAAGCCCCGTCGTCGCGTCACGGTCGCGCAGCATCTGCTCGGAAACCGTCTCGGCCAGTCGCCTGACGGCGCGCACCGCGCGCGCCTGGAACTCCGGTCCCGTCGAACGATCGACCGCAACGACGATGCCGACGGGCCGCCGACCATGTGCGATGACCGGGACGGCCAGTATGCGGCCGATGACCGGTGCGTCGCGTGACAGCCGGACGCGGTTGCTGAGAAGCCGCGAACGCTGGTCTATCACGCGTTCGGCGAGCACCCCGCGCAGTGCGTCGATCTGCGCCGTCGCGAAGCTGCGCGCGGATTCACTGCGGGCCCAGAGCCGGCGAATCGAGCCCGTGGACGTCAGCAGTGCGACGCTCGCGCAGCCGAGCCGAGCGCCCGTGGCGCCGAGCAGCGCATCGGTCCGCGACCGGCCGGCTCGGTCTGGGGTCGTCTGGGTGGCGGACGCCACGTGATTGCTTGCTCCGTCGGCAGAGCGCCCCGGGGCGCCCGTCTGCACGCAAGCCTAGAGGCATGCGCCACGGGCGGACGTGCATCCGCTCAACAATCGCCGCGCCGGTGGGCTGGCACGCGGCGATCTGAGAACTGCGTCACGCGGCGGTCGCGGCGCCGGTGCGCGGATCGATCCGGGTTCAGCGGGCGCCGTCGAGCCAGTAGCGCTCGCTGCCGTCGGCGTATCGCTCCGCGCGCAGCCGGATCTCGGTGCCGGGAGCGAGCTGCCGGCGGCCGACGAAGATCCGTGCGCGGCGTCCGTCGCCGACGTCGACCAGCGCGATCTTGTCGTTCTGCTCAAGCACGGTGCCCGTGACCCGCGAGACGGATTGGAGGCCACCGGGATAGCGCGTCGACCACCAGAGCAGCAGCGGCGCGACGAGCAGCAGGGCGGCGATCACGCGCGCCGCGAAATGGCCGCGAGCGAAGGCATCGGTGGTCGCCACCCGCGCGCCCGCCGTTCAGAGGACTTCGAACAGCCCGGCCGCACCCATGCCGCCACCGATGCACATCGTCACCACGACATACCTGGCGCCGAGGCGCTTGCCCGCGAGCAGCGCGTGGCCGACGAGACGCTGGCCGCTCATGCCGTAGGGATGGCCGACGGCGATCGCGCCGCCATCGACGTTGAGCCGCTCGTCGGGGATGCCGAGCCGGTCGCGGCAGTAGAGGACCTGCACGGCAAACGCCTCGTTGAGTTCCCAGAGCCCGACGTCGTCGACCTTGAGGCCGGCTCGCTCGAGCAGCTTCGGGACCGCGAACACGGGGCCGATGCCCATCTCGTCGGGCTCGCAGCCGGCGACGGCGAAACCCCGGAAGGCGCCGAGCGGTGCGAGTCCGCGCTGCTCGGCGAGCCGCGCATCCATGATCACGCAGGCGCCCGCGCCGTCGGAGAACTGGCTGGCGTTGCCGGCCGCGATCACGCCGTTCGGCAGCGCCGGCCGCAGCTTGTGCACGGCCTCGAACGTCGTGTCCGGTCGCAGGCCTTCGTCGGCGGCGAGCGTCACATTCTTCGTGTAAAGGCGACCGCTTCCCTTCTCGACGCCCGCCATGGTCGTCTCGAGCGGTGCGAGCTCGGCGTCGAAGTGTCCGGCGGCCTGCGCGGCGCAGGCGCGCTGCTGACTGAGGGCGCCGTACTGGTCCATGCGATCACGGCCGATGCCATAGCGCTTCGCGACGATCTCGGCCGTCTCGAGCATCGACAGGTAGAGCTCGGGCTTGCGCTGCCGGATCCAGCTCTCCTCGGCCATGTGCCGATTGAGCTCGTTCTGCACGCAGGAGATCGATTCGACGCCGCCCGCGACGTAGATGCGTCCCTCGCCGGCGAGTATCCGCTGGGCCGCCAGCGCGATCGTCTGCAGACCCGAGGAGCAGAAGCGGTTGATCGTGACGCCCGGCACGCTGACCGGGCAGCCGGCGCGGATCGCGGCCTGCCGCGCAATGTTGTTGCCGGTGGCACCTTCGGGTAGCGCACAGCCCAGTAGCACGTCCTCGACTTCGGCCGGCTCGATGCCGGCGCGAGCGATCGCGGCCTGCACGGTATGACCAGCGAGCGTGGCGCCGTGAGTCATGTTGTAGGCGCCGCGCCAGGACTTCGCGAGCGGCGTACGCGCCGTCGAAACGATGACCGCTTCCCGACTCATGTCTTCTCTCCTTGCCAGGTGCTGAAGCGGCCGCCCGCCAGCGCGAGTCGCTCGAGCAGTGGCGCGGGTGTCCAGAAGCCCGGATCGCCGTGCGGGTTGCGGGCCAGGCGCTTCATCCGGTGCATGACGTCGTAGAGGCCGCAGTGGTCGGCCCAGAACATCGGGCCGCCGCGCCATGCTGGGAAGCCATAGCCGGTCAGGTAGACCATGTCGATGTCAGAAGACCGCTGCGCGATGCCTTCCTCGAGGATCCTGGCGCCCTCGTTGACGAGCGCGAGCACGAGGCGGTCGACGATCTCGCGCGCGCCGATACGTCGCGGCGTCAGGCCGATGGCGGCACGATGCCGCGCGATCATCTCGTCGACGATCGTCGAGGGATAGGCCGTCCGGTCACCCGGGCGATAGTCGTACCAGCCGCCGCCGGTCTTCTGCCCATGACGTCCGAGCTCATAGAGCCGGTCGCCGATCCTGGAATAGAACATCTGCGGCTGCTCGACGTAGCGGCGCTGGCGAATGTGCCAGCCGATGTCGTTCCCGGCGAGGTCACTCATCCGGAACGGCCCCATGGCGAAGCCGAACGCCTCGATCGCGGCGTCGACCTGTTGCGGCGAGGCTCCTTCGTCGAGCAGCAGGAAGGCCTGGCGCGAGTACTGCTCGATCATCCGGTTGCCGATGAATCCGTCGCAGACGCGGGCGACGACGCCGGTCTTGCGCAGGGTCCTGGCAAGATGCATCGTCGTCGCGAGCACCTCGTGAGAGGTCGCCCTGCCGCGCACGATCTCGAGCAGCTTCATGACGTTCGCAGGACTGAAAAAGTGCGTGCCGACGACATCGCCCGGACGACGCGTGACGGCCGCGATCCGGTCGACGTCGAGCGTCGAGGTGTTGGTCGCGAGAATCGCGCCCGGCTTCATCGTCGCATCGAGCTGGCGGAAGACCTGTTCCTTGACGGCCATGTCTTCGAACACCGCTTCGATTACGATATCGGCATCGGCGACTGCCGCGTAGTCCGTCGCGCGCCTCAGCAAAGCCATACGTTCGGCCACCTGCTCGGGCGCGAGCCGGCCTTTCTTCGCCTGCCCTTCGAAGGTTTCGCGGATCTTGGCGATGCCGTGTTCCAGTGCCTCCGGCGTGAGGTCCAGCAGCGACACCGGAATGCCGGCGTTGATGAAGCAGATCGCGATACCCGTGCCCATCGTGCCCGAGCCGATGACGGCGGCCCGGCGGATCTCGCGCGTGCGAGTGCCCTCGGGCAGGTCGGCGATCTTGGCCGCCGCGCGCTCGGCGAAGAAGGCGTGCCTGAGCGCCAGCGAGACCGGGCTCGTGAAGAGTTCCAGGAACAGCTCGTACTCGCGTTCCATGCCGGCATCGAAATCGAGCGTCGCCGCCGCGCCGACGGCATCGATGCAGCGGATCGGCGCCGGATACTGCGGGAAGGCGGTGCGCGCCGTGTTGCGCGCGAACTGCAGCAGCGGCTCGAGTCTGGGCTCCCGCAGATCCCGGTCGCGCGCGCGCGGCCAGCCCGCCCCGCTCACCGCCGTGTCGCGAGCGCGCGCGAGAACCAGCCGGCGTGCCGCGTCGACCGGATCCTCGTCGACGACCGCATCGAGCAGCGGCGAGCCCGCGAACAGCGAGGCCGGCAGCGGCTCGCCACCGAGGATCACGTTGAGCGCGTTCTCGACGCCGATCAGTCGCGGCAGACGCTGAGTACCCCCGGCGCCAGGCAGCAGGCCGAGCTTGACTTCCGGCAGACCGAGTTTCGCGCTCGCGTGCGCCACGCGATAGTGGCAGCCCATCGCGAGCTCGAGACCACCCCCGAGCGCGACACCGCGGATCGCGGCGCAGACCGGTTTCGGGCTCGCATCGAGTACGTCGATCAGCGTTCGCAGCAGCCCCGCCGTCCCCGGCGAGGCACCCTCGAACTCGCGGATGTCGGCGCCGGCGGAGAAGCTCGGGCCGCCATGTAGCACGATGGCCTCGACGGCGGCATCGCCGCAGGCGCGCTCGAGCGCGTCGACCAGCTCCACGCAGAGCCGGCGGCCGAGACTGTTGACCGGCGGATTGGACATCTCGAGCACGGCAATACCTTCGGCGACGGTGTATGCGACGAGACTCATTGCGTTATCCTTCGATCGATGGGCGCTAGTTTCGCATGAATTGCTGCTCGGAGATCCGGGTGGTCACGCTCGGCGTGCGCAGCCTCGCGCGCACTCGCGCGTTTTACGAGGAGGTTTTCGGCTATCGGACCGTCGATGTGTCGGACCTCAGTCGCGACTGCGCGGATTTCTGGGGCGTGCCGGCCGGCGGCGGCGCGCGCACGGTGCTGCTCGCGCGCGTGGCCGGCGGCGCTCCGGTCCGGCGTGGAATGGTTCGCCTGCTCGAATGCAGACCGTCCGGCGAGCACGCCTGGGGCGGTTACGAGCGCTATTACGACTACGGCCACTATGCCGTCAACATTCGCGTGCCCGACATCGTTGCAAGCTACGGGGCCATGCTCGCCGCCGGGGCACGCGCGAAGTCCCGACCGACGCGCTGGGAGGACGAACCCGGGCTCGAGGCCTGGGATTCGC
>CAZAWM010000153.1:0-7898 GCA_964488605.1 uncultured Steroidobacteraceae bacterium | reverse complement strand
GGTCAGGTCTCGAGCGAGAACGCGTCGTTAGCCGACGAAGCACTGCAGGCCGTCAACCTGCTGGCCGAGCAGACGGCGGCACTCGTCGATGCGGTCCGGCAGCTCGACGCCGGCAGGCCAGTGGACCTGCAGCGGCGGTGGGCAGCACCGACCGCGAGTCGCGCTCGGGAGAGGTCTCAGGGCAGCTCGAAGGAACGGCGCCGCCCGGTCGCCGCCGCGCCGGCGGCATCGGCCGGCCGTTCGGAGACGTCACAGGAGTGGGACAGTTTCTAGGCCTTTCTTCCAGTTGGATACGTGCATGCAGCATCCAGTCAACGGCTTCAATCCAGAGGAAGACCGCACGGGCAGTTCGCCGGGCGGCCCGGCGCGCCAGTATCTGCGGTTCGAGCTGGCGGGCCAGGAGTACGGCATCGAAATCATGCGCGTGCAGGAGATCCGCAGCGCCGAGCGGGCGACGAGGATACCGAACACTCCGGAACACGTGCTCGGAGTGATCAACCTACGCGGCCATATCGTACCCGTAGTCGACCTGCGGCGGCGCTTTGGGCTCCCTGCCTCGAACGTTCAGACGTCGCAGGTGACCGTGGTCGTGCGCGTACCGGTTGGCGAACGCGACGTGACCGCAGGTCTGCTAGTAGATTCGGTCTCGGAGGTCTGCAGTCTCGAGACCGCGGCGTTGCAGCCGGCACCTCAGCTCCGTGGCGGAGAGGAGGCGCAGTTCGTCGCGAGCCTCGCCGTCTCCGCGCGGGGGCTCGTCATACTCCTTGATGTGAGCCGCCTAATCGACGCCAGCCTGTTCACGTCGCTCGATCAGCAGGTGGCCTGAGCCGATGTCGGCACGAAGATCGTCATCCAAAAGACAGCATCCGGCGCCTCCGAGCATAGCGTTGCTCGAGCTTCCGGCCAGCGTGACGATTCACGGAATCCGAGCGCTGCACGCGGAAATACAGGCACAGCTGCGGCCCGGTGCCAGTCCGCGCCGGCTGGTTGTCGATGGCTCGAAAGTCGAGGAGATCGACACGGCCGGTTTACAGTTGCTTCTCGCCGCCCGCCGCTCGGCTGACGCGGCCGGAGCAGGAATCGAGTGGCGTTCTCTGCCAGTGGTGCTGTTGCGTGCCGCCCAGTCGCTGGCCCTGACCGATGCGCTCGGTCTACGAGAGGGTGAATGAGCGATACACGCGAGCCGATCCGGGTGCTGATCGTCGACGACTCGGCCATGGTACGCGAGCTGCTGTCGGCCATGCTCGCGACCGACCCCGGAATTCGCGTCGTCGGAACTGCAGCGGATGCTTATGCGGCGCGTGACAAAATCAAGGCTCTGGCGCCCGACGTGTTGACTCTGGACGTCGAAATGCCGCGTATGGACGGACTGCAGTTCCTGCGCAACCTGATGCGCCTGCGTCCGATGCCGGTCATCATGTGCTCATCGCTGACCGAACGCGGTGCCGACATCACGCTCGAGGCGCTCGAGCTTGGAGCGGTCGACTTCGTCACCAAGCCGCGGCTCGATGTCGCGCACACCTTGCGCGACTACACGCATGAACTCGTCGAGAAGGTCAAGAGCGCTGCTCGCGCGCGGGTCCGCCCGCGCACCGAGACGGCGAACATGGTCGCGCCCGCGGCCGCGGCAACTCCGCAGCGGACCACGCAGCGGCTGGTTGCGATCGGCGCTTCGACCGGTGGCACGGAGGCCATCCGCGAGCTGCTCGCACGACTGCCGGCGGACAGCCCGACACTGGTGATCGCGCAGCATATGCCCTCGGCTTTCGGCGCCGCGTTCGTCCGCCGGCTGTGCGCCTGCTCGGCCGTTCGTGTCCTGCTGGCCGAGGACGGTCAGACGCTGCTCGCCGGGCACGCCTACGTCGCGCCCGGCGACCGGCACCTGACCATCGTGCGTGACGGCTCGCGTTACCGCTGCCGACTGTTGGACCATGACCCGCACATCGAGCACCGTCCGAGTGTGGATCTGCTGTTCCGCTCCGTCGCGGCTTGCGCCGGGCGCAACGCGCTCGGTGCATTGCTGACGGGCATGGGCAACGACGGCGCTCAAGGCCTGCTCGCACTGCGCGAGGCCGGGGGGCGTACCGTGATCCAGGATCGATCAACCAGCGTCGTCTGGGAGATGCCCGGCACCGCTGCGGATCTTGGTGCCGCCGAACTGGTGCTGCCGCTCTCGGCAATTGCCACCGAGATCATCGACTGGGCCGCCCAGAATCGGCACTGAGCGGGCTGGCAGCGCGGCGGCTGTGGCATGTTTCGTGCTGCTCCTGGGCTGTTGGCCTGGTCGAAGCGTCGGAATCCCGACGCCCCGACGTGAACGACTTCACAGGAGACCCGCGATGGAACCCATCCTTGCCGCCGGACCTCTCATGCAAGGCCTGGTTGCACTGCTGCTTGCAGCTGTCGTGGCCTGCATCGGCTTCGGTGCCGCTCGCTGGCGGTATCGAAGAGCCTTGCGAGTCTTTGAAACGGCTCGCGCCGAGCTCGACCGCCTGCAGGATGCGCGAACCTTGCTCGCGGAGCTGCGTGGACATGGACGCGCACTGCAGACACTGGCGGCCGGTCTCGATCGACTCGAGCGCCAGTGGTCGCTCGATGCACGTCACGCTCTGGCGGCGGGCCGGCCATCGCATGCTGGCTATGAGCTTGCCATCCGGATGGCGCAGGGAGGCGCGTCGGTCGATGAGCTCTGTGCGAGCTGCGCTTTGACGCGCAGCGAGGCGGAGCTGGTGCTGCGACTGCATCGTGACGGACATTCGCCATCAAGCGTGCGTCGGCTCGCGTTGGTCGGTTGAGAAACCCTACAGGACGGCCTGCGCTGGCCGATACCAGGTGGGTGAGGTAACTGCGCAGATGAAACAGCCCGGAGGGTCGAGCCAGCCGGTGATGCCGCCGCGCGACGCGGTGTCGAGCGCGGCTGCCTTCGAGTTCGTCCGCCAGCTCGCTGCCGAGATGTCGGCGGACCAGGTCGATCTGCCGACCTTTCCCGACGTCGCCATGCGGGTGCAGCGGGTGCTGACCGACGAAAGCGTCGGACTCGTGCGCTCCGTTCGCGTTTTCGGTGCCGTGCCCGCGCTGGCGACGAGAGTGTTGCAGATGGCCAATTCGGCGGCGCTGAACCGTTCTGGCCGGCCGATCGCTGACCTGAGGGGGGCGATTACACGACTCGGATTCGACATGCTGCGCAGCGCTGCGATCGCGTTCGCGATGGCCCAACTGCGTCGTGCCGAGGCTAACAGGAACATCGAAAAGCCGTTGAACAGGCTGTGGTGTCGCAGCGTTGTGGTCGCGGCGACGAGCTTCGTCGTTGCCAGGCGTGTGCGCGAGCCGAGCGCGGACACAGCGCTGCTCGCCGGACTGCTGCACAACGTCGGGCGACTTTATATCCTGACCCGGGCGGCCCGCCATCCGGTCCTGTTCGAGGATGCCGCAAGTTACGAGGCCATCGTGCGCGACTGGCATGCGCCGATCGCTAGGGCTTTGCTCGAGAACTGGGGTGTCGCCGGCGATATCGTCGACGCCATCTACACCGTGGAGAGTGGTGAATCCGAGCCACGTGGCCCCATCTCGCTCGGCGACGTGCTGTCGGTGGCGCTGGGCATTGCGCGCTTTGGCGATCGACCCGAACTGCTTGCGAGTCGGGTTGCCGAGTCGCGTTGCGCGTCCAGATTAGGTCTTGATCCCGGGGAGATCGCAAGACTCCTCGAGGATTCACGGGCCGAACTCCAGGCCCTGAAAGAGGCTCTCGGCGGCTGAACCAAGGAAAAAGTCGATATGAATCGCATCCAAACGACCGGCACCGACCACGATGTCGCATTCGCGTTCGTTCAGGAACTCGCCGATGGCCTGTCACGGCGGGAGGTGGAGCTGCCGAGCTTTCCGGACGTCGCGCTCCGCGTACGCAAGGTGCTCGCGGACGACGACGTGACCGCCCACGATGTTGTCAGGGTTGTCGGTGCGGAGCCCGCTCTGGCAGCGCGCATCATGCAGATGGCGAACTCGGCGGCGCTCGGACACGTTGGCAAACCAATCTCGGATCTGCGCGCTGCGATCACGCGCATCGGCTTCAATCTAGTACGTAGCGCCGCCATCGCTTTCGCCATGAGCCAGTTGCGACGCTCTGATGACTTGCGCCCGATGAAGGAGTCGCTGCAGGCGCATTGGGAGCGCAGTTCCTACGTGGCGGCATTCTCGACGGTGGTGGCCCGCCGCTTTACGCGGGTCAGTCCGGACATGGCGCTGCTCGCCGGGCTGCTGCATGGTGTGGGCAAGCTGTACATCATGACCCGCGCCGTGCGGCATCCGGCGCTGTTCGCAGACCAGGCCGCGTATCATGAGATCGAGCGCGACTGGCACACGCCGATCGCTATCGCGATGCTGGAGACTTGGGATATCCCGGCCGAGATCGTCAGCGCCGTGCGGGATCACGAGGACTTCGCGCGCGAGCATGACGGTCCGCCGGACCTCACGGACGTGCTGACGATCGGCACGCTGCTGGCGACGTTTCATCAGTACCCGGACACTCTCGAGCTCAACATGCAGGGTGTGCGTGCGGCCGAGCGGTTTGCGCTCGGTCGCGAGGCGCTCGACCAGCTTATCGCCGAGTCTTCGGGTGAGGTGCAGCAGGTTCGTCAGACGCTGGGACTCTGATCGCGGGGCTCGCGGACCGGCTTGAAGCGCGGCCGCCGTCGTCCGCTAGAATGCCGCGATGGATCGGCTCATGCGGTGGCGCGCCAGTTCGCTTCTGGCGCTTGTGGCGTCGTTGGGCGGCGCGCCGGTCGGCGGCGCCGTGTTCGAGCTGCGCGAGGATGGCGGCGGCGTGTTCGGGCGTGTCGAGATGATCGAGGCCCGTTACGAAGACACGCTGATCGAGCTCGCCCGGCGTTACAGTCTTGGCTACGAGGAGCTGACGCGCGTCAACCCCGGGGTAGACCCCTGGTTGCCCGGTGAGGGCACGCGTGTGCTGATCCCGGGGCAGCGTCTGCTGCCGCCTGGTCCGCGGACGGGAATCGTGGTGAACCTGCCGGAGCATCGTCTCTATTATTTCCCGAAGCCGCGCCGCGGCGAGAAGCCGGTCGTGATGACCTTCCCCGTCAGTGTCGGCAAGATGGACTGGCGCACGCCACTGGGGGTCACGCGCATCGTCGACAAGCGTCGCAACCCTTCGTGGTATCCGCCGGAGTCGGTGCGTCGCGAGCGTGCCAGACGCGGCGAGCCTCCGCTGCCCGCCGTCGTCCCGCCGGGACCCGACAACCCGCTCGGTGCTCATGCGATGCGTCTTGCCATCCCCGGTGGCTCCTACCTGATCCACGGCACGAACAATCCCGACGCAGTCGGCATGGCGGTCACGCACGGCTGCCTTCGCATGTATCCCGAAGACATCGCCAGACTGTTCGACGCCGTGCCGCTTGGGACACCGGTCGCACTGATTAGCGAGCCGATCAAGCTGGCCATCGTCGACGGCGAGGTCTGGCTGGAAGTGCATCCGCCCGTCGACGATCAGGGCCAGACGGTCGAGGCCGATCTCGTCGAATTCGAACGCCGCCTGGACGCTGCGCTCGGCGGCCTCGAGGTCGCTATCCACTGGGACCGCGCAATCGAGACGTTGCGCGAAGCCAAGGGGATCCCAACGGTGATTGGTCTCGAACTATTGCCGGACATTCCCGATGCCGATGCGGTCGAGCGCGAAGTCGTCTTGCCCGAACTCGCTGGACCAGAGGATACCTCGGTCGACAATGCAGCCGTTTCACCGGCCGATGCCGCAGAATCAGAGCGTGCCGTGCCAGTCACGTCGCCAGCCGACGAGTCGCCCGGCACCGCGGGCGGTGGCTAGCGGCGCTCGCGTGACGGCGCCCAGCGTCGACTTCGAGGTTCGCGAGCAGCCGCTGCGCTGGCGGGCTGTGCTGCTGGGTCCGGCGCTGTTCGCAGTGACGCTGCTAGGGCCCTCGCCGGGCGGATTTCAGGGCCTCGCCTGGCCGGTTCTCGGCCTCGCCGCGTGGATGGCTTGCTGGTGGGCACTCGAGGCCGTGCCGCTGTCGGCGACGGCGCTCCTGCCGCTCGCGATCGTACCGATGCTCGGCTTTGCGCAACCGGCGTCGATCCTCTCGGAGTATGCGAATTCCTCGATCTTCCTGATCCTCGGCGGTTTTCTGGTCGCGCTGGCCATGGAGGGTTGCGGGCTGCACAAGCGCATCGCCTACGGGATCGTCGCCCGCGTCGGCGAGCAACCGCGTCGGCTCGTGCTCGGGGTCATGATCGCGACGGCGCTGCTGAGCATGTGGGTGTCGAACACGTCGACGACGCTGATGATGCTGCCGGTGGCCGCATCCGTCGCCACGCTGCTCGCACGCGACGCGGAACCGGACGATGCGCGATCGGTAGCGAACTTCCGCGCGGCCATGACGGTCGGCGTGGCCTATGCCGCAACGATAGGCGGGCTGGGCACGCTGATCGGCACGCCGACGAACGCACTGGTGCAGGGATTTGCAGCCCGCAATCTCGGTGTCGACCTCAGTTTCGGCGACTGGCTGCTGTTCGGACTTCCGACCGTGTGCGCATTGCTGCCACTCGCCTGGTGGATATTGGTCCGGATCGCGCTGCCCTTCGAACTGCGGCCTTCTGCCTCGAGCACGGAGCTCGTGCGCGAGTCGCTGAGGACGCTCGGTCCCATGAGCAGCGCAGAGCGTCGTGTCGCACTGGTCGGCGCCGCAGCGGCCGCGGCCTGGGTCCTGCGACCGCTTCTCAACGATCTGCCGGGCCTCGAGCACCTCAACGACACCGTGATCGCAGTCGCAGCCGGGCTGTCGCTGTTCCTGCTGCCCTCCGGCCCCGGCTCGCGCGCCGCACTGCTAGATGCCAGCAGCTTCCGGCGTGTGCCCTGGGACGTGCTGCTTCTGTTCGGCGGCGGACTGGCACTCGCCGCCGCGATCCAGGCCAGTACGCTCTCCGATACGGTCGGTGCGGCGCTCGCGATGCTGGGCGGCTGGCCGCTGTTCCCGCTCATCGCGCTGGTCGTCGCGGTTATCGTGCTGTGGACAGAGCTCAATAGCAATGTCGCGGCCGCCGCTACGTTCCTGCCGGTACTCGCCGCGCTGGCGATGGCGACCGACCACGATGCGCTGTCGCTGCTCGCGCCCGCAGCGATGGCGGCTTCGGCTGCCTTCATGCTGCCCGTAGGCACGCCCGCGAACGCGATCGTGTTCGCGACCGGGCAGATCAGCCTCAGACAGATGGTGCGAGCCGGCGCATGGGTCAACGTCGCCGCGGTCGGAGTCATCACCGTGATTGGCTACTACACTGTGCCTTTGATCAGCCGAGGACTCGTAAATTGACTGACCTGACCGAAGTGCCCGCGAACGCCGCGACGGCCTTCGACAGCCGCGCGCTGCGTGCTGCGTTTGGCGCTTTCGCGACCGGAGTGACAGTAGTGACGGCGGTCAAGCCGAATGGTGAGGCGGCGGGTGTCACCGTCAATTCGTTCACTTCGGTCTCCCTCGATCCGCCGTTGGTGCTGTGGTGCTTGCAGAACTCGAGCACGAGCCTTGCGGCGTTCGCGAAAGGGCGACGATTCTCGGTCAACGTGCTGACCGCCCAGCAGGGGCGCACGGCCATGCAGTTCTCGGGCAAGGCGCTTACGCTCTTCCTCCTGTGCTTCAATCACCGAAGCGCCCGAACGATCGCATCGATATTGTGTTTGACCATTCCCACATAGCTTCCTTCCGGCGTATCCATTTCGCCCAGGGCATCCGAAAACAGAGCCTCTCCCAACCGAACGGCCCAACCACGTGCCTGACATCCTTCCTGTAAAGCGCGGACGCCGCGGTCCGATAGACTCGTTTCCGAGAAGAGCGCTTTCACTTTTCGATGCACCATCAATTGAACCAACTCATTGATGCGGC
>CAZAWM010000152.1:0-7928 GCA_964488605.1 uncultured Steroidobacteraceae bacterium | reverse complement strand
GATCCGCAGTCCGAGCCCGTCGCCAACGCGCTCTGCGGCCGGCGGCAGTCCTCGGCCATCGTCGCTGACCGAGAGGCGCAGGCTCGCCGGCCCGACATCGAGGCGCACGGTCACTACTTTCGCGCCACTGTGTCTCGCGGCATTGCTGACCGCCTCCTGCGCGATCCGATACAGATGGTGCATCGTCGCCGAATCGACGTGCAGCGGCGCTGCGATCGACTTGCGGAATCGCACGCGCAAACCGTGCATACGCGTCGCGTTCGCGGCGAGATGAGCGAGCGCGGCCGGGAGGCCGCCGCGCTCCAGGATCATCGGCGACAGTCCGTGGGCGAGCGCCCTTGCGCTCTCGACGGCATGGTTGACGAGCTCGATGACTTCTTCGACGAGCTGCGCACCTTTGGGATACTCTTTGGCGGCGCGCTTCGCATAGCTGCGCAGCATCAGCGAAATGCCGGTGAGCTCCTGGCCGAGGCCGTCGTGCAGGTCCTGCCCGATCCGCTGCTGCTCGCGGTTGCTTACGTCGATGATCGCGCGCTCGAGCCTCCTGCGCTCGGTGACGTCCATGATCACCGCGATCGTGCGCGTCCCGCTGCCACCGCGCAGTTCGCTGACGGCAGCCTCGGCAAGGAAGGTGCTGCCATCGGCGCGCCGCGCGAGCCACTCGATCGGCGGATCCATCGACTCTCCATGCGGACGTCTTGGCCGCCTGAGCCGGCGCGCTTCGAGGCCGAAGTCGGTAATGGGTCGGCCTTCGAGCATGCTGGCTTCCGCGACGGCGAACATGTCGCTGGCCGCGCGGTTGGCGAGGCAGATTCGCCCGTCGACGTCGATCAGCAGCACGCCCTCGCGCAGGGTTTCGAGCATGCGCGCCTGAGTATGCAGCGTCGCGTCGACGCGCCGTAGCTCGGTGACGTCCTGCTTGGCGCCGTACAGGCGCACGGCCTGACCGCTGATCAGCTCGGCCTTGCCGATCAGGCGCAGCCAGCGTGGCCTGCCACGCAGCGTCTCGCACTCGACCGTGATGTCGAACGGCTCGCCCCGTGTGGTCGCGGCGTCCATGGCCGCACGAATCGCCGCATGGTGCTCCAGCCGGTACAGCGGCATCGTCGATTCGAGCGAAGGCGTGAACTGGTCGCGCGAGGTCTCGAAGATCGCGTAGGTCTCGTCTGTCCACGAGAGCTCGCCGGTACGCAGGTTGAGCTCCCAGCCGCCGACTGCGGCCGCCTGTTGCGTCTCCTGCAGGAACTGGCGCATTCTCTTCTGCGCCGTGATGTCGAGCGTGCGGCCGACTATACGCACCGTATGCCCCGCCGCATCGCGCTCGACGATCCGTGCGCGCGCGCTGAACCAGCGCCAGTCGCCCGAGTGCGTCCGGAAGCGATACTCGATGTCCGCGTCGATGCTCTCGATCTCCGCCCGGAACAGTCGTTCGAAAGCCGCCATCACGCGCGGCAGATCTTCGGGATGCACGTTCCTTGCCCAGGCATCCGGCTCCGCGCGCCACTGCTCAGGCGTGTAGCCGCTCATCGCGAACCAGCTCGCCGTACCGTGCCGCTCGCCCGTCACGATGTCCCAGGACCACAGCGCCACGCTGCCATCGGCTCCCGCAGTCTCGAGCAGCGCCGCCGCGGTGCGCAGGTCGCGCTCGGCGCGCTTGCGCGCATCGATATCGAGCAGCACGCCGGCGATCCGGCGGACGCGTCCTGCGGCGTCGCGACCGACGGCGCGGCCGCGCGCCGCGACCCAGCGCCATGATCCGTCGGCGTGCAGCGCACGATACTCAGCCTCGTACCAGGTCGTCTCGCCGTGCAGGTAGCGCTGCAGCGCCCCGAGCATCGCATCGAAGTCGTCCGGGTGCGAGAGAGCGCGTATGGCAGCGAGATCAAGCTCGACCGCGCGCGCATCGCGGCCGAGGATGGATGCGCAGCGACCATCAAGCCGGTGTATGCCGGACTCGACGTCATACTCCCAGGTACCGGCGGCGGCTCCACTCAGCGCGAGGTCGAGCCGCTCACGGCCCTCGGCGATGACCGCCTCGGCCAAACGACGGCGCGTGATGTCGCGCGAGACGACGACGATGCCCCGCACGGCAGGATCACCGAGCGAGTTCGATGTGGTCGACTCGACCCAGACGTAATGCCCGTCACGGTGGCGGACGCGCACCGTGAAAGGCTGGCTGCCGGTCGTGTCGCCAGCCGGCGCGTTCGCGAGTCGGGAGCGGATCTGCGTAACATCGTCGGGATGCAGGAGATCGAAGACCTGGCGGCCAACGAGTGCCTCCGGACGGAAGCCGCTGACGCTTTCGCAGCTCGGACTCACGAACAGCAGCCGCCCGTCGCCAGCGACCAGGGCGATCACATCGTTGGTCGCCGCGATCATCGCCGCGAAGCGGCGCCGGACCTCGTCGACGGCGAGCCGCGCGAGTTCCCGATCCGTGACGTCGCGTCCCATCGCGACGAGTCCCGTGATGGTACCGTCCGGGCTGCGAATCGGCCGCAGCGACGTCTGGTAGAAACGCTCCGCGTCGCCAAGCCTCATCGGCACGCACTCGAAGTCGAGCGGCTCGCCGGCGAGCACGCGTGCATAGATCTCGAGACGGTCAGCGGCCAGCGGCTGGACCTCGGTCCAGCGACGCCCGATCACTTGCTCGGACGGGAGACCGGTTGCACGGACTGCGGCGGCGTTAGCCCAGCGAACCACGAGATCGCGATCGAACTCCATCAGCTCGACCGGCAGCGTCTCGATCACGGCCTCGAGCGCCCGAAGGTCGGAGACGTCGCTGAAGGTCGCGAGGCATAGCTCACCCGGGCCGGGGAGCGCCAATGGTGTCAGCGTCACGCGCATGCGCCGCAGGTGACCGCCGCCGACGCGCAGCAGCAGTTCGATCGGTCGGCGCTCGCGCCCGCTACGCGCCGCGGCAGCGAGCTCCCGCAGCATTGATGCCCCGACCTCATCGGTCCAGTCGAAGAGCGATTGCCCGAGCATCGCGTCGGTCGCCGTTCCGAGCGTCGCTGCGAGCCGCGCATTGGCATGCACGACGGACAAGTCGCCGGCGGAACCGTCGAGCAGGGCAAGCCCGTCCGCCGCCGCCTCGAAAGCCGCGCGGGTCAGGGCATCGACCCCGACGGGAGCGCGAGCCGACAGCGGCTCGATGCGCTCGAGAGGCGTGCTCAATGAGGCCTCACTCCGATGCACGTAAAGACTGTCTTGCTGCGAGTTTCCCCGAGACCATCCAGGGTTTCCAATCAGGGAGAACCCGAGCAGCGCCCGGAAAACAGACGAGCGCCCGAAAGTCGGCAACGCCCGGGCTGCGGGCGGTCACCCCGGCGCAAGCGCGGACGCCGCTCGGCAGAGCCGGGCAGGCTACCTCGAGCGACGCATCCGCGTGTCAGCCGTGCCCAGCCGTCGGCGCGCCGTTCTTGGGCGCCCGCGGCTCAGTTCGCCTTCACGGGCCGGATACCGAGCGAGGTGATGTCCATGACATGCAGGCGTAGCCCCTGCATGAAGCCAGCGCCCGCCGCGCTGCGCGAGCTCGTCCAGACCATCTTGCGGCCGTCCGGAGAGATTGACGGGAAGCCGTCGAAACCGTCATCGAACGTCAGACGCCGGGGTGGCGTCCTGCCATCGAGGTAGCCCAGATAAATCTCCCAGTTGCGGGGTGTCTCGGCACGCACGAACACGAAGTGCTTGCCGTCCGGCGCCGGGTAGGGTGCCCAGTTCATGTCGTCGGTGAACGTGCGCGGCCTGAGGTCGGTGCCGTCACGCTTGATCGTGTAGATCGTCATCGGCGTCGGTTTCTCGTCGTAGCGCGACGCTCTCCATGCCCGGAACAGGATGGTCTCGCTGTCGGGCAGGAAGTACGGAGCGCCTTCCTGGTCATCCTCGGTGAAGGTGATCTGCCGCTCACCGGTGCCGTCGGACTTCATGACCCAGAGGTCCATATTCCCGTTGATCTGCCGGCCAAAGACGATCCACCGGCCGTCGGGCGAGACCGTCACCTCGGCCTCGTAGTAGCGGTTGTTCGTCAGCCGCTGCACGTTGTTGCCCCGGAGGTCGGAGACGTAGAGCTCGGCCCCCTGCGGGTAGTTGCGCCAGTCGGACCAACTGCCTAGCGGCATGTCCAAGTGGTCCTTGATCGATGTCCAGACCACACGCTTGCCATCGGGGAAGAAGTAGGAACAGCCGTCCCAGCCCTTGCTGTTGATCAGCGTCACGTCCTGGCCATCGTCGGTGAAGGTCTGGGTCAGGAAACCCGACAGCCCGCGCGGACTCTTGACGGCGAGCGGCGTCTGCACCTGCGCGATCAGATGGCGGCTGTCGGGGCCGTAGTAGGCCTCGGCCGCCTCGCCGATGTTCGGGACCTGCCATGACGGCATCTCGCCGGGTCGCGTCGAAATCGTCGCTCCGGCCGGCGGCACGACCGGCTGAACCTTCAGCGCCCCGCCGCTGCGCAGACCCGCGCTGCCGCAGGCCGTGAGCAGCACGGTCGCCGTCGCCATGCCAAGGATGTGGTTGGTTCTCGTTCGCATGGTAGCTCCCTCTCGCTTGCCGGAGACGACGCGGGCTGGATTCAGCGCCGCATTAGCGTTACGGTGCTATGACAGCCGCCCGCCAAGATAGCGGCAATCGATGGGGGTCGAACATATGGGTCTCGAATTCGTCCGGCCTTTGGCCATCCTGGCCTCGAGTAGCGCGCTCGTCACGCTCGGCGCAGCCGCGCGGGCGCAGCAGGCGCCCGACCGCGACGACACGGTCGCGCTCGAGGAAGTCGTCGTCACCGCACGCAAGCAGTCCGAGCAGCTGCTCGACGTGCCGCTTGCGATCACGGCGTTCACGGCCGAAGGCATCGAGGCACGCGGCATCGCCAATCTCGACGACGTCGCCGCGTTCACGCCCGGCCTGACGTTCTCGAACCTGATCGGCGAGTTCCTGCCCGCGCCCGTGATCCGCGGTGTGGCACCCATCGACATCTTCGGTGAGCTCAATACCGCGATCTTCTTCGACGGCGTCTACGTCTCGGGCCGTGAGGGCATCAACTTCAGCCAGCTTGATCTCGAGCGCATCGAGGTCGTCAAGGGACCGCAGGCCGCGCTCTATGGCCGCAACGCGTTCAGCGGTGCGATCAACTACGTCTCGGCGAAACCGACCGACGAGTTCCGCGCCAAGACGCAGGTGACCTTCGGCAATGACGGCAAGCAGCTCGCCTCGGTCACGGTCAGTGGCCCGATCATTGCGGGCACGCTGCGTGGCCGTGCCTCGGTGCTGCACGACGAGTGGGACGGCTCCTACGAGAACGCCTGGCCTGGCCCAGGGCCGGGCTCCGACATCGGCGGCTACCAGTTCAAGACCTTCAACGGCGCGCTGATCTGGGCACCCACCGAGAACTTTGAGGCCGAGCTCGGCCTGTACGTCTCGGACGATCAGATCGACAACTCCGCGATCAGCGCCGTCGTCGCCAACTGCGAGGACCGCCGCGTCGCGGCGCAGATGCTGCCGACCCCGCCGGCCATGCTGCCCTCGAGCCGCCTGCTCAACTACTGCGGCGAGCTGCCGTCGATCCGCGAGAACTCGCTCTCTGCGCTACCTGGCGCGACCGGCGAGGATCGCGATCTCACGCGCGCCCACCTGACGCTGAAGTGGCGCGCCTTCGGCGGCGAGATCACGGCGCTGACCGGCTATTCGAAGGTCCAGCAGTCGTTCTTCGTCGACGGTAGCCGCAATGCCGGCGAGACGGAGATCTTCACCTACCAGCCGGCGCCCGTCGTCAACATCCCGATGTTGGGCAGTCAGTCGGGCCCCGTGCAGCAGTTCCGCACCGGACTGCTGCAGATCGGCGGCGGTGACCAGACTGAGGAGACGAGCCAGGAGCTGCGCTTCTCGAGCGATCGTGACAGGGCCCTGCGCTATTCGTTCGGCCTCTATTACTTCTCTACCAAGCAGGAGGCCGGCGAGGACGGCGTGATCGCGACCCGGCCACTGCCGGCGAACTTCGGCTCGTTCTGCCTCGCCTGCACGCCGCTCGGTCCGACGACCGTCGTCGACTTCGCTCCGGGTGCCGGCAATGCCGCCTTCCTCGAGTGGTTCACCGACCCTGCTGGCGGCGCCAACTTCGGCAAGGTATTCATCAACAAGGCCGAGGCGCCTTCGGTCTTCGCCCAGCTCGAATACGACTTCACCGAGGCATTGACCGGCTCGGTCGAGGCCCGCTACACCGACGAGGAGCGCTCGTTCCGCAATACGCAGACGGGCACGAGCGGCAAGGACAGTTGGGGCCTTACCAGCTGGCGCACCGCATTGCGGTTCAAGCCCCGCGAGAATCTCACGTTCTTCGGCGGCGTCGCCCACTCCGAAAAAGCAGGCGACTTCGACCCGACCACCGTGCGCTTCGTCGACAATCCGACGGTCGATGTCACCGTGCCGGGCGCATTCGATGCCGAGGAGCTCATGAGCTATGAGCTCGGCGTCAAGGCCGAATTGCTCGACCGTCGCGTTTCGCTCGAGTTCGACGTCTACTACCTCGACTGGCAGGAGATCGTGATCCCTCAGGTCGTAGCCGACATCGGCGGCCGTCCGATCGTGACGCCGACCGGCATCAACGTGAACGGCGGCGACGCGAGTATCAAGGGTGCCGAGTTCTCGATCAGTGCCCGCCCCGTCCGCGGACTCGACGTGAACCTCGGGGTGTCGTGGAGCGATCCGGTCTACGACAACGCGCAGGTACAGAGTTTCATCGAGTTCCCGACCTACTCGCCGACCGGCGATGTCTCGGGCAACCAGATCCTGCGTACCTCCGAATGGCAGGCGAACGCCGGGTTCCGCTGGGGGCAGCCGCTGCGCGGGGACACGGAGTGGTTCTTCCGCGGCGACGTCACCTATCGCGGCAAGCAGTTTGCCGACGCGTCGAACCAGACCATCGTGCCGGGCTCGACCAACGTCAGTGCCACGATCGGTCTGACCAACGACCGCTGGTCGCTCGAGCTCTGGGGCCGTAACCTCACCGACGAGGACGCCCCGACCGGCGCCTTCCGCGATGTCTACTTCACGAACACCTTGCCAAGCGGTGTCAGTACCGGCGGAACATTCTTCCCGTTCCGCTACAGTGTCTCGCACCCGCGCCGGTTGACCTATGGGGTCACGTGGCGAATGCGGTTCTGATACTGCGGATGCGCCTTTCAGAACGGCGGAACACAGAAAGGGCGGCGGCCGTGGTCGCCGCCCTCTTCGTTTGCGCGGCCGGCGCCAGTGCCGGAAGTACGCTCGATCTCCCGATCGGTGACCCCGCCCGCGCACAGCGCATCGCGCCCGTACGGCTCGATGCCGTCACCGACACCGCCTCCGGCGAGCTGATCGGCCCGGCCGAACTCGTCCGCCGGCTCGCCGATACGCGCATCCTGTTCATCGGCGAAGAGCACACCAATGACGAGTTCCATCGTGTACAGCTAAGGGTGCTCGAAGCGCTGGTTGCGGCCGGCCGCGAGGTGCTGATCGGACTCGAGATGTTCCCGTGGACCCAGCAGGCAGTGCTCGACGACTGGATACAGGGAAGGCTCGACGAACAGGCCTTCGTCGAGCGCTCGCGCTGGTACGAGACCTGGTCGCACCACTGGGGTCACTATCGCGACATCTTCCTCTATGCGCAGCGCCGCGGGCTTCGCATGTACGGCATCAACGCGCCGCGTGAAGTGGTGCGCACCGTGCGCAGCAAGGGCTTCGAGGCGCTCGATCCCGAGTCGCGTGAGCGCATGCCGCCGTCGCTCGATGTCAGCAGCGACGAGCACCGGCAGATGTTCCGCGCCTCATTCTCCGCCGACGACCTGCTGCACATGACCTCGCTCGACGAGGCGCGGCGCGAGGCCATGTACCGCGCGCAGGTGACCTGGGACGGCGCCATGGGATGGAACGCCATGCGCGCCCTCGAACAGGACGGC
>CAZAWM010000151.1:0-7998 GCA_964488605.1 uncultured Steroidobacteraceae bacterium | reverse complement strand
TGCCGTTCGGGATCTTCCCGCACCTCGACTGGACCGCGGCGTTCTCGATCCGCTATGGCAACCTGTTCTACAACCCGTTCCACGCGCTGTCGATCGCGTTCCTGTACGGCTCGGCACTGCTGTTCGCGATGCATGCGGGCACGATCCTCGCAGTCACCCCTTACGGCGGCGATCGCGAGATCGAGCAAATCGTCGATCGCGGAACGGCCGCCGAACGCGCTGCCCTGTTCTGGCGCTGGACGATGGGCTTCAATGCCTCGATGGAGTCTATTCACCGCTGGGCCTGGTGGTTCGCGGTGCTGTGCCCGCTGACCGGCGGGATCGGTATCCTGCTGACTGGAACGGTCGTGGACAACTGGTACCTCTGGGCCGTCAAGCACGGCGTTGCCCCGATGTATCCCCCGCTGATGCCGCCGGGCTCGGATCCGGCTGCCGCTGCCGTTGGAGTAGCGCCATGAACAGGCCGCTCGCCGCATTCGCCCTCTTGGCCAGTTCGCTGCTGCTCGTGGCCTGCGAAAGACCGCCGCCGGACGTCGGTCAGGTCGGCTACCGCGGCACCGCGATGCAAACGATACAGAATCCGCGCATCGCCGCAGCGCGGCGGGCCGCGAACGTGGTTCCGGCGCCGCAGCCGCCCGCAGAGGGCGAGGCGCCACTGGCCAAGGACGTTTACCAAAACGTCCAGGTGCTGACGGATCTCAATATCGCCGAGTTCACGCGCCTGATGCTGGCGATGACCCAGTGGGTTTCGCCCGAGCAGGGCTGCAGCTACTGCCACGTCGGCGAGAACCTCGCCGACGACGGGATCTACACCAAGATCGTCGCGCGGAGGATGTTGCAGATGACGCGCGACATCAACATGAACTGGAAGCAACATGTCGCGCAGACGGGCGTGACTTGCTACACCTGCCACCGCGGCAAGAACGTCCCGCAGGAGGTCTGGTTCATCGACCCGGGTCCGAAAGCCGCGAAGGGCCTGGCCGCCGATCGCGCCGGCCAGAACATCCCGGCACCGCAGGCCGCACTGGCCTCCCTGCCATGGGATCCGTTCACACCGTTCCTGCTCAACAACGAGCCGATCCGCTCGATCTCGACGACGGCGTTGCCTGCCGGCAGTACCCGCAACATCATGCAGACCGAGCGCACCTACTCGCTGATGATGCACATGTCGCAGGGGCTCGGCGTCAACTGCACGTTCTGCCACAACAGCCGTTCGTTCATGGTCTGGGAGCAGAGTACGCCACAGCGCGTGACGGCCTGGCATGGCATCCGGATGGCGCGCGCGCTCAACGTCGGGTACCTCGAGCCTCTGACCGAAACTTTCCCGCGTAACCGCCTGGGCCCCACCGGGGATGTCGCCAAGATCAATTGCGCGACCTGCCATCAGGGCGTCAACAAACCGCTCTACGGCGCACCGATGTCGCGCGACTATCCGGAGCTGACGACGGTCAAGGCACCCGCGGAACCGCGCGCCGAGCCGGCCGACGATGGGGCGGGCGCTGAAGAGCCGGCAACGGCGTCGGCGCAGTCCGCGCCCGCGCTCGGCGTGACCCGCGGCTGAATCGCACGGGGGCGAGGACATGGACGTCGTTCTCGCCCAGCCGCGCGGTTTCTGCGCGGGGGTGGTCCGGGCGATCGAGATCGTCGAGCGCGCGCTGGCGTTGCACGGACCGCCGGTCTATGTGCTGCACGAGATCGTGCACAACCGGCACGTCGTCGAGGACCTCCGCCGCCGCGGCGCCGTGTTCGTCGAGGACCTCGCGGCGATTCCCGATGGCTCGGCCATCGTGTTCAGCGCGCACGGCGTCGCGCGCGCAACCTACGAGGCCGCCCGCCGCCGCAACCTGCGGGTCGCCGATGCAACCTGCCCGCTCGTGGCGAAGGTGCACGGGCAGGCACAGAGGTATTCGCGGGCTGGGGCCACGGTGATCGTGGTAGGTCATGCTGGCCATCAGGAGGTGCGCGGCACGCTCGGTTCCGTTGACGGTCCCGTGCTGCTGGTTTCGTCGATCGAGGATGTGGCCGCTCTGCCGCCCCTCGATGGCGAGCTGGCCTACGTCACGCAGACCACGTTGAGCGTCGACGATACGCGCGACGTGATCGCCGCGCTGCGCCTGCGCTTCCCACGGATCGTCGGTCCGGACGTCGACGACATCTGCTACGCGACGCAGAACCGGCAGGCGGCCATCCATGCGCTCGCGGAACACGTGGATGCGATGATCGTGGTCGGAGCGCGCAACAGCTCGAACTCCAATCGCTTGCGCGAACTCGCTGCCCAGCGCGGCGTGCCCGCGTGGCTCGTCGAGGATGCCTCCCAGATAGACCCGGCCTGGTTCGAGGGGATACGAATCGTCGGACTGACGGCGGGCGCTTCGGCGCCCGAGCGCCTCGTGCGCGGCGTTATCGAGCGCCTGCGCGAACTCGGCACGCTCCGCGTGCGCGAAATGCACGGCGTCGCGGAGAACGTATCGTTCGGGCTGCCCGAGGAGGCGCTGCGCGCACTGGCGCGCCGCGACGCCCGGGAACGACGCAGGGCCTGATCAGGGCAGGCCGCGGCTCGGCTCCGGCATCGCTCCCGGCGCATCGACCCGCTGCCGATCCCGGTCGCGCGCGCGCAGGCTCCAGCGCCACAGCGCGTCGACATCGATCGGTAGCACGAGGAACCAGTGCTCCAGCAGGCCGAGCACGACCAGGGTCGCCAGCAGCGCGAGGGCGGTATGCTCGTGGCCCGGAGCGGGCATCGCGAGGGTCGCGAACGAGAGCAGCACCGCGGCGCCGGTCAACGCCAGCACCGACCACGGGAACAGCAGATTGATCGGCCGGCGGCGGAAGTACGAGGCGATGTAGCCAAGCTCGGGCGGCAGGAACTGCTCGCCAGTATTGCGAACACCGAGATAGAGATTGACCTTGGCGCTCTGGCGCATCAGCCACAGCGCTGCGAATGTCCAGAAGCCGATGTGGCCAACGCCGCTGACCACGGCTATCGCGACGCCCGCCGCGAGCAGCGCGAGCTCGTGGTGCAGGATCGCGGCGAGCGCGGCGCGCAGGCGCTGCCAGCCCCGCGCTCCGGCAGGACAGTCGGTGCGGCGAGGGCCCGTCAGCACGCCGGTCAGGAACGCGAGCTCGACGAAACCCCAGATCAGCAGCGCGCTCGTGAACGCGATGTAGGCGTCGGCAATGGTCGTCTGCGCGACGGTGTGATGGAGCGCGACGAGCCCGACGAAGGCCAGAAGCGCCGCGCCACCGAGGCTCCAGCGATAGCTCGAACGCGGCAGACCATCGAGCAGCAGGATCAGGCCCGTCGTGAACCACCAGATCAGCAACGTGTAGGCGACCGGCGCCCAAGCCGCGACCCAGGACATCAGCGCCTCGCCTCGGTATCGCGCGGGAGCAGCGCAGCGAACGCACCGAGGTTGGTCTGGCCAAAGGCCCCGAGGTCGATCAGCCGATCAGTGGCCGTATCGCGCAGAGTCAGCCGGCCGTCGCTCCACTGGGTCAGCAGGAACGGCGGCGTGGATTCGATGCCGTGCATGCGCCGTTCGCGCGCGAGACCGCGCATCACGCCGCGCACGAATCCTCCCGAGCCCGATTCGATGACGGTGACGGTGGCGCCGTCGACGGCGCGCGTGACGACCACGGCGCCATCGTCGCGATCGGCGAAACGCAACGCCGCTTCGCGCACGGCCGTTGCCGCGCTGGCCGCAGGTTCGATGTCGCGCGTCATCATCAGGCCGACGCCATGGGAGCGGGCGAGAGCGACGAGTAGCAGCGTCGCCGAGATCAGTACGCCGATGCCGAGCAGCAGGCCGCGCGGCGGTGACGGGTCTTCGACGTGTCCGCTCATGCCGACACCGCTGCTCCTGCCGTCTGGCTGCCGGCAACGCCCGCGGCGTGTGCCGCGGCGGTCTGCGCCAGCTGGGCGCGCGGGCAATCAGCGATCGCGGCCGTGCCGGGCGACGCGATCGTGGACTGCGCGACGCCGTGCCGTCTGGCCAGCGCCTCGGCGAGTTTCACGGCCACGGTGTCGACGTCCGGGATGCAGCGTAGCATCGGCTCGACTTGCCGGAATCGCCAAGGTCGCACATGCGGCCACAGGACCAGATAGCTGACGCGCTCGCCAGGAACGAGACCGAGGGGGATGTCTCCCATGCCGCCGCGATGTCGGCGCAACCCAGCCGTCTGGATCTTCGTGAACGGCAGATTGATGCTCATTGTCAGAGCGATGCCGAAGCGGATGACGACGCGCTCGGTCGTGATGGTGTAGACCGTCGCCCGCGCAGTGAGCCACGCAATCCCGGCCAGCATGCCGGCAGCTAGTGCCCCGAGCAACACCTGCGTGCTCACCACCCAGGCAGCGGCAGCGACGCTCCGACCGTCGTAGATCGCCGCAATACCGCTCCAGACAGCGAGCACGACGAAATAGAAGGCGACTTTGCGGGCATGGAACGCCCGCAGCGCGAGCGAGCGCCACCGCGGCCGTCCCTGCCAGAGCACGGACTCGCCGGCCGGCAGTGCTGCTGGCAGGCTAGGGACGGGCTCGGCCGCAAAGTCGTCGTGGCTCACAGCAGCGGTTCCGCGCGCTCCGGCGTCGCGTAAAGTCTGCCGCCGCCGTAGTAGGCGCTGATCCTGTCCTCCTCGAGCAGCGTTACGCGATCGGGGCTGGCCAGGGCGGGCACGTTCGCGAACTGCGCGCCGGTGATCGCCGCGACCCGCACTTCACGCCGGCTTCCGAGGATCCGGCAGAAGCCGATCGGCAGCAGCGCGCGATGCGGTTTCGCGCCGCCAGTATCGACCTCGAGATAGCGGATCTGCGGCTCTGAGCGATCGACCCAAACGTCGACAATGCTTCCCCCGGAAGCGCCGTCCGCACCATAGACCGCCATGCCGCGCGGATCGGGGTCGCCCTCGGCGATCGAGAAGTCGGTCGCGATGCGCATCGGCACGATGCGATCCTGTCCATCGAGAGTAAGGTCGGGCTGGTTCGACCGCTTCGCGTAGGTGCCCGGCCCGACTGCTTCGCGCATCGGATCGCCGGTCGGCTCGAGTGGTGCTCCGGGAAAGTCGGCGACGGGTTGCGCGGCGATCGGGATCTCGTCGACCCTGTCGTTCGGCGCCGCATAGGTGCCGCCATGCGCGAGCCTGAAGGTCTTCGGCGGCGGCATCGCCGGGAAGCCCTGGACGCGCACGCGCTGCGTGCGCTCCGTGCGATCCGATTCCAGTGGATAGCCCTCGCGTTTGTCCTCGCGGCGCAGGTAATAGATCAGACCGGCGAAAAAGATCCAGAACCCATACAGGACGAGCTGCGCGACGTCGATATAACCCGTGATGGCACCTGTTTGCATGTGTGCTACTCCTGCGTAAGCCTAGCCGGGGAATTCGGCGAGGCCGAAGCGCTGTGGACGGGGAGAACGCCGCACGGCGCGCGCATGGCGTGCCAGCGGACCGATGACGACCAGCGTCGCGAACAGCAGCGCGATCTCGACGTGGTAGACGAAGCTGTAACCCGAGATCGGGCTCGCGAGCGCCGGGCCGAGCGCGCCGTCCGCGGCGAGTCCCGAAACGATGTCGCGGAGAACGCCGCCGGTCGCCGTCGCGAGACCCGCGGCCGTCGCCTGCACCGCACCCCAGGCACCGAGCGCGAGACCGGCTTGGCCGCCGGAATCGAGGTTCATGGCCGCCGTCAGCGTGCCGACCGCAAACAGCCCGCCCCCGCAACCGATCAACGTGACGCCGCAACGGAACAACGGGGTCGAATCGAGGGGTGCGGCGAACACGATCGCGGCGAACGCGAACAGTCCGAGCAGCGCGCCGTAGGCCGCGAGGCGATACGGATCGCCGCCGCGCGCGAGAACGCGCGCCGCGAGCGCGAATGCGGCGAGCGTGCCAGCGGCGAGCAGCGCCGTCAGCGACGTGGTGGCGCCGACACCGAGTCGCAGGATTTCGCCGCCATAGGGCTCGAGCAGGATATCCTGCATCGTGAATCCGGCCGTGCCGAGCCCGGTCGCCAGCAGGAAACGCCGCGCACGGTTCTGGTTCGTGAATTGACGCCAAGCGCGCAAGAAGTCGCGCGGCTGGTCGCCGCGCGTACGGGCGGGATCGCGCGGCTCCTGCTGCCAAAGGGCGACGAGGTTCAGGACGAGGGTCAGGAACGCCGCGCCTTGCACGACCTGTATGAGGCGGATCTGGCTGAACCTCTCGAGCAGCGCGCCGAAACCCAGCGCGCTGATCAGCGTCCCGAGCAGCAGCATCACGTACAGCAGGGCAACGACGCGCGGCCGCGCTTCCTCGGGCGCGACGTCGGTCGCAAGCGCGAGACCGGCCGTCTGCACCGTGTGCACACCAGCACCGACGAGCAGGAACGCGAGTGCGGCCGCAACCTGGCCGATCACCACCGGCCCGTGCGTGTCGCCCGAAAGGATGATCAGCGCGAACGGCATGATCGCGAGGCCACCGAACTGCAGCATCGTACCGATCCACAGATACGGGACGCGGCGCCAGCCGAGATAGGAGCGGTGGGTGTCGGAACGGAAGCCCAGCAAGGCCCGGAATGGCGCGAACAGCAACGGCAGTGCGACCATGCTCGCGACGAGAGCGGCGCTGACGCCGAGCTCGACGATCATCACCCGATTTAGCGTACCCGTCAGCAGCACCATCGACATGCCGACGGAGACCTGAAACAGCGACAGCCGTAGTAGCCGCGAGAGCGGCAGCTCGCGGCTCGCGGCATCGGCGAACGGTAGCCAGCGCGGCCCGAGTTCGAGCCAACCCGCGGCTAAGCGATAGCTGAGTTCTGCGGGCCTGAACTTCATTTCTGCGGTATCCACTCGGGCCGGTTTTCCTGCAGCGCAAAATGCTGACGGCGTGCCGCGCGGAGCTTGAGCAAGAACTGCGTTGCGTTGATCGCGTATGCCGCGTAGGCTGCCAACGCAAGCAACATCTGTTCGCGCACTGACAGAAACTCGAACAACCATGCGGCCAGGTAGGCCGTATGAAGGGCGATCACGAGCATGCTGACGACGTCTTCCCAGAAGAACGGCTTCGCGAACAGGTACACACCGAAAACATCGCGCTCCCAGAGCGCGCCCGTGTACATGATCGCGTACAGCACGCCGGTCTTGACCAGCACCGAGATCGTGGCTGCCTGCTCGCCCTCGCCTGTATCGAGGAAGCGCAGGACCAGCCAGACGCTGACGACGCAGACCAGCAGCTGCAGCGGAGCGAGCACGCCCTGTACGATCGTCCACGGCGAAGCATCGCGACGCCGTTTCTGCTCCCCTGTATACAGAGGCGTAGCGGCATCGTCGCGCACGGCGGATGGGCGAGGTAGTTGCAGTCTCATCTGAACAAGATGGTGCGGCCGGATGGTCCCCTTGGAGCCAATCTAGTGATCGACCGACTGGCTGTCAATCAGAGTAGACGTCAGGAAAACTTGACAGATGGGTGGCAGGGTCCTTTAATCGCGTCGCGTGTTTTCGCGATGCCATCGGTGAAGGCAGCGGTCGAGGCGGGCACATGCCGGCCGCAGGACCGCAGATCGTCAGGCTCCTTGTCAGAGCGGAGATGGGGGGGTCCATGAACAGCACGAGGCAGTCGCGGGGCGCGAGGGTCCTGCCGCCGGGTTGGCCGGCCGCAGGTTTGTCGATACTTCGGGACGGTCGGGGTCGGCCGGACCTGCCGGATCGCGACCAACTCGAGCGGACGATCGAGGAGCAGATCATTCCGCGGCTCATGCTCATGCATAGCCGGCTCAGCGAGGTCTCGAGCGCGCCGGCTGCGCTCGCGGGAACGCTGCACCCAGGGCCCGACCATGTGGCCGAGCTCGCGCGTCTGGTCATCGCTCCCGGGGTCGAGCCTGCGCTGGCCTATGTCCAGGGTCTGCGCGATCGCGGCGTACCGCTCGATCGTCTCTACCTGCAGCTGCTCGTGCCGACGGCGCGTCTGCTCGGCGAGATGTGGAACGCCGACTATTGCAGCTTCACCGACGTGACGATCGGGCTG
>CAZAWM010000150.1:0-7998 GCA_964488605.1 uncultured Steroidobacteraceae bacterium | reverse complement strand
GGGTTGACACAGACGCGGCTGCGCGGGAACTGCACCGTGCCGCAGTCCCGGCAGCGGCCGCCACGGAAGGCGTCGATGATATCGTGTTTGCGCCAGGCGACGCTGTGCGCGGTGCGATTGTCGCGCTCCGCACGCATGCCGAAATCGACGTCGAGCAGACCTGCCTGCGAAAGAAAGCGCGTGTAGCTCGGCTCGTCTCGGCGGCGCGCAAGCGTCGCCGTCAGCGGTCCGCTGCCGGCGCGCCACGCGGCGAGGGCCGCTCCGGCCCGCAGCACGATCGCATCCACGCCCTGGCCGAGTCCGAGCAGCAGGATTAGGTCGCCTTCCCTGGCGCGTTCGAGCGCGCCGAGCAGCATCAGCAGAGGATGCGCGCTGCCGGTGTCGCCGCAGTCGGCCTCGAGGGCATCGGCAAGAGCCGCCTGCGCGAGACCCGCGTCATTGGCGACGCGGCGCGCGACCGACGCGGGGCCGGGCATCGCGAAGTGCGCGACTTCGGCGGCGGTGATTCCGGCGGCGTGCAGCGCGGCGGCGATCGCCTGTGCCGGTAGCCGCTGGAGCGCCTCATCGCGGATCCAGCGCTCTTCGAGCCAGTAGTCGAACTCCTCGCCGGCCATGCGGTAATGATCGACGAAGTCGGCGGCGACGTGCGCGGCGGCAAGGATTTCGGCTAGCGTCGGGGTCCCGCTCTCGCGGGCGGGGGCGCCACCGGCGTGTACGAGCAGGGCGGCGGCGCCGTGCCCCATGCGCATCTCCTGCGCGCTGCCCGGCTTCGCAAGCCGCGCGTCGCTGGCGACGACCAGGGTCGAGCCGCTGCGACGCGCGGCATTGGCCAGCGCAGCCGTGCCGGCGCGCAGGGAACCGGTCGATTCCAGCGTCTCGATCGCGGTCGGCAGGTCGAGGCAGGCGGCGGCCAAGGCAGCATTGCTGCGGTCAGCGAAAGGCAGGGACGTCGAGGCGAGATGCAAGGCGTGCGGTGCGGACATCCGGCGCAGCGCCCCGCGCGCCGCCTCGATGGCGAGCGTCAGCGCGTCCTCGTCCCAGTTGCAGGCGCTGCGCGCGCCGCCCGCTCGCGACGGCGAAGAGTCGAGCCAGCCCATCGAGGCGGCGATCACGGCGCGCGGCAGCCGCAGCCGCGGAACATACGCGCCGGCGGAGACGATCTGTGCGAGGACGGCCATCGGGTACTGGCGGTTCAGTTCTCGTAATACGGTGCGAGCAACGGTTCGACGCGCAGGGCCTCCGGCACCCGTTCGCGGCCGATTCGCCGATCGAGTTCCTCGTGCCAGTGATAGATGCGGCGTTCCTGATAGTTGAGCGGCATCCCGCGGAAACCAGGCGACATCACCGACTCCTGGATCTGCTCGGCAAACTGCAGATCCTCGTCGAGGATGCGGTCGAAATTCTTGATGCGTGTCTCCCAGAGCGGATCGAGCGGACCAGGACCCCAGTCGGGCGCGAACCAGATGCACTCGATACGCATCGTCGTGTTGGCGGTCGGCCAGAACAGCAGGAACGGGCAGCCGGTCGGGTCGACGGGCGTGACGAGATTCGGGAAGAAGTTGAACGACGGGTTGTTGCGCGAGGAGATCTCCGTGGCCGTCTCGATGCGGCGCATGCCGCGAGTGCCCGGGTCCTGCCAGTCTGGCCGGCGATTCGGGGTCACCATCAGCGAATGACCGTTGCGGTATAGGGCGATCGTCGTGCCGCGGTGGTCCAGGAAGCGGTCGACCGTCGACTGATGGATGGACTTGAGATGGTACACCTCGAGGAAGGCGTCCATGAGCACCTTGACGTTGCACTTGACGTCGAAGGCTTCGCTTGTGACAAGCCGCCACTCGTTCGGCTGGAACTGCTGGAAGTACTCACCGAAAGGCGCGACGTGCTGCAGGAGCGGTTCGGCCCCGGCGTCCTCATTGATGAAGATCCATTTGAAGAAGCGCTCGCAGCGCACCGGGATCAGGTTGCGGTGCGCCATATCCAGATCGACGAAGTCTCGCTTGTCGCGCAGGTTCAGCAGCCGCCCGTCGAGCCCGTAGGTCCAGCCGTGATAGCCGCAGACGAATCCATCGGCCTTGCCGCACTTCTCCTTGGCGAGCGGCGCGCCCCGGTGCCGGCAGGTGTTGTAGAACGCGCGCACGACATCGTCCTTGCCGCGCACGATCAGGATCGGCGTGCCGGTCTTGCGCCAGACGACAAAGCTGCCAGGCTCTGGCAGTTGGTCGAGGTGGCAGGCGTACAGCCAGCTCCGTCGCCAGAGGTAGTCGCGCTCGAGCTGCAGGAAGTCCGGGTCGACGTAGCGTCCGGCAGGGATGTCTGGGAAGCGCGGGAACCCCTCAGGCGGGGCAGTGCGCGCCGCCTCGTACTTCATGCCATCGAGAAACCGTTGGACCGTCTGGCTATCCATGCAGTCTGCTCCGCCGGGCCTGCTGAAAGCGGCCCAACCTGAACGGGACCAAGGACTTGGGACCAGGCCGATTATAGGCAGCGCCCTGCGGAAAGAAACAGGCTTGACTGTTTTTTTTACGACGGCTGTCGTTATAGTCCAACGGGCCGGTACCGGCCCGCCTGATACGCTCACTGGAGAGCCCGGATGTCCGAACTGATCCTGCACCACTTCGACTGGTCGCCGTTCGCCGAGAAAGCGAGGCTCGCCCTCGGTCTGAAGCGGCTCGCCTGGCGTTCGGTACAGATCCCGATGATCCTGCCGCGGCCAGATCTGATGCCGCTCACCGGCGGTTACCGCAAGACGCCAACGCTGCAAATCGGCGCCGACGTCTATTGCGACACGCGGCTGATCGCCCGCGAGCTCGAGCGCCGTTTCCCCACGCCAACGCTATTCCCGGACGGCAACCGCGGCCTCGCACTGGCGCTGTCGCACTGGAGCGATACGGCATTCTTCGAGCCCGGCGCAGGCCTGTCGATGGGTCTGAACAAGCAGGTTCCGGCGGCCGTGATCGCCGACCGCAAGGCCTTCTTCAACTTCATGAATTTCGACCGGCTCGACGCCGACACGCCGCATCTGATTGCGCAGCTGCGCGCCAATGCCGATCTGCTCGAACAGCAGCTCGCCGATGGGCGCCCGTTCCTGCTCGGCGAACGGCCCGGCTGGGCTGACATTAACGGCTACTTCCCGGTCTGGATGACGCGTCACTTCATTCCGTCGGCGACCGAGTTGCTCGGGTCATTTGTCCGCCTTGCCGCCTGGGAGGAGCGGGTGCGCCACATCGGGCACGGCGAGCGCACGGAGCTCGACTCGCAGGCGGCGCTCGACATCGCGCGCGACGCGACCCCCGAGAGCGGGCGCGGTGTCGATCCGGCCGACCCTTTGCAACTGCGTGAGGGGGAGCGTGTTAGCGTGACTCCCGACGACTACGGAAAGGTGCCCGTGGCCGGCGAGCTGGTCACGCTCGAGCTACATGAAGTCGCCGTGCGACGCGAAGACCCGCGGGTTGGCACGGTGGTTACGCACTTTCCGCGCATCGGCTACCGCGTGGAGCGGGCCTAGAAATACGCGGCCCGGCGGTGGCCCGCCGGGCCCGGCAAGTTCGCTCCGTCGGCGATTACTGGCCGCCGAATTTCACGCCGAACTCGAGCCCCCACTGCCGCGGCGGGCCGTAGGAGGCCATGGTCCAGAGATTGCCGACCGGCAGGATGCCCTCGCGGTAGCGTTCATCGCCGAGGTTACGGCCGAACAGCCGCAGGTGATAGGCGCCATTCTCCGGCCGCCACGTCAGGCTCGCGTTGTAGAGGGTGCGCGAATCGATGATGCCGTCGTAACGCAGGCCCGGCAGTCGCAGCGCCTCGGGCACGGTCGAGGGCACGTGGATGTTCTCGCCCTCGTACGAGGCGTTGACGTCCCACTCCAGTGAGCCGCGGCCGACCGGCGTCGCGAGCGTGGCGCCGAAACGCGCCATCCACTCGGGCGTGCGCGGCACGGTCGTGCCGCTGCGGTCGACGTCGATACCGGGCGGACAGCCCGCACACTGGGTCATCGGATTGAAGTCGGTGTCGGCCTGGAAGCGATCGAATTTCGCGTCGGTGTAGGCTGCATTGCCGTAGAGCGTCAGACTGTCGATTGGCTTGGCGGCGATTTCGAGCTCGACGCCGTTGACGGTCAGTTCGGCCGCGTTGAAGAAGCGCGTTTCCTGGAACGACAGGCCGCCTCCGAGCGGGATGTCGCCGACGAGCTCGCGCTGTGCGTCGTCGTACTTGACGTTGTAGACGACGGCATTGATGCGCAGCCGCTTGTTCAGCAGGTCCGTCTTGACGCCCAGTTCGATGCTGTCCGCGATCTCGGGATTGACGGGGCGCGCGGCAGCCGCCGGGAATGGAAAAGGCAGGCCGATCGTGCTCGTGCCGGTCTGGTCGTTGTAGGCGCCGCTCTTGAAGCCGCGCGCATAGGTCGCCCACGCGAACACGTTGTCCGTGGCCTGATACGAGAGCGTCGCGCGCCAGGTCGGTTCGGTCCAGGTCTCCGAATCGCGGACGACGTTGATCGGGAAGCGATCGAAGTCGGCCGCATTCAGCGGCTCGCCAAGCGCCCGGATCGTGAACGCATTGCTGAAGTTCGCGATACCGTTGAGAAACTGCGGATAGATCTGCGAACGGCCCGCCCATTCCTTCTTCTCGCGTGTCCAGCGCGCGCCGAGGCCGAGCGTCCAACGGTCCGTCAGTTCATAGGTCGCGTCGCCGAACACCGCCGTCGCCGTGCCTTCCTGCGCGTTGCAGAGCACCGACGGGTTGGCATTGTGGCTGTTGACGGTCAGTGTCGGCAGCATGGCGCCCGCGAGCAGCGTATTCGGCGCGAAGGCTGGACCGAAGAAGTCGAGGAAGCCGAGGTACTGCAGCACGCAGAACTGGGTCTCGTCCTTGGCGTAGTACGCGCCCGCAACGAAGTTGAACGGGCCGTCGAGATCGGAAGCGATCCGGAATTCCTGCTGGGTGGTCTCGCGATCGTCATCGCGGGTCGCATCGAACAGCGAGGCGAACACCTCACCCGTGTAGGTGCTCGGCAGGCGCGACTTCTGTTCGCGGCGACCGGTGCTCGAATAGAGCGTGTAGCCGTCGCTGAGCTGCCATTCGAGGTTCAGGTAGGCGCCATCGACCGAGACGCGATGGCCGTTGCCCATCTTGAGCCCGTCGTCGCGATTCGAAACACCCGCCTGCTTGAGCGGGTCGCCGAACGTGACGCCCGTGAAGCCGAGGGCGTGGAAGGCGAGGCCGGGATCGGGCGGCGTTTCGTTGACGATCGGCGGTGTCGCGCGCTTGTCGCGCAGGTACTCGAACTGCAGCAGCGCGTTGAAGCGGTCGTTGGGCTGCCAGAGCGCCTTGAGGCGGCCGGCGGTCGAGTTCTCGCCGCCGAGCTTGCTGCCGTCACCGGCGATGTTGAAGCCAATGCCGCCCGGTGGCGGGCCGCCGAGCACGCTCGAGCGCTTGCCATTCCTTAAATAACCGTCACTGTCGTCGGTGCCTCCTGCGAGGCGCAGCGCAAGTGTGTTGGTGATCGGCAGGTTCACGGCCGCGCGGGCCCGGCGCGTCTCGAAGCTGCCCACCGTGTACTGCACTTCGCCGGAGGCCGCATCGAGGTCCGGGCGCCTGGTGCGGATATTGATCACGCCGGCCGTCGTGTTCTTGCCGAACAGCGTGCCCTGCGGGCCGCGCAGGACCTCAACGGACTCGATGTCGAAGGTGTCCAGCACCTGACCCTGGATGTTCGGCAACACGAAGTCGTCGACCGTGACGCCGACCGGCGCTTCCTGATAGACGATGATGGAGGTCTGCCCGACGCCGCGCAGACCGAAGGACGCCGCATTGAAGCCGGCGACAGTACCACTGATGAGGCTCGGCACGCGGATCGCGACGTCGCGGATGTCGCGCGGTGCGAGCTTTGCGAGATCCTCATCGCTGATCGCCGAGACCGAGATCGGCGTGCGCTGGATGTCGGTTTCGGTGCGGCGGGTGGCGGTCACCGTAACCTCTTCGAGGCCGACCTCGGCGTCCTGTGCCTTGACCGGCAGTGACGCGAGACCGACGACGACCACCGACAAGGCCGTTAACACCGACCGAATGGGTCGAAGGAGTGGCAGCATTGACTATCCCCCTCTGTAGGCGTCTAGCTTGTAACGGGCCTGGAAGCGGGCCCGAGCATCGCGGATTATAGGCAGCACGACCTGAAAAGAAACAGGCATGACTGTTTTTTGTCGCTGACTGTTGCGAGGATGCAACCAGGAGGCACCGTGCTGGAACTCTATTTCTACCCGTCGCCGAATGGCCTCAAGCCGCTGATCCTTCTCGAGGAGTGCCGACTCGACTACGTGCTGCGGCCAGTCGACATCCTGCGCGGCGAGCAGTTCGATCCGGCGTTCCTGCGCATCAGTCCCAACAATCGCATTCCAGCGCTGGTTGATACCGAGGCAGACCTGTCGCTGTTTGAGTCCGGCGCCTTGCTACTCTATCTCGCCGAGAAGGCGGGCCGCTTCCTGCCGCGGGAGTCCCACGCACGCTTCGATTGCCTTCAGTGGCTGTTCTGGCAAGTAGGGGGACTGGGGCCCATGGCCGGACAGGCGCATCACTTCCGGGCGTTCGCGCCCGAAGTCGTGCCGTATGCCATCCGCCGCTACACCGACGAGTGCAACCGGCTCTATGGTGTGCTCGAGCGCCGTCTCGCCGACCGTGACTACGTCGCCGGCGAATACTCGATCGCCGACATGGCAATCTGGCCGTGGATCGTCACGCACCGGCGCCAAGGCCAGCGGCTCGAGGATTTCCCTCATGTAACTGGCTGGTTCGAGCGCATTCGGGCGCGCCCGGCCGTGCAGCGAGCCTACGCCATCGGCCACGAGCGTCAGGCCGACGCCGAGGCGTATCGTTATCTCTACGGTCAGACCGCCCTCAGCCTGGGGAGTCACCCATGAGCGGCATCATCCTCCATCATTACGATGCCTCGCCGTTCACGCAGAAGGCGCTGCGGGTGCTTGGGCTGAAACGCCTCTCTTGGCGCTCGGTGCAGACGCCGATGCTCCCGCCCAAGGAGGATCTGGTGGCACTGACCGGCGGCTATCGTGGCACTCCGGTCATGCAGATCGGTGCCGACGTCTACATCGATTCGCAGCGCATCGCGCTCGAGCTGGAACGGCGGCATCCGGAGCCGACGCTCTTTCCGGATCAGGACCGCGGTATCGCCTGTATGCTCGTCAAGTGGAGCGATGTCTTCTTCCGTGCCGGTCTCGCGATCAGCGTCAACCTGCTGGCCCGCGACTGGCCGGCGGAGTTTCGCGAGGACCGGCGCCGGCTGTTCCTGGATTTCGACTTCGACGGCGCGCTCCGCGACGCCACGCACGCGCAGACGCAGTTACGCGTCCATGCCGGCTGGCTCGACGCGCAGCTCAGCACGGGCCGGCCATTCCTCGCCGGCGATGCGCCAGGGCTTGCGGACATCCAGGCTAACGTCTTCGTCTGGATGGCACGCGCCTATTTCCCGGAGCTGGCCGCACGGCTGCTCGCCCGTTTTACCGCCCTGCCGCGGTGGGAGCAGGCGATGCTCGCCGTCGGTGAGGGGTCGCGCACCGAGATCGATGCCGCCGCCGCGCTGGCCGAGGCCCGCGCCGCCATGCCTGCGACGCTCGATGCCGGAGTCGATAGCGAAGACCCGACCGGACTGCGGGCTGGACAGACGATCGAGGTCTCGCCGGACGATACCTCGCGAGGCGCCGTGACTGGCGAACTCGTCGCACTGGACTGGCAGTCCGTGACGCTGCGCCGCGAGCATCCGCGCTGCGGCGTCGTGCATGTGCATTTTCCGCGCAATGGTTACCGCCTGCGGGCCGTCATCTAGCGTGCAGGCACTGCGCGGCAACTGACCGTTGGCCACGTCTGGAAACGCTTCGTCAGGCGAGCATCTGTCGCGCCTCCTCGGCCCAGCGCAGCGCCTCGAGATAGGCGGCGCGCACCGCCGCGCCGTCGCCAACCTCGCGCACCCGCTCCCACTCGCCACGCTCC
>CAZAWM010000149.1:0-8056 GCA_964488605.1 uncultured Steroidobacteraceae bacterium | reverse complement strand
AGCGCGTCGTACAGCGGCCGCAGGTAGGGATCGACCTTCTGCGACAGGTCGCCGGGCAGGAAGCCGAGCCGCTCGCCGGCCTCTACGGCCGGCCGCACCAGCACGATGCGTCGCACTCGCTCGGCCTGCAGCGCCTCGACGGCGCAAGCCACAGCCAGATAGGTCTTGCCGGTGCCCGCCGGACCGACGCCGAAAGTCAGGTCACGGCGACGGATCAACGCGAGGTAGTCGCGCTGGTTCGTGCCGCGCGCCCTAATCTGGCCGCGCAGCGTGCGCACGGCGAGCGCGTCGACGGCGCCGCCAGCGGCCGGTGTCGCCCCCGGATCGGCCACGGCGTCCGCGACGGGCTCCTCGTGCTCGCGTAAGGCGAGGTGCACGCTCTCGGGTGTGACGGGCTCGTCGCCCGAACGCCGGAACAGGTCGCGGAGCACGCCTTCCGCCCGTGCCTGTGGCACACGCCCGCCAAGCACACGGAAGCGGTTGCCGCGCCGTCGCAGTTCGACACCGAGCCGGCTCTCGATGAGCCGGAGGTTCTCGTCGAGCGGGCCACACAGCGACGCAAGACGCTCGTTGTCGGCCGGCAGCAGGTCGAATTCGCGTTCGGCAGCCTGTTCGGCCGCGTCCGTCACGGGACCAGTGCTCAAGCGGATACCCGCATGGCTCGCTCGGCCGTCAGGCCCTTCAGCTGCGATACGATGCGCCCGCGCAGCGAGTGCGGCTTGGCCTCGGTGATCAGTACATCGACGAACTGGTGCATGAGCCGCGCCGGGCCCGGAAAGTTGACCCAGCGGTTGTTCTCGGTGCGACCAGCGAGTTCGTTGGCGTCACGCTTGGCGGCGCGCTCCACGAGCACTCTCTGCACGGTGCCGACCATGCGCTCACTGATGCGCTGCGCCTGTTGGGACAGCAACGACTGCAGGCGCGCGAGGCGCGCGAGCTTCTCGTCCTCCGGGACGTCGTCCGGTAGCGCGGCGGCGGGCGTGCCCGGCCGACGGCTGTAGACGAAGCTGAAGGACTGGTCGATCTCGAGGTCTCGAACCAGCGCGAGCGTCGCCGCGAAATCACGCTCGGTTTCGCCAGGAAACCCGACGATGAAGTCCGACCCGACCGAGATGCCAGGGCTCGCGGCGCGCAGCCGCCGGACCTTGTCCTTGAACTCGAGCGAGGTGTAGCCGCGCTTCATCAGCGCGAGTATGCGATCCGAACCCGACTGCACGGGCAGGTGCAGGTGCCGCGCGAGCTGCGGGACGTTCGCATAGGCCTCGATCAGGCTGTCGTCGAAATCGAGCGGATGCGAGGTCGTGAAGCGAATCCGTTCGATGCCGGGCACGCGCGCCACATGGTGGATCAGCGTGGCCAGATCGACCTCGGCGCCGTCGGCCATGGGCCCGGCGTAAGCGTTGACGTTCTGACCGAGCAGGGTGACCTCGCGAACGCCCTGGGCGGCGAGCGCGCGTACCTCGTCGAGCACCGAATCGAACGGTCGGCTGATCTCGTCGCCGCGCGTATACGGCACGACACAGAAGCTGCAGTATTTGCTGCAGCCCTCCATGATCGAGACGAAGGCCGTCGCTCCTTCGGCCCGCGGCGGCGGGAGCTTGTCGAATTTCTCGATCTCCGGGAACGAGACGTCCACGACCGGACGACCGTGGCCGCGCAGTTCGGTCACCATCTCCGGCAGGCGGTGCAGCGTCTGCGGCCCGAAGACGAGGTCGACGAATGGTGCGCGCTCGGTGATCGCCTCACCTTCCTGACTCGCGACGCAGCCGCCGACGCCGATGATCACGCCCGGCCGCCGCTGCTTGAGCTGGCGCCACTCGCCGAGCAGCGAGAACACCTTCTCCTGCGCCTTCTCGCGGACCGAGCAAGTGTTGACGATCAGGAAATCGGCGCGGCCGGGATCGTCGGTCGCCGTCAGACCGACAGCCGTCGCGAGCAGATCCGCGATCTTCGCGGAATCGTACTCGTTCATCTGACAGCCGAAGGTCCGGATGTAGTAATGCCCTGGCATTGCGCGTCGTTCCGAACCGCTAACGATACCGCTTTTGGCGCTGCCGGGGTATCGGGCCGGGTGCTGCCGCCATCGCCCGGGTATAAAAAAATGTTATTATTATCAATATTTTACGTGTCCAATTGGCCGCGCTCAGAACGGTATCTCGTCGTCGAAATCGTCCCGCTCGGTGCTCGATCGCACCGGTTCGCCGTAGTCTTCGCCGCCGCGGGCCTCCGAGCGCGCGACGCGGCCGCTGTCGCTCCGAGCACCTTCCGAATAGCTGCCGGCCATGCCACCGCCCCGACCGCCGAGCATCTGCATGTCGCTGGCGACGATTTCGGTGGTATAGCGATCGTTGCCGTTCTTGTCCTGCCACTTACGGGTGCGCAGGCGGCCTTCGATATACACCTGGGACCCCTTGCGCAGGTACTCGCCGGCGATCTCTGCGAGGCGGCCGAACATCGCGACCGTGTGCCACTCGGTCTGCTCCTTCATCTCCCCGGTCTGCTTGTCTTTCCAGCTCTCGCTCGTGGCGATGCGCAGATTGCAGACGGTGGTGCCCGAGGGCATCGCTTTGGTTTCCGGGTCCTGGCCGAGATTGCCGATCAGGATGACTTTGTTGATGCCGCGCGCCATGGATATTTCCTTCGCTGCTGGGATGGCCTGGTAAGGGGCCCTGTCGGGCAGTTGCTCGATGCCATTCTACCGTGGCGACCCGGCGCGGCAGCCCGCAATTCCGCCCTGAACGTGCCCAAATGCGCTGCCTGACCCCGCTCGCTACACTAGTGGGCTGGCCCAGCAAGGCGACGGACGATGATGCAGCTCATACGGATCCGTGGCGCGCGGACGCACAACCTGCGCAACCTCGATCTCGATCTGCCACGCGAGCGGCTGATTGTGATCACGGGCCTGTCGGGTTCGGGCAAATCCTCACTCGCCTTCGACACGCTCTATGCGGAGAGCCAGCGCCGCTACGTCGAGTCGTTGTCGGCCTACGCGCGGCAGTTCCTCTCGATGATGGACAAGCCCGAGGTCGACAGCATAGAAGGTCTGTCGCCGGCCATCGCGATCGAGCAGAAGGCGGCCTCGCACAATCCGCGCTCCACGGTCGGCACGGTGACCGAGATCTACGACTATCTGCGACTCCTCTACGCCCGTGCCGGCGTGCCCCGCTGCCCCGATCACGGTGTCGATCTCGCGGCGCAGACCGTCAGCCAGATGGTCGACCAGGTCTTGAGACTACCGGAGGGCGCCGCGGCGATGCTGCTCGCTCCCGTGGTCGTCGACCGCAAGGGCGAACACCTCGAGATGCTCGAAACGCTGCGCGCTCGGGGTTATGTCCGCGCGCGCATCGACGGCCGCGTGTTCGAACTCGATGCGACGCCACGACTCGACCCGCGTCGCAAGCACGGCATCGAAGCCGTCGTCGATCGCTTCCGCGTGCGTGCCGATGCCGCGCAGCGGCTCGCCGAGTCGTTCGAGACGGCGCTCGCGCTAGGCGGCGGTGTCGCGCGCGTCGCGCCGATTGCGACCGGCGACGCCAACGCAGCGGCCTTCGCCGGCGAACTCGTCTTCTCGAACCGGCACGCCTGTCCAGAGTGCGGCTACAGCGTGCCGCTGCTCGAACCCAAAGCTTTCTCGTTCAACAGTCCCTCGGGGGCCTGCCCTGCCTGCGACGGGCTCGGCTTTCGCGAATTCTTCGATCCGGAGAGGATCGTCGCGCATCCGCATCTGTCGCTGGCCGGAGGTGCCGTCCGCGGCTGGGACCGGCGCAACAGCCACTATTTCCACATGATCCAGTCGCTCGCGAGGCACTACGGCTTCGACATCGAGCGACCGTGGACGGATCTGCCGCCGTCGGTGCAGCGCGTGCTGCTCTACGGCAGCGGCGAGGAGATCATCGAGTTCCGCTATCCGGAAGCGCAGGGCCGGCAGTCGCGGCGACGTCATGCCTTCGAAGGGATCGTGCCGAATCTCGAGCGCCGCTGGCGCGAGACTGAGTCGACCACCGTCCGCGAGGAGCTGGCCAAGTACCGCGGCACCCAGCCCTGCCCCGAGTGCGCCGGCTCGCGCCTCAATCGCGCGGCACGCCACGTGTTCGTCGCCGACCGCAGCATCGTCGACGTGGCGGCGCTGCCCGTGGCGCGCTCGCTGGCGCTGTTCGAGACGCTCGAACTGCCGGGCTGGCGAGGCGAGGTAGCGCAGCGCATCGTCAAGGAAGTGCGCGACCGCTTGCGCTTCCTCGTCGACGTCGGCCTCGACTACCTGACGCTCGACCGCAGCGCCGACACGCTCTCGGGCGGCGAGGCGCAGCGAATCCGTCTCGCTAGCCAGATAGGCTCGGGCCTCACCGGGGTGATGTACATCCTCGACGAACCATCGATCGGACTGCACCAGCGCGACAACGCACGGCTGCTCGATACGCTGAAGCGCCTGCGCGACCTTGGCAACACCGTGATCGTCGTCGAGCATGACGAGGACGCGATCCGCTCCGCCGACTGGATCGTCGATCTCGGACCCGGCGCCGGCGTGCACGGCGGCGCCATCGTCGCCCAGGGCACTCCGAGCGATCTGGAAGCAAACACCGACTCGCTGACCGGCGATTACCTCGCGGGTCGTCGCCGGATCGACCGGCCGGGGCTGCGCTCGCCGAGCGCGAGCGCGCGGCGGCTGCGCATCGTCGGCGCGCGCGGCAATAACCTGCGCAACGTGACCGTGGATATCCCGCTCGGTCTGCTGACCTGCGTCACCGGCGTCTCGGGCTCGGGCAAGTCCACGCTGGTCAACGACACGCTGCTGCGCTATGTGCGCGCCTGGCTCGATCACCGCTCCGGCGACGGCACTCCGGTCGAACGCATCGAGGGAATCGAGCACATCGACCGCGTCATCGACATCGACCAAAGCCCGATCGGACGCACGCCGCGTTCGAATCCTGCCACCTATACGGGTACGTTCACCGGTCTGCGCGAACTGTTCGCGCAGGTTCCGGAGGCGCGCGCGCGAGGCTACGACGCGGGCCGCTTCAGCTTCAATGTCCGTGGCGGACGTTGCGAGGCCTGTCAGGGAGACGGGGTCATCAAGGTCGAGATGCACTTCCTGCCGGACGTCTACGTGCCTTGCGACGTTTGTCGCGGGCAGCGCTACAACCGCGAGACCCTCGAGATCCGCTGGCGCGGTCGCAACATCCACGAAGCGCTCGAGATGACGGTCGAGGATGCGCTGAAGTTTTTCCAGAACATTCCCTCGGTCCAGCCGCGGCTACAGACCTTGATGGACGTCGGGCTCGGTTATCTTCGGCTCGGGCAGAACGCCACGATGCTCTCGGGCGGCGAGGCCCAGCGCATCAAGCTCGCGCGCGAGCTGGCCAAGCGGGCCACGGGTCGCACTCTCTACATCCTCGACGAGCCGACCACCGGACTGCACTTCCACGACGTGGCGCAGCTGTTGGCGGTACTGCACCGGCTCCGGGACGAGGGCAACACCGTGGTCGTCATCGAACACAATCTCGACGTCATCAAGACGGCGGACTGGATCATCGATCTCGGTCCGGAGGGTGGCGAGGGGGGCGGCAGCGTGGTCGCTGTCGGCACACCGGCACAGATCGCCGCGGAACCCGCTTCGCACACCGGTCGCTATCTCGGCAAGGTCCTGTCGCCACAGGCCGACAGGCCGCGCCGCGCGCCCTTGCCCATGGGCGCCTAGCGACGCCCGACGGAGCGCAGCGGGGTGTGAATCAGGTCCACCGCCAGGACGCGGTCCGCGTTACGCTACCGCCATGTCAGCCCCGACTCGCAGGCTCCGGGCCCCATGCCCGGCCGCGGCGGCGCTGGCCGGTTCGCTGCTCATGGCGGCCGCGCCGGCGACGCTCACCGCCGCGACGCCGCCGCGCGAGCGCGTGCTGCATCACGAAGCGCTCGCGGCACTGAGCTTCGACGGCCCCGGCCGGCCACGCGCGTTCGAGGCCTATGGACGGCGCTTCGAATTCGAGCTCGAGCGCAACGAACGCCTAAGCTTCGTCACGCCGAGCCGCCTGCCGGGCGTCGAGGCGCTGCAGGGGCGGCTGCGCGGGACTCCCGGCTCGTGGGTCCGCCTGACGCGCACGCCCGCGGGTCTGTACGGTATGTTCTCGGACGGCCACGACGTCTATGCGATCGAGCCTGCGCATGCGCTCGCCGACACGGCGGTCGAACCGCTCGCGGCCGTCGGCGACGCACCGGTCGTCTACCGGCTCGCCGACGTGCTTCTGCCGGTCGGTGGTGCGACCTGCGGTACGGTGACGCTCGCCGATGTCGCGCGCGGTGGCCATACGGCGCAGCAGCAGTATGCGGTGCTGGCCGGCGAACTGCAGGCAGCGAGCGCGGCCGCCACCCTGCCGTCGCGCCAGATCGAGGTCGCCGTCGTCGGGGACTACGAGTTCAGCCAGCTCGGATTCTCGGGCGGTCTGACTCCGGAGCAGGCGATCGCCGCGCGCATGAACATCGTCGACGGCATCTTCGCGACCCAGGTCGACTTGCGGATCCTCGTCACCTCGGTGACGGTCTTCCGCAGTCCGGACGATCCGTTCACCTCGACGACGACGCCCAATTCGCTGCTTGACGAACTCGGCAGCTGGCGTCAGGCGACGCCGGCGCAGATCGCGCGTGGTCTGACGCACCTGATGACGGGCCGCGACCTCGACGGCACGACGGTGGGAGTCGCCTACATCGGCGCGCCGTGTCGCACGCGCTTCGGTGCGAGCCTCTCGCAGGCATTGTCGCTCTCGTCAACCACCGCGACGCTCGTGGCCGCGCACGAACTCGGGCACAACTTCGGCGCCCTTCATGACGGCGAGAGCGGCTCCGGGTGCGAGGCCACGCCGCCGACTTTCCTGATGGCCGCCCGCCTCAATGGCAGCGATCAGTTCTCCGCCTGCAGCCTTGCGGCGATCCGGCCAGTCGTCGAGGCGGCGAGCTGCATCGTACCGCTCAGCATCGCCGATGCGACGCCGGCCCTGCCGGCGCCCGCGCGGCAATTGCGCGGTGCCGCTTTCGACTACGGCTTCACGGTGCGATCCGTCGGTGCGATTCAGGTCGACGGTGTCAGCGCCCGGATCACGATGCCCGCCGAGCTCGCGCTCAACGCCGCCAGCATCGAGGGCAGCCCGTGCACGATCTCGGCCGGCACGGCAAGCTGCGCCGTCGGTTCGCTGGCGCCGCAGGCGAGCCGCTCGATTACCGTCCGTCTCACCGGTCGGCAGGCGGGGACCGCGACGGCGATCGTCTCATTGACCGCGGCCAACGACGCGATTGCCGGCAACGACTCGGCGAGCGCGGCGTTCGTCATCGAGCCGAGCGCGGATCTGGCCGTCACGCTCACTGCATCGGCCACTGCGCTGAACATCGGCGCGACGGCCGATCTGACGGCATTCGTGCGCCACCTGTCCGGCGATGCCTCCGCCGATGCACGCCTGCGCTTCGAGCTGCCCGCCGGTCTTGCAGTCACCGCGGTCACCAGTAACGCGCTCGGCTGCACGCTGCAGTCCGGTGCGGTCACCTGCGCACCGGTAGCGCTCGCGGCGGGCGACTCGGGCGCGGTGACGTTGCGCCTGCGGGCCGACCAGGCGGGCGCGCCGGCGGTCACGGCCCATGTCACGGCCAGCCTCGGCGACCCGTCGCCTGTCGACAACGACGCCAGGCTGGAGTTCAACGTCCAGGTCGCCGGTGGGGCGCCCGGTGCCGCGACCGGTGGCGGCGCGGGCGGCGGTGGCGGGAGGATCGCCGGACCGGAACTCTGGGCGCTGGCGATACTGCTGTCGCTGGCTATGCTCAGGGAGTCGCGCAGTCGGCGGGCTCGCGAACCTCGGGCTGCAGCTCGAGTTCGCGCCGCGTGACCGCAACGGCGGCTGCAATCTGCCCGCTCGGTGCGCTACCCTCGGCACGCTCGAGCAGGCGCAGCGCAGCCGTCCGGCAGCCGCGCCTGCCGAGCAGATCCGCGAGATTGTTGAACACGATCGCGTCGGCGGCGCCGGCCGCGATCGCCTCGCGCAATACCTGCTCCGCTGCGCCCGAGTCGCCGCCGGCGAGC
>CAZAWM010000148.1:0-8064 GCA_964488605.1 uncultured Steroidobacteraceae bacterium | reverse complement strand
CCGCACGCTGCGGCCATCCGGCAGGAAAATCGGGTAATCGGCCAGCTCGCTCGCCGAACGCACGCTCGCCACGGTGCGCACTGCCAGTTCGGCGCCGCCCTGCTCGGCCCGACCACCGGGCCGATCCACCTGCAGTCTGGCGAGCTGAGTCGAGATCGCACCAGCGGTCACGCCGTAGGCCTGCAGCGCGTCCGGCCGGAGATTCACGCGGATCTCCCGCGTGACGCCACCGCTGCGGGTGACGCCGCCGACGCCTGGGACACCGAATACGGCCTTGGTGACCGTGTCGTCGACAAACCACGACAGCTCGTCCGGCGCCAGCCGCTCGTGCTGCACCACGTACGCGAGCAGCGTCGCGCCGATCAGGTTGATGCGCTGAACCTGCGGTTCATCGATGTCGTTGGGCAGCTCGGGCCGGATTCTGGCCACCGCGTCGCGCACCTCGTCGAGTGCCTCGTCGATGTCGCGCCCGAGCTCGAACTCTATGCTCGTGACCGAAGTGCCTTCGCTGACGGTCGACCGGATATTGTCGATACCCGCGATACTCGCGACTGCGTCCTCGATGCGGCGCGTCACGTCGGTCTCGAGCTGCGAAGGCGTCGCACCGGAGAGATTGACGGTGACCCGGACCTGCGGGAGCGCGATGTCGGGCAGCGAGGAAATCGGTAGCTGACGCAGACCGAAGATGCCGAGCACGCAGAGCACGACGAATACCAGTGCGGCCGGCAGCGGATTGCGGATACCCCAGAGCGAGACGTTCATTAGCGTGGCCTGCTTAAGGCAGGCGCAGCGGCCGCTGTCTCGGCGACGGCCGGTTCGGCGACCCGGACCCGATCGCCATCGCTGAGGAATCCGGCGCCGCGAACGACGACCCGCTCGCCGGCCTCGAGGCCTGCGCGCACCGGTACCACATCGCCCTCGGGTCTGCCGGCCTCGATGCGACGTTGCGCGACGCGCGTCCCGTCGCCGAGCACGAAGACGTAACTGTATCCGTCGCGCACGACGACCGACTCGCGGGGCAGCACCCAGGCTTGCTCACTGCCGACTTCGATCCTGCCCTCGGCGAACATTCCGGCGCGCAGCTCACCGGGTTCGGGGAGATCGGCGTACACCAGCGCCGTACGGGAACTCGCGTCGAGAGCGGGCGAAACGGTGCGGACCGTGCCGGTCACGTCGCGGCCATTCGCGCCCTTGACGCGCACGATGGCCCCGGGCCTGACGCGCACGAGATCGGCCTCGGGGAGTTCCGCACGCCACTCGAGGCGGCCGTCGCGAATCAGCCGCAGCAGCTCCGTTCCGGCGGAAACGATCTGCCCCGGCTGCACATTGCGGGCCGAGATCACGCCGGCATGCGGCGCACGCAGCGTCGCAAACTCGAGCCGCAGACGGGCTGCGTCCCGTTCCGCCGCGGCACTCTGCAGCTGCGCTTCGGCGCGGCTCAGGTTCGCGCGCAGTTCGTCGAGGTCGCTCTGCGAGATCAGCTGCTGCCGGATCAGCGACTCACCGCGCTCGCCACCGGTGCGGGCGAGATCGAGATTGGCCCGCGCCTGCGCATAACTCGCCTCGGCGCGCCGCCGGTCGACCTGCAGGGAGCGCGTGTCGAGCTGCAGCAACGACTGTCCGCGCCGGACGCGTGCGCCGACTTCCACGAGCACGCTGTCGACCCGGATCCCGCTGAGCTCGACCCCGAGCGACATCTCCTGCCAGGCCGCCACCGACCCCGAGGCGACGATCGACTGGACGATGGCGCGGGACTGTACCTGACCGGTGGTGACGGTCAGGCTCGCCGCGGGTTCTGGGGGCACGTCCCCACCGCGCCCGCAGGCCGCAAGGAACAGTAGGCAACCGGCCAGCGCCAGCGGCGAAACCGGCCACAGATCAGCAGACCTCGGTCCGTAAGTACAGCTCATGCAGGCCATCCGTGACGACACTCCGTGAACATACGCAGGATCCATGGATCGGGCCAGTCGGCGACGTCCGCTGTCCACGGCATACTCGCACCGACCTCGCCAACCCCGGCGACGTATGCTGACCGGCATGGCGACTCCCCGCCCAGCCCACCTGCCCTACACACCTGCGGAACAGCGCTGGCATGTCGCGACCCATGCGATCGGGCTGGCGGCAACTGCACTGTCCATACCTTGGCTACTGTGGCAGGCCGCGGCGCACACCGGTGGCTGGCGGCTCGCCGGGGCCGTAACCTTCAGCTTCTCGGCGCTGCTGATGTTCGCCAGTTCGGTCGCGTACCACCGCAGCCGTTGCGCCGAGGCACGCCAGCGCTGGCGTCTGATGGATCACGCGGCGATCTTCCTGCTGATTGCAGGCACCTACACCCCATTCGCGGCCGGTGTGCTCGGCGGTCCCCGGGGGTTCGGACTGCTGGCCACGGTATGGGGCATCGCGATTGGGGGCATCTTGGCCAAGGTCCTGCTCGGCTTCCGTTATCCGCGGCTGTCGACTCTGCTCTACGTGCTGCTCGGCTGGGTCGGTATCGTCGCGATCAAGCCTCTGTACGCGGCGCTCGACGCCGGCAGCCTGGGCTGGCTGGCGGCTGGTGGTCTCTGTTATACGCTGGGTGTGCCGTTTTACCTCTGGAAATCGCGACGTTACATGCACGCGATCTGGCACGGCTTCGTGCTGGCTGGCGTCGCCTGCCACTTCATGGCGGTGCTTGGGCTCCTGGAGCGACCTTGAGGCGCGAGACTGGTAGGCCCTGCAGGGATCGAACCTGCGACCAACTCCTTAAAAGGGAGCTGCTCTACCGACTGAGCTAAGGGCCCGTCCGCGAACCACCGGTCGAGCGGCGCGCATGATACCCGAGTTCAGGCGTAGCGCGTCGGATCGGGGACGCCGGCGGCGGCGAAGCCCTCCCGCCGTAACCCGCAAGCGTCGCAACGGCCGCAGGCCCTGCCCGCCTCGTCGGCCTGATAGCACGAGACCGTCAGAGCGAAATCGACGCCGAGCCGCAGCCCCGCGCTGATGATGGCGGCCTTCGACATCGCAATCAGCGGCGCCTCGACTCGGATCGGTCGGCCCTCGACGCCGCAGCGTGTCGCCAGCGCGGCCAGCGACTCGAACGCGGCGACGAACTCCGGACGGCAATCGGGGTAGCCCGAGTAATCGACCGCATTGACACCGATGAAGATCGCCTCCGCGCCGAGCACTTCCGCCCAGCCCAGCGCAAGCGAGAGCATCAGCGTGTTGCGAGCCGGCACATAGGTGACCGGGATGCCCGCGCTCGGCGCCTCCGGCACGGCAATCGTCCGGTCGGTCAGCGCGGAACCGCCGATGCCGGCGAGGTCGACGCCCATCACGCGATGCTCATAGGCGCCGAGCGCCCGTGCGACGCGCGCGGCGGCCGCGAGCTCCGCGGAGTGTCGCTGTCCGTAGTGGACGGAGAGCGCATGGGTCACGAACCCGCGCGCGCGGGCGAGCGCCAGCACCGTGGCCGAATCGAGACCACCGGACAGCAGCACGACCGCGTGCGCCTCCTGTTTCATCGACCCGGCACGTTGCCCCAGAGGTACTTGTGCAGCTGCACCTGCAGCCGGACCGGCAAGCGGTCGGCCACGATCCAGTCGGCCAGCTGGCCGGCAGGAAGCTGCTCGTGACTCGGCGAGAACAGTACGCCACAGCGTGCATCGAGCCCGTACCGCGCGACCTGGTCGCGGCTCCACTCGTAATCGGCGCGATCGCAGATCACGAACTTGACCTGGTCGGCCGGTCGCAGGTATTCGAGCTGATCGTAGCGGTTGCGCTCGCATTCGCCGGAGCCGGGCGTCTTGAGATCGACCACACGCACGACACGCGCATCGACCGAATCGATCGGCAGAGACCCGCTCGTCTCGATCGAGACCCGGTAGCCGATGTCACAGAGCGCCGTCATCAGCTCGAGCACCGGCTTCTGCGCGAGCGGTTCACCGCCGGTCACGCAGACGTAACGCGCGTCCAGCGTGGCGACCTCGGCGAGGATCTCGTCGAGCGTCATGGCAAGGCCGCCGCTGAAGGCATAGGCCGTATCGCAATAGCGGCAGCGCAACGGGCAGCCGGTCAGGCGAATGAACGTGGTCGGCATGCCGACGCTGTCGGCTTCGCCCTGTATCGAGCGAAAGATCTCGGTGATCCTGAGCCGTACGGCCGCCGGTTGAATGGGCGCCGACACGTCAACCGCCGGCCGGCAGCCGCCGCAGCCTCTCCGCGGCGAGCCGGGCGGCCTCGCTTCCAGGGAACTTCGCCACGACCTCCTCGAGCGTACGCCGACCCGCCGCGGTACGGCGCAGTTCGAGTTGGGCATAGCCGAGCTTGAGCATCGCGTCGGCGGCCTTGCCCGAATCCGGCCATTGCGCGACGACCGCGGAAAAGGCCGCGATCGCCTTCTCGTATTCACGATTGACGTAGTGTGCCTCGCCGAGCCAGTACTGCGCATTGTCGGCAAGATCGTGGCTCGGCCAGGTGCGCAGGAACGCCTCGAAGCCCGCGATCGCGTCGGCGTAGCGGGCCTGTTTGAGAGCATCGAACGCGCGTCCATAGGCCTGCGGCGCCGCGTCGTCGGCGGTCGCGCCTGTCGCGCTCGCGGCCGCAGCCGATCCGCCGGCGGCGCCCGGCGTGCCACGACTCTCAAGCGCCGCCATCCGACGGTCGAGATCGGCATACAGGTCGCGCTGCTGACGGCGCGCGGCCTGCACGGCGCTATCGGTTTCCTCGGTCTGGCCCCGCAGGCTTCGCACTTCGGCCTGGAGCGAATCGATGCGCTGGGAGAGTTCGAGCAGGCTCTGATTATTGACGACGCGCTCGAGCCGACCGAGGCGGGCGTCGAGATCGTCGAGGCGGATCTGCAGCGGATCCTCGTCGGGTGGAAGCGCCGCGCAGCCGGATGCGGCGAGCGCGCCGGCGAGAGCGGCGGCGAGCAGACGCCGCGACGCGATGCCGGATGCCTTATTGTCGTCGTGCATCACGCCGCTCAGTTCAGATAGATGATTTCGACTCGGCGGTTCTGCGACCACGCGGTTTCGTCATCACCGACCACGGCCGGACGTTCCTCGCCAAAGCTGACGGTCGAAAGCTGGTTCTCGGCGACCCCCTGCAGCATCATCGCCCGGCGTACGGCCTGCGCGCGTCGTTCCGCGAGGCCGATATTGTATTCGCGCGTGCCGCGCTCGTCGGTGTGACCTTCGAGGCGCACCCGAGTGCCGGGATTGCCGCTCAGGTAGGCGGCATGGGCATTGACGATCGCCGCGTCCTCGCCGCGCAGTTCGGCGCGGTCGAAGTCGAAATAGACCACGCGACGCGACAACAGACCGCCCTGTGGCCCGGCCACACCGGCGCCGTCGGCGCCGGCGGCACCGAGGCCGCTCGCGGTCGCCGCATCCGCAGGCGCGCCGGCGCTCATCGCGCCCGCCTCGACCTCGGTCGGCGCGCGCTGCTCTGCCGGTGTCGCACTGAGCTTGCTCGCGCAGCCCGCGAGCGAGAGCGTGCAGAAGAGGACGATCAGCATGCGGGTCGATGCCATCATTCTGTCTCCGGTTCGTTCCAGGTCAGTTGAGGAAAGGGCCCCAGGCCGGGTCGCGCACTTCGCCAAGATCGGCCTTAAGTCGCCGGGTCGTCATGCCATCGCTCGAGACGGTCGCTAGAAAGCCCTGGTCGCGCTCGCGGCCCGCGTACATCAGCAGCGCCCCATTCGGCGCGAAGCTCGGCGATTCATCGAATCGGCCGCGCGACAGCACCGTGACGGAGCCGCTGTCGAGATTCTGCAGCGCGATCCGGTAGGCGCCCCCGTCTAATGTGACCATCGCGAGTTGCCGTCCGTCCGGCGAGACGCGCGGACGCGCATTGTAGCCGCTGCCGAAGCTCACGCGTCGCGCCCGCTCGCCGGGCGCAAGCTGCAGCCGATAAATCTGCGGGCTGCCGGCCCGATCCGACGTGAAAAAAAGCGCCGTGCCATCGCGCGACCATTCGGGCTCGGTGTCGATCGCCGGATCATCCGTGATTCGCGTCAGCGCCTGCGTTTCGAGGTCGAGCGTGTAGATATCGAGGTTGCCCCCGCTGCCGGAGAGCGTCAACGCGAGACGCTTCCCATCGGGCGAGAACGCCGGTGCGCCGTTGATGCCGAGACGTGCCGAGACACGCCGCCTCTCGCCGGTGCGCACGCGCTGTACGTAGATGGCCGATACGCGGCTCTCGAAAGAGACGTACGCCAGCCACTCGCCGTCCGGCGACCATGCCGGCGACATCAGTGGCTGGCGTGATTCGAGCACGACCCTTGCGCCCTCTCCGTCCGCATCGGCGACGATGAGCTGGTAGCGCTGGGCCGGCGGCTGGCCGTCGACCGACACGTAGGCGATACGGGTCGCGAACACGCCGCGCGATCCGACAACGCGCTCGTAGACTCGGTCGCTGAGCCGGTGCGCGAGATGGCGCAGACCAGAAGGGCTGAGGGTGCCGCCTAGTCGCTCGGCGAGCATGGTTTGCCCCGTCAGGACGTTGACGAGAGCGTAATCGGCCGTCGCTGTCCCGTCGCCCGACTCGCGGACTCGCGCGACGACGAGGTAATCGACACGCTGCGCACGCCAGTCCGCGATTTTGATGGCGGCCACCTCTGCGGGACGTTGCGGCATGCGATCGCGCGCTAACGGCGCGAATCGGCCACTGCCGCGCAGGTTCGCCTCGACGACGGCCGCAGGATCGACGCCGAGCGGCTGGCTCGACTCGAAAGGCACGATCGCTACCGGAACGGGATCGGTCACTCCCGAGGTGATCTCGACGCGCAGCTGTGCCTGCGCAATGCCGATCGCGGCGGCGAGAAGCGCCAGGGCGGGCAGCGAACGTGAACGGCGATCAGTCATGGGGACGGAACCGTACCTCGATTGTGCGCTCGAACAGCGCCGGGTCGGGCGGCGCTGGCAGCGGCGAAGCACGATAGACCGCCGCTTCGATGGACTGGCGAACGGCCTCATCGCCGTTGCAGGCCTTGATCCGTGCGCCTGTGACCTCGCCGCCAGGCACTTGGTTCACGAGCACCGTGCAGTCGAGCCCCGCCCGGGCCGACTCGGGCCGAATCCATGCCCGCTCGATACGCGCCTGGACCGCGGCCGCCCAGGAGGCCGCCTGTCCCGAGGCTCGAGCGCGGTTCGCATTCTCTTCGGCGGCCAACTGCCGCTGCAAGTCCGCCTCGCGCGCCGCGCGCAGCTGCGCCTCGGCCGCTGCCTGCTCGGCAGCGCGCCGCTCGGCGGCAGCTCTCGCCGCCGCCTCCTTGGCCGCTGCTTCCTTGACCACCGCGGCCTTCTCCGCTGCCGCTCTGGCGGCCGCCCGCTCGCCGGCGCGCCGCTGCGCGGCTGCTCGCTCGGCCTCTTCGCCCGCGGCGCGCGCCACCGATTCCACCGCCGCGGCCTGCGGCATCGGCGCGCGTTCGGCCACGGGCTCAGGCGTTGGGGTCTCGGGTGGGGGCTTCGGTTGCGGATCGGGCACAGCCACGCGCGGCGCCAGAACCTGTGCCGGCTCCGGTGAACTCCGCGTCGGCGCGGCATCGCGCAGCGTCGCGGCATCGACGACCACTGCCTCGATCGCGAGCGCCTGTGGCGGTGGCGGCCGGGTTCGACCGCTCCACCAGGCACCTGCGCCCAGCGCGGCGAGCACCGCGACGTGCAGCCCAATCGAGCGCGCCAGCGGCCCGACGCGGCTCGCTGGCCACTCGCCCACGGGCACGACGCCATTCACCGGACTCACGAACGCGGTTCGCGCGGTCCCGGCGGCACTGTCGAAGCCTCTGTCAGGAAACCGACTTTGGTGGCGCCGGCGGCCTGCAGCATCAGCATCGCGTCGACCACCCGTCCGTATTCGACGCGGCGGTCTCCTTTGAGCAGCACCTGCGTGTCGGGCGAGCGCCGCAGCATGGCCGTGACCCGGGCCTGAGCAGTGGAACGGTCGAGTGGAGCCACGGGATCGCGCCCGACGTTCAGGAACCAGCGTCCCTCGGCGTCGATCGACAGGACGAGCGGCGCACGGTCAGGTGACACCATCTTGACGGGATCGGCGGGCGCGCTTGGCAGCGCGACCTCGATGCCCTGG
>CAZAWM010000147.1:0-8109 GCA_964488605.1 uncultured Steroidobacteraceae bacterium | reverse complement strand
ACGCGCCCCCGCCCCGCCCGAGATCCGCTGGGCGACTCTCGCCGCTGACGTCGATGAGGTCCTCGGCGAGCGCGCCGACGATGCCATGCCGTGCCGCGAATACCTTGCCAAGCTGTCGCCGATACTTGCGGGCGGTCTCGATGACGCCGCAAGCGCTGGCATTGATCACGGCCGACACGCCACCGGACTGGGCGTAGAGCACGTTCTTAGCTGCGGGAGCTGACATCGGCGGTTACCTCGAACTGGTGCACGCTGCGGCGGCGCAGGATAGCGCAGCGGTCGTGCGCCGTGCTGGTTTGACCTGCGGGGACCGGGCGGTTACTGTGCCGCCCTTTGACTCAGCGGCCGCCCGGCGGCCTGGACAGTATAAAACGCATGCGTATCGTGTTTCTCGGCGCGCCGGGCTCCGGCAAGGGAACCCAGGCGCAGCGGCTGGTCGAGCGTCACGGCATACCGCAGATCTCGACCGGCGATCTGCTGCGCGCACACGTCAAGCGGGGCAGCGCGCTCGGGGTTGCCGCCAAGGCGGTCATGGATGCAGGCAGGCTCGTCGACGATGCAACCATCCTCGGCATGGTCCGCGAGCGGCTCGCCGAGCCCGACGTTGCGCGCGGTTTCATCCTCGACGGCTTCCCGCGCACGCTCGCTCAGGCCGACGGCCTCGCCGATCTGCTGCGCGAGATCGGTCAGCCGCTCGATGCCGTGCTGCTGTTCAACATCGACAGCGCCGAACTCGTCCGCCGCATTTCCGGGCGGCGCACCTGTCAGGACTGCGGCCGCGTCTTCAACGTGCACACCGCGCCGCCGGGCACGCCGCCGCACTGCCATCAGTGCCGCGACCAGCCGCCGCTGGTGCAGCGGCCCGACGATTCAGAGGCCACGGTCGCCAAACGGCTCGCGGTCTACGAGGAGCAGACGCGCCCGCTCGTCGACTACTACCGCAGCCGCGGCCTGCTGCGCGAGATCGATGCGGACGCGCCACTCGATACCGTGACGGCGCGCGTCGAGGCGGCGATGGGCCTCGGCGCGCGCTGAGCGGAGTGCAGACCCGGGACCGGCCAGCTACGCTCAGATCTCCGCGAGCAGGCGCTTGCCAATGACCTCGCTGCGCCAGCCGCGCCGCAGGGCAGGCGGCGGGTCGCCGCGCGCGAGCTGTTCGAGATCGCGCCGGGTCGCGAGCACCTCCGGCGAGATGCCGAGCTCGCTGGCGACGGCTTGATTGGTCGCCGCGAGCTTCTTGACGAGCGACATCAGGGCCGGGTCGGGCCGCTCGCGTGGCGGCAGCGGCGGCGGCGGGTCTTCGATGCCGGCCGCTGCGACGATCTCGAGAAGTTCGTCGCCGCAGTGGCGCACGACACCTTCCGGCATTCGCGGGATCGCGCCGAGCGTCGTGCGATCGCGCGGTACCCTCAGTATGATCTCGCGGAGCGAGACGTCATCGAGGATCCAGCCGCGCGGCCGGTTCTTCTCGATGGCGCGTCGTTCGCGCCACGCAGCGAGCGCCCGCGCGAGCGCCATCCTGCCGCGATCGAGGCCCTGCAGACCCTTCAGACGCAGCCAGGCGCGTTCGGGATCGGCCTCCGGCGCCACCGTTTCCGACAGCGGCGCAAGTTCCTCGGCGAGCCAGGCGCGCCGACCCAGCCGGTCGAGGCGCTCGAGCAGCGCTTCGCGCAGCGGCAGGAGGTAGCACACGTCGTCGAGCGCGTACGCGATCTGCTCGGGCGACAGGGGGCGGCGCGACCAGTCGGTGCGTGTCTGTGCTTTCGGCAGAGTCACTCCGAGCACGCGCTGCGTCAGCTCGCCATAACCGATCTGTGCCGCAAAGCCTGCCAGGGCTGCGGCGATCTGTGTGTCGAAAACGTTGCGGACGGGCCCGACCGACGGGCGCAGGACTTCGAGGTCCTGCCGAGCCGCATGCAGCACTTTTACGGTATCGGCGGCCGCCAAAGGGCCAGCGAGCGGCTGCAGCGGGCCCGTCGCCAGCGGATCGACGCAACATTGCTCGCGCCCGGTGCCGATCTGCACCAGGCAGAGCTCGGCACGGTAGGTGCGTTCGCGCATGAACTCGGTGTCGAGTGCAAGCAGCGGTTCGCCGGCGAGCCTCGCGCCGAGTTCGGCGAGAGCCGCGGGCTCGGTCAAGATGGCGGTGGACGACGACATGCCCGATCTGTGCAAGAATCCGATGCGCCATTATGCGAGCGCCGCCGCGCCACCGAAAGCATGCTCTCTACTCTCAAGACCTGTCTCGACATCGCGCTGCTCCGACGCGACCCATCGGATCTGCCCGCCTCACCGCCGCTGCTCGGGGCGATGATCGTGCTGTTCCTCGTGCTCAACTCGATCCTCTCGTCGATCTTCCGTCCCGAGGTTGAGAGCTGGTTCATGCAGCTGCTGGCCTCCGTGGCCTTCTCGATACTCTGGTATTGGATGCTGCTGCGTCTGTTCGGCAAGCCTGAACGCTTCCTGCAGACGATGACAGCGATCGTTGGTTTCGGCTGCCTGATCACGCCCGTCCTGGTACCGCTGACCGGGATGATCGCGCCCTATGCGGCCAAGCCCGAGGAAGCGGCCCCGTTGGTGCTCGTGCTGCTGCCGGTGGCTATCTACGTCGTCTACGTCACGGCGCGGATCCTGCGTGCCGCCATCGAACGACCCATGTTCCAGGCGGTTGCGCTCGTACTGCTGCAGACCTTTCTCGAGCCCTTGATCCTGCTCTCGCTGTTCCCGCCGCCACAGGCGAGCTGAGCTGGCCCGCGGTCGCATGCACGTCCATATCCTTGGCATCTGCGGTACGTTCATGGGCGGCATCGCGGCGCTCGCCAAGGCCGCGGGGCATCGCGTCACCGGGTCCGACCGCAACGTCTATCCGCCGATGAGCACGCAGCTCGCGGCGCTCGGCATCGAGGTCGTGGAAGGTTTCGAGGCCGCTCAGCTCGAGCTGGCGCCCGACGTCGTCATCGTCGGCAACGTCATGTCGCGCGGCCAGCCGGTGGTCGAGACACTGCTCGAGCGCGGCATACCCTACGCCTCCGGTCCGGAGTGGCTGGCCCGTGAAGTGCTGCGCGATCGCTGGGTGCTGGCCGTTGCCGGCACGCACGGTAAGACCACGACGTCCAGCATGCTCGCGTGGATCCTCGAGCATGCCGGTCTCACGCCCGGATTACTGATCGGCGGGGTGCCCGGCAACTTCGAGGTCAGCGCGCGTCTCGGCGCGGCCCCATTCTTCGTCATCGAGGCGGACGAGTACGACACCGCATTCTTCGACAAGCGCGCGAAGTTCGTGCACTACCGCCCGCGAACCGTGGTCCTCAATAACCTCGAGTTCGATCACGCGGACATCTATCCCGACCTCGGCGCGATCCAGCGGCAGTTCCACCACCTCGTGCGCATCGTGCCGCCCGGTGGACTCATCGTCTGCAATGCCGGCGACCGGAATCTCGCCGCGACGCTGGCGATGGGCTGCTGGACGCCGCGCGAGGGTTTCTCGATGGCGGGCGTGACGGTCGATCCCGCCTGTCCGGCCCGCTGGCAGGCGCGTCGCGACGACGCCGGGGCGGGTTTCGTCGTGCTCGAACTCGGCCGTGAGGTCGGTCGTGTGCGCTGGGACCTGCTCGGCGATCACAACGTCGAGAATGCGCTGGCCGCCATCGCCGCGGCACGACATGCCGGCGTCCCGGTTGCCGTCAGTTGCGATGCTTTAGGCGCGTTCCGCGGCGTGCGACGCCGGATGGAGCTGCGCGGCGAGATCGACGGCGTGCGTGTCTACGACGACTTCGCGCACCATCCGACGGCGATCGCGACCACCATCTCCGGCTTACGCCGGCACGTCGGCGGCGGACGGATCGTCGCCGTACTCGAGCCGCGCTCGAACACGATGCGCCTTGGCGTGCACCGCGATGCGCTCGCGCCCTCACTGGCTGGAGCTGACGAGACCTGGCTCTACGCTCCGGCGGATCTCGGTTGGGATGCCGGTGCGGTGATCGGGGTCCTCGGACAGCGAGGCCATCTGGTCGACGACGTGGACGCACTGGCAGCGGCGCTCGCGGCCGCAGCACGTCCGGGAGATCACATCCTCGTGATGTCCAATGGCGGCTTCGGTGGTCTGCATGGCAAGCTGCTCGCGGCGCTGCGGCAGCGCACCGCGACGCAGGAGGCGACCTCGACATGAACACGTCGACCATGAAGCGCAGCAGGGATCGCATCGTCACAGTAGCCATGACGGGTGCCTCCGGCGCCCAGTATGGGCTGCGGCTGATCGAGTGCCTGATCAAGGCGGATTATGGCGTCTACCTGATGTTCACCAAGGCTGCGCAGATCGTCGTCGGCTCCGAGACCGACTGCACCCTGCCCGGACGCACCGGCGAGCAGACGCGCTTCCTCAGCGCCCGCTTCGGGGCCGCCGATGGCCAGTTGCGCGTGTTCGCCGACGAGGAGTGGAGCTCACCGGTCGCGAGCGGTTCGGGAGCGCCGCACAGGATGGTGGTCTGCCCTTGCAGCATGGCCACGGTCTCATCGATCGCGAGTGGCGCCAGCGACAACCTGCTCGAGCGCGCCGCGGACGTCGTCATCAAGGAGAGCGGCAAGCTGGTGCTCGTACCGCGCGAGACGCCGTTCTCGGCGATCCATCTCGAGAACATGCTGAAGCTCGCGCGGCTCGGCGTGGTCATCCTCCCCGCGATTCCCGGTTTTTACAACCGCCCCACCCGGGTCGAGGAACTCGTCGATTTCATCGTATCGCGCGTGCTCGACCAGATCGGCGTCGAGAACGACCTGATGGCCCGCTGGGGAGTCGACCGCGACCGAGGCAGGCCGTGAGCGAGATCCCGCTGTTTCCGCTCAACACGGTCCTGTTTCCGGGGGGGCCGCTACCCCTGCGTATCTTCGAGCCGCGCTACCTCGACATGGTGCGGCACTGCATGCGTGAGGGCAGCGCCTTCGGCGTGGTGCTGATCCGCGCCGGAGGCGAGGTCGGCGCCGTGGCGCGCACAGCCGACGTCGGCACGAGTGCGCGCATCGTCGATTTCTCCTCGCTGCCCGATGGCCTGCTCGGTATCAGCTGTCTCGGCGAGCGGCGCTTTCGCGTGCTGCGGCGCTGGCGTCAGGACGACGGCCTCAACATCGGCGAAGTCGAATGGCTTGCCGATGCCGAGCCCGTGCCGCTGCCGCCTGAGACGCGTTTCCTGTCGGACCTGCTCCGTCGCGTGCTGCCCGAGCTCGGCGAGATGTATGCGCGTGTGCCGCGGCGATTCGACGACGCCGGCTGGGTGAGCGCGCGCCTGGTCGAAATCCTGCCGCTCTCGCTTGGCGACAAGCAGGTTTTGCTCGAACTCGACGACCCACGCGTGCGTCTCGAGCGCATCGCACCACTGATCCGCCTGCCCGACGAGGCCTGAGCGTCGGCGACGGTGCGGCGGCACGCGGCCGGCCTTCATCTCGTGGCGGGCGGTGGCGTAAGCGGCGGCAGTTCGTCGGAGACCTCGCAAATCGCTTCGACGCGCTCGGCGCGCAGCTCGATCTTCTGCGCGTCGGCGGCTGCCGCGATCTCGGTCGTCGGCTTCTCGCTACCCTGTGGCTTGAGCAGTAGCCGCAGCCGGTCGGCGAGTCCCGGACCATCGCGAGCGGGCATCGGCGCGCGCAGCAGCATGAGCTCCATGTCCGCGCCGGCACCGTTGCGCACGACAGTCCTCGCGCCGCGATTGTGCGCGTGCCAGTCGCGCCGACCCGCCGCATCGCTGACGACGCAGCGATAGCCGCTGGCGCGGTAGAGGCGGATGTGGGTCCGGTCGGCGCGGCCGACGAACTGCCGGCCGCCGATCGTGTTGATGTCGTAGTCCCAGAGCTCGTCCGGACTCAGCACCCACTCGGCGTCGGCGAAGAACTCGATGTCGGTCCCTGCCATGTTGTAGCGGCAGGTGCCCGGTCCGTACTTGCGCTTGTCGTCCGTCTTGCCGTCGAGCACGGCGAAAAGCTGCACGCCGTCGCGGCGCCAGAGGAAGTCACAGTTCAGCGCACCGGGATCGCGCATCCGCACCTTGCTCCACAGTTCCGGCCGCTCGTGCAGATTGACGAAAGCTTCGGGGTCGAGTGGACCCTGGCCGTTCATGTTGACGGCATTGCGCTGCTCGTCGATCTCTATGGTGTAGAGGATCTGGCTGCGCGGCAGCAGCGGTCCGTCGCGCCCGCCGATGTTGATCTGCCCGTAGAATACCAAGGGACCGATCTGCGGCGCGTCGATCCGCGCGAACGTGCGGTGCCAGTGATCGTGCTCGCCGTCGGCCGGCGTGCGCACGCGCCGCTCGAAGTGGATCTGCGGGTAGGAGTCCCAGGCGCCCGGCAGCCAGGCAATGAGATCCTGCACGATGGCCTCGAGTTCGACTCGCGTGAAGTCGTAGTTCGGCCCGGCCCTGGTGGGCAGGCCCGCTCCGAGGCAGACCAGGGTGGCCAGGGCGGCCGAGGCGCGCGGCATGGTCAGGTCAGCCATATGGTGATCTCCCCGTTGCGTCATGGGCCTGGCGGCCCTTGTAGTGGCGCCAGAGTAACGGACCGAGCACGAAGGTCCACCCCAGCACGAGCCAGCCGACGACACCATCGAACCGCGATAGAAGAAAATTCCACGCAGCCGCCTCGTCGCGGACGGACGTTTCGCGCACGAAGGTGATGACCCAAACCCAGCCTGCATGCAGGCCGATGCAGGCAGCGATGTTGCCGGTCAGCGTGCGCACGATACCCAGCAGTACGCCGACCGCGAACAGGCAGAGGAACGCGTCGGCGATGCGCGGGAAATCGCCGAATGCCGCGAGGCTGCCGGCGAGCAGCTCGAAGCCGCTGCCCGGACCGACCTGATCCGCGGGGATCCGGTACCTGGCAAGGAAGTGCGTTGCCGCGTAGACCAGCGCCGTCAGCAGCACGGCAAGCCGCGGCCCCGACTCGCGCGCGATGCCGCTGTACATGGTCCCGCGCAGGAACGTCTCCTCGATCAACGCCACGGCCAGTCCGCTCGTCAGCCCCTTGAACGCGAGGTTCGCGAACGTCGCCGTGTCGAGCGTCACTCCGTCGCGCGGCGCACGCAGATCGAGCGCGATCATCGCCAGTACGATGGGCAGCATCGTCACGACGCCGAGTGCGAGTCCGCTTGCCGCTTCGCGCACGAAGGCGCCGCGCGCCAGACCGAACCCCAGACTGCGCCGGTCGGCGAGAGCAAGGTGTCGAGCGACCAGCACGAAGCCGATCAGCAGGATCAGCATCCCGACGCGGCTCGCGACCCGGTGGAATGGCGCATCGATCATCGGCGTCACGAGTTCGTATAGCGGGTACGCGAGCACGACGATCCCCACCATGCCGAGCGCGATCAGCGCTGCAAACCACGCAAACGCGCGCACGTTTCAGCGGGCCCCGAGTCGTACCGGCTCGAACCCGGCTGCTCGGAGCAGCGCGGGCACGCTGGCTTCGCCTACCAGGTGAAGCGCGCCGACCACGACGAGTACGTCCTCGTTGCCTTCCAGCAGTCGGCGCAGGGTAGGGATCCAGGCGCGGTTGCGCCGCTCGACGAGAGCATCGAAGAGCTCCGGGAAGCGGGCATAGTCCCGCGCGAGCAGCGCCTCGAGCTGTGAGAGACTCCCGTTACGCCATGCTGCCTCGATCGCGTCGATCTGCTCGACCAGAGTCGAGGCCTCAGCCAGCGTCAACTCGAGGAAACGGGTCTGTTCGGGCTCCGGGAGCGCATCAAACAGGCCCAGCTGCTGTTCGATCGTCTCGAGTCCGGCGATCGGCTTCCCGTCGCTGGCCGCGCGCGCGGCGAGCTGCTGTTCGACGCCCGCCTCGACCGACAGTCCGGCCTGCTGAAGCTGGGTTGCGGACAGCAGCAGCGCGGCGGCCCAGGGCTCGAACCGCTCCAGCATCTGCGACGCGAGGCCGAGCCGGGAGGCGAGCGCGTCGAGCGCCGACCAGCGCTCTTCGCCCAGGGTGACACGCAGACTGCGATCCGCGCCGTACACGCCGTGCGCCGCGGTGAAGCGCGCGCCGGCGAGCGGATCGAGATCGTCGAGGTCGACTTCCATGACCAGCGATTCGGCGTCGCGATAGGCGCGCTCGATCAGTTCAGGCAGGGGA
>CAZAWM010000146.1:0-8191 GCA_964488605.1 uncultured Steroidobacteraceae bacterium | reverse complement strand
GGTGTCATCGCGAAAGTCTAGCACGAGCCCCCGCCGCGCCCGGCGCCCCGGCCGCCCGGTGAGCGCCGCGCGTCGGGCGCGCCTCAGCTTCCCTCGAGTGCGACCCGCAGCAGCCTGAACAGCTCGCGCCCGGCCTGCGTGCGCGCGGCGTCCGGCTTCGCGGGGTCGCGCGCGGTTGCGAGCAGAGAGCGCAGCGGTCCGGCGTCGATCTGAGGACGCCAGCCGAGCAGGGCATCGAGTGCCGGTTGTCCCTCGCGGATGAGCCGGTCCCGCCAGGCCTCGACCCGACGAAAGCGTTCCGCCTCGAGCGCCGCGCACCGGCCGCGCTCGGCGAGGGCCGCGACGATCGGTGCCGCATCGACGTCGCGCATCAGCTTGCCTATCAATTGCCGCTGACGCGCCAGCGCGCCGTGCGAGCGGATGCGGCGCGCCGCGCGGATCGCGTCCGCGAGCGGCTCCGGCAGCGCGAGGCGCTCGAGCTCCGCGTCGGGCATGCCGACGAGCCGTTCGCCGAGCTTTTGCGCATCGTGCGCGGCGCGCTTGCGAGCGCTCTTGCTCGGTCGGTCGTCGTCGTCCGGAAGCCTGTCGGTCATTGCTATCATTGTGCCTCATGGGTCAGGACGTCGACACATCGCGGATTCCGGAGCTCAAGGACGTCGTCGCGCGCGTCCTCGCCGAGGCGCGCGCGGCCGGCGCCTCGCAGGCCGAGGCCGACGCGAGTCTGCAGAAGGGTCTCAACGCCACCGTGCGGCTCGGCGAGGTCGAGACGATCGAGTATCAACGCGATCGAGGCCTCGGCGTGACGGTCTACTTTGGCACGCGCAAGGGTTCCGCGAGCACAGGCGATCTCGGTGCCGAAGCGATCCGCGAGACCGTGCGCAAGGCCTGCGCGATCGCCCGCTACACGGGCGAGGACGACTGCTCCGGGCTCGCCGATCCCGAGGATCTCGCCCGCGATCCGCCCGTGCTGGCGCTCGATTTCCCGTGGGACCTGCAGCCTGAGGAGGCGATCGAGCTCGCGCGGCGCTGCGAGGCCGCTGGCCGCGCCGTCGACGCGCGCATCACGAATTCCGAGGGAGCTACGGTCGGCAGTCATCGCGGCGTGCGCGTCTACGGCAATTCGCACGGCTTTCTCGAGGGCTACTCCAGCACGAGTCACTCGGTCTCCTGCGTGCTGCTCGCGCAGCAGGGCGAGGACATGCAGCGCGACTACTGGTACTCGAGTGCCCGCGATCCGCGCGAGCTCGACGACCCCGAGTCGATCGGCCAGCGCGCCGGCGAGCGCGCGGTCGCGCGGCTTGGCGCGCGACGCCTGCTGACCCGCAGAGCGAGCGTGCTGTTCGCGCCCGAAATGGCCCGCGGCGTGTTCGGTCACTTCATAGGCGCGATTCGCGGGGGCAGTCAGTACCGGCGCACCACCTTCCTGCTCGGTGCCTCCGGCAGCCAGGTGTTCCCGTCGTTCGTCAACATGCACGAGCGACCGCACCTGCCCAAGGCACTGGCGAGCGCGCCGTTCGATTCCGAGGGCGTCGCCACCCGCGACCGCGAGCTCGTGAGGGGCGGTATGCTCGAGGGCTACCTGCTCAGCAGTTATTCGGCGCGCAAACTCGGGCTGCGGACCACTGGTAATGCCGGCGGTGTGCACAACCTCATCATCGATCCCGGTCCGGGCCTGCTCGATTTTGCCGGCATGCTGCGTCGGCTCGGTACCGGGCTGCTGGTCACGGAGCTGATGGGACAGGGTGTCAACGGCGTCACGGGTGATTATTCGCGCGGCGCGACGGGATTCTGGGTCGAAGGCGGCGAGATCGCCTATCCTGTGCACGAGATCACGATCGCCGGCAACCTCCGTGAAATGTACCAGGCCATCGTCGCGCTCGGCGCCGACATCGACACGCGCGGCGCGATACGCTGCGGTTCGCTGCTGGTCGGTGAAATGACGATCGCCGGGCAGTAGGCGCGGGATCGCCCGCGATCAGCGGGCCGCGCCCGGCGTGGCCGTGGCGTCTGCCGGCGCGTCAGCAGCGTCCGTTGGCGTCAGACCCTCGTCGACGAGGTCGCGCACGCTGCGCCCTGCGCAGGCGTTCCGCCAGGCCGAGTCGATCCGTTTGAGCAGGCGTTCGACCGGCTGGGTATCGCCGATCTGTGGTTCCGCATGGCCACTGCGCTGGCGGCGCGCCACCTCGAGCACTTCGACGAGCGGAACCCGCGCCAGATCGCGACCCGGGATCAGGCTGTCGTCATCCGTGCGCGCGAGCAGGTCGACGGCCTCGAGTGCGCGGACCAGTTCGGCGATGGCGATGCCCGGCAGCCGCAGTTCGCGCGCGAGCGCATCGACGCGCCAACGCGGTGCCGCCCGCACGTGCGCACGGCCAATCAGATACATCATCCGCAGCGCTGCTGCTTCGAGCTCTTCGGCCGACAGACGCGGTTCGACCAGACCGAGCCGCAGGTAGCCCGGATTCTGCCAGTAGAAAGCGAGCCGGGCGCCGATCAATAGGATCAGCCAGCCGAAGTAGGTCCACAGCAGTGCCGCGATGATGACCGCGAATCCCGCGTAGACGATGGTCAGGCGCGCTGTATAGATCACGAGAGCCGTGAACAGCTTGCCGCTCGCGGCCCAGAGCACACCGGCGACCACGCCACCGAACAGCGCCGAGGGGATCCGAACCTGGGTGTTGGGTATGAACCTGTAGAGCGCCGAGAAGATCGCCGTGACCACGAGGTATGGTGAGAGCTGCTGCAGCAGCGCGCCAAGCCGCTGCAGGATCGGCAGATGGACCGCCTCAAGCGCGGCCCGGCTCTCGAGCGCCGAGTGCGCGAGGCCCAGAAAGGTAACGAGCAGCAGCGGCCCGACGATCAGCAACGCTAGATATTCGGCGAAGCGCCGCGTGATGCCACGGGCCCGTTCGACCTTCCAGAGGAAGTTGAAACCGTCCTCGACCTTGCGGATGGTCTCGACCAGCGTCCAGACCAGCAGCGCGAACCCGACCGAGCCGACTACACCGCCCGCGACGCTGTCGGCGAACTCCATGACGCGCGCGGTGATCTCGGTCGCATCGCGCCCGAGCGGACGGAAGAACTCGTAGACGATCGGCTCCAGATCGCGATGGGCGTCAAAGAGCTTGAGGACCGCGAAACTGAAGGCGAGCAGCGGGACCAGCGACAGCAGCGTCGTGAATACGAGTCCCATCGCCCACAGATTGATCTCGCCGCGCGCGAGGTCGCGCAGGATGGCGTACGGGTAGCGGAGCAGCCGCAGCAGGGGTGCGAACGGCTGGCCGCGCTCGGCATACCGGCCCCAGAGCCAGCGGTCGCACAGGTTCCACAGCGGCTGCAGCACGGGGCCAAGCATATCCGCTACGCTAGACGGATGCGCGCGCGCACCGGCTTTCCGGAGCGGATCGTCTGCCTTACCGAGGAGACGACCGAAACCCTGTACCTCCTCGAGGAGGACTGGCGCATCGTCGGCATCTCGGGCTTCACCGTACGGCCGCCGCGCGCCCGGCACGAGAAACCCCGCGTGTCGGCCTTCACGTCGGCAAAGCTCGACCGCATCATCGCGCTCGCGCCCGACCTCGTGCTCGGTTTCTCGGATCTGCAGGCCGACATCGCTGCGGCGCTGATCCGCTCCGGCATCGAGGTGCATGTCTTCAATCATCGCAGCGTTGCCGAGATACTGCGCACGATCCGCGTGCTGGGTGGCATGATCGGCTGCGAGGCGAAGACGGCAGCGCTGATCGAGCGTCTGGAAGCCGGAGTCGAGCGGGTGCGCGCGGCCGCTGCGGCCTTGCCGTGCAGGCCGAAGGTCTATTTCGAGGAGTGGGACGAGCCGCAGATCTCGGCGATCCGCTGGGTCTCGGAGCTGATTGGCATCGCCGGCGGTGACGACTGCTTCCCGGAACTCGCCGGCGCGGCACTCGGCCGCGACCGTATCATCGCCGATCCGCTCGAGGTGCCGCGGCGGGCCCCGGACATCATCATGGGGTCCTGGTGCGGCAAGAAGTTCCGTCCCGAGCGGGTCGCCGCCCGCCCCGGCTGGGCCGACATCCCGGCGGTGCGCGATGGCGAATTGCACGAAATCAAGTCGGCACTGATCCTGCAGCCGGGACCTGCGGCGCTGACCGAGGGACTCGCGGCGCTCCATGCCCGTGTCGCGGACTGGGCGCGCCGCCGCGATCGGCACTGGCGACGAGCCTGAGCAGGGCGGTTTTCAGCGTGCAGCGGCCTCGGTTGCCGGTCCCGTCAGCCGTCGTAGCGCCGTCAGGTAGTTCTCGCTGGTCTTGGCGATGATCTCTGGCGGCAAGCGTGGCCCAGGCGGCCGCTTGTCCCAGTCAAGCGTCTCGAGGTAGTCGCGCACGAACTGCTTGTCGAACGACGGCGGACTGATGCCGACCTGGTAACGGTCCGCCGGCCAGAAGCGGGAAGAATCGGGTGTCAGAACCTCGTCGATGAGCGTGAGCCGCCCAGCCTCGTCGACCCCGAACTCGAACTTGGTATCGGCGATGATGATGCCGCGCTCGCGGGCATGCTCCGCGGCGTAGCGGTAGAGCGCCAGCGCAGTACCGCGTACCTGCGCGGCGAGCTCCCGGCCGATCAGCGCCTCGATCGCGGCATAGTCGACGTTCTCGTCGTGCTGGCCCGCCGGCGCCTTGCTCGCAGGCGTGAATATCGGCGCAGGCAGTTCCTCGGCCAGCCGCAGGCCCGGCGGCAGGGCGATTTCGCAGACCGTCCCGCTGCGCTGGTAGTCCTTCCACCCCGAGCCGATCAGATAGCCGCGCACGACGGCCTCGAGCGGTAGAGCGCGCAGCTTGCGCACGAGGACGGAACGGCCTTCGAGCAGCGCGCGCTCATCCGGATCGAGTGACAGTTCGTCGATTCCGCGATGCGTGAGCTGATTCGGCACGATCGACGTCGTGCGCTCGAACCAGAAGTTCGAAATCTCCGTGAGCACGTATCCCTTGTGCGGAATGGGGTCCGGCAGCACGACATCGAACGCGGACAGGCGATCGGTGGTCACGATCAGCATCGTGTCGGCGTCGACGTCGTAGATGTCGCGGACCTTGCCGGTGTGGATGCGGCGCAGATGGCGCAGCGCGGTGGTGTGAACGGTCGTCGGCGTGGTCGGCACGGGCGAGGCTCGGCAGCGTGACGGCTTGCTACTATGACAGCATGAAATGGACGGGAAAAGTGCTGGGCGGCGTGGTCGGCGCACTGTTCGGCGGTCCCGTCGGCGCCGCGATTGGCGCGCTCGCGGGCCACGCTTACGACGAGCGCAACGCCGCGGCGGCGCGCGGCGCCAGGCTGCGCGCGACCCGCCCCGCGGCCTCGCCGCAGCAGGTTGCCGACTGCTTCTTTCGCGTGACTTTCGAGGTCATGGGGCATGTCGCCAAGTCCGACGGCCGCGTCTCGGAGCGCGAGATCGAGGCCGCGCGCGACGTGATGCGCGACTTCCAGCTGACGCGCGCGCAGGTCGACGCGGCGATCGCATGCTTCGCGAGGGGCAAGCAGGCTGGGTACGATCTAGCCGGCGCGATCCGCGCGCTGGACTCGGTCTGTGCCGATCGGCCGGACCTGCTGCGGATCTTCCTCGAGATCCAGCTGCGCGCGGCGCTCGCCGGCACGGATCTGCAGGGTCCGTCGCGAGCGCTGCTCGCACGCATTGCGACGGCGCTCGGCGTCGGCGGCTTGGAGTTCGCCCACCTCGAGGCCGTGCTGCGCCTGCGCCAGCGCACCACGCGCACGGCCGATGCCGGTCGCGCAGCGGAGGCCGCGCGTCTCGAAGATGCCTATGAAGTGCTCGAGGTCCACGCGGATGCGGCCGACGACGAAGTCGTCCGGGCCTATCGGCGTCAGCTCTCGCGGCACCACCCTGATAAGCTCAAGGCGAACGGCTTGCCCGAGTCCATGCTCGAGCATGCCAAACAGCGCACGCAGCAGATCATCGAGGCCTTCGAACTGGTCCGCACGCGAAGGGGGATGAAATGACGTCTGTCCGGCAGAGCGACTGGATCGCGCCGTCGATTCTTTCGGCTGACTTGGCCCGTCTAGGCGCCGAGGTCGATGCCGTGCTCGCCGCCGGCGCCGACGCGGTGCACTTCGACGTCATGGACAATCATTACGTCCCCAACCTGACGGTCGGTCCGCTGGTCTGCGAGGCGCTGCGCCGGCACGGCATCACGGCGCCCATCGACGTGCATCTGATGGTCAAGCCCGTCGACCGGATCGTGCCCGACTTCGCCCGGGCCGGCGCCACGTTCATAAGCTTCCATCCCGAAGCCAGCGAGCACGTCGATCGAACGATCGAGCTGATTCGCGAGCACGGTTGCCGACCTGGACTCGTGTTCAATCCGGCGACGCCGCTGCACTACCTCGATTACACGCTCGAAAAGCTCGATCTCGTGCTGCTGATGTCGGTGAATCCGGGCTTCGGTGGACAGAAGTTCATCGACGGGGCGCTCGGCAAACTCCGCGAGGCGCGCCGGCGTATCGACGCGTCCGGTCGGCCAGTGCGGCTCGAGATCGATGGTGGCGTCAAGGTCGATAACATCGGCCCGATCGCGGCCGCTGGCGCCGATACTTTCGTCGCCGGCTCCGCCATTTTCGGCTCCAGCGATTACGCCGCGACGATCCGCCAGATGCGCGCGGCGATCGCTGCGGGCCGTTCCTGAAGGGCGCCGAACGAAACAACGCCCGCGCGAGGCGGGCGCTCGGAGTTCGATGAAGCGCGCGGCGCGGGCCTCATTCCTCGTCGTCGTCCCAGTCGCCGTCATCGTCGACCGGCGCCGCACGCGCCGCTGTCGCGGGCCTGGCCGGCGCAGCCGCCGGCGCGCTGCCCTTGACAGGGACGATCACGGGGCGAGTCTTGATTTTCGGTCGCGCGTTGAAGACGACGATGGTCTTGCCCGTGGCGCGCAGCAGGCCCTGATCCTCGAGCACCTTGAGGACGCGGCCGGCCATCTCGCGCGAGCAGCCGACCAGGCGGGACAGTTCCTGACGCGATACCTTGATCTGCATACCTTCCGGATGCGTCATCGCGTCAGGCTCGCCGCACAGGTCCATGATCGCGTGCGCGATGCGGCCCGTGACGTCGACGAAGGCGAGGTCGCCGAGCTTCTTGTTCGTACGGTCGAGACGCGTTGCGAGCTGGGTCGCGAGTTCGAAGATCAGGCCTGGGCTCTCGGCCGCGATTTGGCGGAAGCGCGGGTAGGTCATCTCGGCCAGTTCGCACTGGCCGCGGGTGCGCACCCAGGCAGTGCGGGTCGGCTGTTCGTAGAACAGCCCCATCTCGCCGAAGAACTGGCCCTTGTTGAGGTAGGCCAGCACCATTTCGTTGCCTTCCTCGTCCTCGATCATGACTTCGACCGAGCCCGAGATGATGTAATAGAGCACGTCCGGCAGATCCCCGGCATGGATGATCACCGTCTTGGACGGGACCGTACGGATCCGGCAGTAGCTCAGGAAGCGATTGATCGCCGGGACGTCGCTCAGCGGCTTGACCGATTCATCGACCACAAGACCCCCTGATGCACGGTCACTTGCGTGCGTGATCTTGGCGCACCTTTTTATACATAAGTCGCACTTCGCGCAAGCGACGCAGCTTTCAGATCCAATAACTTGTGAATGTCATCACACGTGCGGTCTGGCGCATTGCGCTGCGGACAGGGGCTGGCAGCTCCGTGCCGCCCGCCTCGATCGCCGCCTCGCCATGTGCGATCTCATCGACCTTCATCTGCTCGATGATGGCCCGGCTGCGCGCATCGTCCGCTGGCAGGCGATCGAGATGCGAGTCCAGGTGGCCCTCGACCTGACGTTCCGTTTCGGCCACGAAGCCGAGGCTGACGCGGTCACCGAACGCGGCCGCGGCGGCGCCAATCGCGAACGAGCCGGCGTACCACAGCGGTGTCAGCAGACTGGGGCGCGAGCCGAGTTCGCGCAGACGCTGCTCGCACCAGGCGAGGTGATCGGCCTCCTCGCGACCGGCCCGCATCAGCATCGCGCGGGTCGCTGCGCTACGGGCGAACGCCGCCTGGCCATGGTAGAGAGCCTGGGCGGCCATCTCTCCGGCGTGATTGACGCGCATCAGGCCCGCGGCGCGACGCCGGCTCCGCTCGTCCCCGGGACCGGCTGATCCTTGGCCCGGCGTCGGCCTGGCGGGGAACAATCCGGATCTGCTCATCAATTACGCCAC
>CAZAWM010000145.1:0-8241 GCA_964488605.1 uncultured Steroidobacteraceae bacterium | reverse complement strand
GTATAGATCCCAGTCTTTCTCGGCATTGTGATAGACGCCGAGCCACGCTGCCGTGACCTGCTTCGAGGCCACGTAGGGCTGGGAGAAGTCGCGGGTCAGGCAGTCCTCCGGTACGCCGTAGCCTCGGCGGGACAACAATCGCAACACCTCGTCGTAAAGAGAGGGTGCCTCCAGCGCAATGCTGAGCCGCTCGAACGCCTCCGGGTCGCGCCGGTGCACGCGCACCATCTCGGCATTCTTGTTGCCTAGCCTGAACTCGAGCATCCGGTACTGCACGCTCTGGAAGCCCGAGGATCGCCCGAGTTCGTTGCGGAACGCCGAGTACTCCGATGGTGTCAAGGTCGACAACACCTCCCAAGTCGCCAGTAGTTGCTGCTGGATGCGCGAGATCCGGCTCAGGCGCTTGAACGAGGGATCGAGATCGTCGCGACGCACGCTCTCGAACACCGCCTCGAGCTCGTGGAGCATCAGTCGCATCCACAGCTCGGACGTCTGGTGGACGATGATGAACAGCATCTCGTCGTGCTCATGAGAGAGTGGTCGCTGCGCCGACAGCAGCTTGTCGAGACAGAGGTACTCGCCGTAAGACAGCGAGCTGCCGAGGTCCCAGTACACGCGCTCGTCCGACAGATCGACGCTGGCGCGGGCAGGAGGCGTCTGTTCAGTCATCAAAGGTCTCCTCGAAGATCCAGGCCGGCACGTGCTTCCAGCCGTCGAGCAGTTCGCGGTCGAGCTGGACCCAGTCGGGACAGTGCTGTGCTACGCAAGTCCAGAATGCGCGCGAGTGATTCATGTGCCGCGTGTGGGCAAGTTCGTGCACGAGCAGGTAGCGAACGACCTCGGGACGCTGAAACGCCAGACAGACATTGAGGCTGATCGTCCCACGCACCGAACAGGATCCCCAACGTGCGCGCTGCCGGCGCAAGGACATGGTCCGATACCGGAATCCACAGCGTTGCGCAGTATCGCGCAGTTCGCGATGCAACGGCTCCACGCAGTGACGCATGAGCCAGCGCAACAGGGCCCGGCGCAGGGCAGCACCCCCTCTCGCGTCGCCGACGACCTGCAGCAGACCCACTCCGCGTTCCCGCACGGCGAGTCGACCCAGGCCGCCCGCGACATGAACGCGCCAGACCTCGCCCAAGGCCCGCAGCTCGATCCGTGCGGGCGGGAACGGCTCGACCGGCGGCCGCCGCAGCTCGGCTTCCGCGCGTCGACGTTCGATCCACGGTCGATGGCGCGCGATGAAATCCGCAACCGTGCTAACGCTGGTGCGCGACGGCACCACGACCTCGACGGTCGCATCACGATGGACCCGAATGGTGAGGCGTCGTGCGCGCGACGAGCGGCGCCATACGACCGGCCGTTCTTCAGCGAGGCGATCAAGCAGTTGCAGCTGTCGCGGCGACCCGCCGTCCATGCATGCCTCAATCGAGCGCAGCCGCAAGCTCGGTGCCCTCGCGGATGGCGCGCTCGGCGTCTAGCTCTGCGGCGAGCCGGGCACCGCCGATGAGCGTGTGACGAATGCCGAGTGCGGCGAGCCCTGCGGCGAGGTCTCTGACCGATTCCTGGCCGGCGCAGGCCACGATGTGGTCGACCTCGAGCAGCTCCTGCCGTCCGTCGACTTCGATGTGCAACCCCGCATCATCGATGCGTCGGTAGCGGACTCCGCCGCGCATGACGACACCGCGTTGCTGCAGCACCCGGCGATGGATCCAGCCGGTCGTGGCGCCGAGCGTGCGCCCGAGCCGGCCCTCCGACCGCTGCAGCAGCCAGACCGCGCGCGGCGGTCTCTGCGGTCTCGGTTCGGCGAGGCCGCCCGCGCCGGCTAGCGATCTGTCGATGCCCCACTCGTCGAGATACGGCTCGAGCGGCACCGCATCGGCTGGGCTTTCTGCCGTGGCCGGCGCCTGCGTCGGCGCCGTCAAGAAGGTCGCGACGTCGAATCCGATGCCGCCGGCACCGATGATTGCGACCCGACGCCCGGCGATGCGTTGCCCGCCGAGAAGTTCCGGGTAGCTGATGACCTTCGGATGGTCAATGCCCTCGATGGCCGGTGTGCGGGCCCGCACGCCGCTCGCAAGCACGACCTCGGCGAAGCCCTGCTCGGCCAGAGCGCTCGCGGAGGCCACGACGCCGAGCCGGATCTCCACACCGAGAGTCTCGAGGCGGGCGCGAAAGTAGCGCAGCGTTTCGTGGAACTCCTCTTTGCCAGGCACGGCCCGCGCGTAACGGAACTGACCACCGAGTTCCGGCTCGCGCTCGAACAGCGTCACGTGATGGCCGCGCTCCGCGCAGGCCGCGGCGCAGGCGAGTCCCGCTGGCCCGCCGCCAACGACGGCGATACGTCGCCGATGCGCCACCGGGCGCAGCACGAGTTCGGTCTCGTAACCGGCGCGTGGGTTGACGAGGCAGCTTGCTCGCTGCTTGCGGAACACGTGATCGAGGCAGGCCTGATTACAGGCGATGCAGGTATTGATCTCGCGCTCGCGACCGGAGGCGGCCTTGGCGAGCCAGTACGGATCGGCGAGCAGCGGACGTGCCATCGAAATCAGATCGGCATCGCCGCCCGCCAACACTCGCTCGGCGACGGCCGGATCGTTGATGCGGTTCGTCGCGACGACTGGTACCGGACTCGCCTCGCGCAGTCGGCGCGTCACCCAGCTGAAGGCCGCGCGCGGCACCATGCCGGCGATCGTCGGCACGCGCGCTTCGTGCCAGCCGATGCCCGTGTTCAGGACATCGACGCCGGCGTCGGCGAGCGAGCGAGCCAGCCAGGCCGTGTCATCGAACGCACTGCCTTGCTCCACCAGATCGAGACAGGAGAGACGAAACATCAGGATGAAGTCCGGACCCACCGCCAGACGCGTGCGGCCCACGATCTCGAGGGCGAGTCGGGCCCGGTTCTCCCGCGAGCCGCCCCACTCGTCGGTGCGCCGATTGGTGCGCGGGGCGAGGAACTGGTTGATGAAATAGCCCTCGGAGCCCATGATCTCGACGCCGTCGTAGCCGGCCTCGCGCGCTAGTTCCGCGCAGCGCACGAAGGTGTCGATCTGCGACTCGATGCCAGCGCGGGTCAGTGCCCGCGGACGGAAGCGGTTGATCGGTGCACGCTCGGCCGATGCGCTGACGATCAACGGGTGGTAACCGTAGCGGCCCGTGTGCAGGATCTGCAGGCAGATCTCTGCGCCCTCGGCGTGCACCGCATCGGTAACGAGCCGGTGTCGCCCGACCTCGCGGCGCGTCGACAGCTTGCCGGCAAAGGGCGCGATCCAGCCCGCGCGATTCGGCGCGATGCCACCCGTGACGAGCAGTGCCGCACCGCCGCGTGCACGCTCGGCGAAGTACGCGGCCAGCTTTGGGTAGTCGCGCGCGCGGTCCTCGAGTCCGGTGTGCATGGACCCCATTACGAGACGGTTGCGCAGCGTGTGGCCGGCGACCGTCAGCGGTGCGAGCAGATGCGGGTAGTTCATGCTCGAGACATAGTAGCATTCGGGCATGATCCACTGGTTCCGCAGCGACAATACCGCACCGGCCTGCCCGGAGGTCCTCGAGGCACTGATCGAGGCCAACAGTGGACATACCGCCGCATATGGCGACGACACGTGGAGCCGACGGCTCGACACGGTCTTCTCGGAATTCTTCGATCGGTCCGTACGTGTATTCCCGGTCGCGACCGGCACGGCTGCCAATGCGACCGCACTCGCCGCGCTCTGCCCGCCGTTTGGCGCAATCGTGACGTCCTCGCGTGCGCACATCGTCCGCGATGAATGCGGCGCGCCGGAGTTCATGACCGGCGGTGCCCGGCTGATGCTCGTCGACTGCCCGGACGGCCGGCTGTCGGCCGCCCAACTGGAGCATGTACTCGACGACAATCCTGCCAATATCCATACCGTGCAGCCGGCAGCGGTCTCGATCACGCAGGCAACCGAGTTCGGCACGGTGTACCGTCCCGATGCGATCGCCGAACTCGCGGTGGTCGCCCGTCGACGTGGCCTAAGGCTGCACATGGACGGCGCCCGGTTCGCCAACGCTGTCGTTTCCCTGGACTGTGCTCCCGCGGACATTACCTGGCGAGCGGGCGTCGACGTGCTGTCCTTCGGTGCCACCAAGAACGGCGCGCTGATCGCAGAGGCGGTTGTGTTCTTCGATACCGAGAAGAGCCGCGACTATGAGTTTCGTCGCAAACGCGCCGGCCACCTGTTGTCGAAGATGCGCTTTATCTCGGCGCAACTGCTCGCCTATATCGAGACGGGAGCGTGGCACCGCAACGCGGCCCACGCGAACCGGCTTGCACGGATGATCGGCGATGCGGCGGGCTCCGCCCTGCTGCAGCCGGTCGAGGCCAACGAGGTCTTCGTACGACTCCCGCCGTCGCGCGCCGCGGCGCTGCGCGATCTCGGGTTTGCGTTCTACGACTGGGGGCCCGAGGGTTGCGGCGAGTACCGTTTCGTCGTTTCCTGGAACCAGGACACCGCCGATGTCGACGCGCTCTGCGCAGCGCTCGCGTCCGCGCCCTGAGCCCGCAGAGACGCACGAGTCAGTGCAACGGTATCACTCTATGGTTCAGGATTACGACCTGCCGCAGATTGAACTCGTCGACATAGGCATCAACCTCGGACACGACAGCTACGATCACGACCGTGGAGCAGTTATCGAACGCGCCGCGGCGGCCGGGGTACGACGTATGGTAGTGACCGGTGCCAGCCTCGAGGCGACGAGACGCGCCCTCGAGATCGTCCGCGATTTTCCCGACTCCATGCGGTGCACCGCAGGCTGCCATCCGCATCACGCAGACGAACTCTCAGAGACCGGCGCCATCGAAGCCCTCGAACGACTCGCGCGGGCCAGCGAGGTCACGGCCGTCGGGGAGTGCGGCCTCGACTATTTTCGCGACTTCACTCCGCGCGACGTCCAGCGCAAGACCTTCGAAGCCCAGCTCGATTTGGCCGTCCGTCTCGGCAAGCCCGTGTTTCTGCACGTACGCGAGGCCCACGCGGATTTCATCGCGATCCTGCGTGGCTTCCGCGATCGGCTCAGCGCCGCGATCGCGCACTGTTTCACTGGATCGCGCTACGAACTCATCGAATGCCTCGACCTCGGTCTTGACATCGGCATCACCGGCTGGATCTGCGACGAGCGGCGCGGCACGCACCTACGCGAGCTCATGCCGCTGATTCCGGCCGGCCGGCTGATGGTCGAGACCGACGGTCCCTACCTTCTGCCACGCGACCTATCACCCAAGCCGAACTCGCGGCGCAACGAGCCGATGTACCTGCCGCACATCGCCGCCGTCGTCGCCCGAGCGCGCGGTGAAACGCTCGCAGCCCTCGCGGCGCACACCACCGCGGCGGCTCGCCGGTTCTTCGCGCTTCCGTGAGTGAGGTCGGCGCGCCGGCTCAACTGTCCACGATGCCGCGGGCGTTGGCCAGTGGGCTGGGACGCACGGCGGCGCGCAATCTCTCCCAGCCATCACGCAAGGCCGCCACAGTGCGTTCCGCGGTTTCGCGATCGGGTAGCGGAAACTCGCTGACCAGCGAGTCGATGCCGACCGTATAGCGCGGCAGTCCTTTCGGAAACACGGCCCGCCGCAGAAACACGATCCTGCCCTCGACATTGGCCTGACCCACGTACTGGCGAACGGCGGCGATCCGATCGTAAAGCGCACTCTGCGGATTGGCGAAGGTCGAGCGCCGGCCGCGCGCCATGACCGTCCATTCGTTCATCTGGTCGGAGCCGAATACGTTGCCACGCACGTCGCGGATGTCCAGCACCACGAGTCCACGCGCCGTGAGCAGTACGTAGTCGAGGTGCAGGTCACCGCCATTGCCGTCCGGAACGAGCACATTGCGCAGATGGTCGACGGCGATCGAGGTTACCGTCGCGTGCAAGGCCCGCTGGCGTCTGCGACGGACGTACCAGCGCCAGAGGGCCGCGAGCGCGAGCCCAATGCCGACGCCGACTGCGAGCGCTACGACGGCACTGACCCAGGGCGGCAGCGCGCTCATCCCCTCGCCTCCGCGGCCGTGAGCACCGAACGCAGCGCGCCCAACTCGGCATCGATCGTCTCTGCCCGGGTCGGGCGCGAGAACAGCTCGGCGAGCGAGTCGGGGACCGCGACCGGGCGCCCGATCAGCGGTTCGACGATCTCGGGGAACTTAGCCGGGTGTGCGGTCGCCACGATGCACCAGCGACGCGTTGCCTGCTGCGAGTCGGGCAGCCGCGCATAGACTTCCGCCGCGGTCGCCGTATGGGGACACCAGACTTGCCCGTAACGGTCGGCGTCGGCGCGAATTCGGCGGCGGATCGAAGCATCGTCCACGGTCTCGGCACGAATCGCGCCGCGCAGGGCATGGTAGTCGGGAAAAAGGCTGCGCAGGCGCTCCATGTTGGAAGGATTGCCGACGTCCATGGCCGAAGCCAGCGTCGGGATACTCGGGCGCGGCCGCCATTGGCCGTCGGCGAGATAGTCGACCACGGTGCGGTTCGCATTGTGCGCCAGCACGATGTCGCCGATCGGCAGGCCCACTCGACGCGCCGCGATGCAGGCGAAGACGTTGCCGAGGTTGCCGCTCGGCACGATGAACGACAACGGCTCGCCGTGGCGGCGCCAGGCCGCCAAACTCGTCGCGGCGTAATAGACTGCCTGCGGCAACAGTCGTCCGAGATTGATGCTGTTGGCCGACGACAGGTCGAAGTGGCTGCGCAGCTCCGAATCGAGGAAGGCGCGCTTGACGAGCGCCTGGCAGTCGTCGAAAGTGCCGCGCACCGCGCACGATACGATGTTGTCGCCCCAGCACGTAAGCTGGCGCTCCTGGGTCGGGGAGACGAGACCCTTCGGGTACAGGACGGTCACGCGGATGCCGGCACGACGATGAAAGGCTGCGGCGACCGCGCCACCGGTATCGCCCGAGGTCGCCACCAGGATATTGACGACGCGTCCGCTGCCGCGGTTGAGCCGCTCGAAGCAGGCCGCGAGGAATCGGGCGCCGAAGTCCTTGAAGGCGGCCGTCGGCCCGTGGAACAGCTCGAGCACGCTGTAACGGTCGTCCGGCGTGAGAGATACGCGCGGTGCCGGAAAGCTGAACGCTTCGGTGGTAATCGCGCCGAGCTCCGGCCCGAGAGGATCCTGCGCGGCGAACGGCTCAATCAGCCACTGGCCCACCTCCGCGAGACTCTCGGGCGCGTCCGCGAGATCGGCGCTCCGGTCAGGCCAATGCTCGGGCACGTACAGGCCCCCGTCCGGCGCAAGGCCATCGCGAAGCGCGGCACCGAAGCCGGCGCGTCGCGAAGCGTCCCTGGTGCTCACGAAGAGCATGATCGATTCAGATGTCGACGAGGCGAGCGCCCGGCGAATCGATGCCGACGATCCATTGATCGACTTCGACACCGTTGCGGGCGAATGCTTCGACCATCGCGGCCCGTACGCGTTCGGCCGCCGGCTCGAGTGCCCAGGCGAACAGTGCGGGTCCGGCGCCCGATATCGAACAGCCGAGAGCGCCGGCCTGCAATGCGGCGTCGCGCACGGACGAGGCCCCGGGAATCAGCATGCGCCGCTGCGGTTCGATGACGACGTCGTTGAGCCCCTCGCGGATCAGATCGAGATCGCCCGTGAAGCAGCCCGCGATGAAGCCGGCCAGGTTCGCCGTCTGCCAGACGAAATCGGACATACCGACCTCGCGCTTGAGTATCGAGCGTGCCTGCTTCGTGGACAGGAACATGTGCGGGTGGACGATCACGGCGCGAACACCCTCCGGCACGGGGATCCGCTTGACGCGCGGATCGTCGATTCCGACGGTCAGGACGAGCCCGCCGAAAAGGCTCGGGGCGATATTGTCCGCGTGAATCGAGCCGCTCGCGACCGCCTCGCCCTGCATCGCGAACTTGAGCAGCTCGATCTTCGCCAGCGGCGCATCGAGCAAGGCGTTGGCGGCGACGACCGCGCCGACGGCCGACGCCGCCGACCCCCCGAGTCCCGAGCCCAGCGGAATCCCCTTCTCGATATTCACCTCGAAACCGAAGGGCGGTCGCACTGCGACCTTGAGCGACTGCAGTGCCCGCCCGGCCGTGTTGCGCTCCGGCTCGCGCGGTACGTCCGAGACCACGCCCGACGCACCCGCGATGCGTACGCCGGGAGTCGCGACGCGCCGCACGGTGATGCGATCGCCGAGCGCATCGACCGCGAAACCGAGTATGTCGAAGCCCGTCGCGACATTGGCGACCGAGGCCGGCGCAAAGGCC
>CAZAWM010000144.1:0-8388 GCA_964488605.1 uncultured Steroidobacteraceae bacterium | reverse complement strand
AAGTTCGCGCTGGTCGAGAACTTCTGGGAGACCGGCTACGGCATGCCGTCGTTCACGCTGCTCGGGCCGCAGATCATCCGCTTCCCGTTCATCCTGACCTCGAGCTACCCGCACGAGATCCTGCACAACTGGTGGGGCAATTCCGTCTACGTCGACTACGCGAGCGGCAACTGGTGCGAGGGCCTGACCGCCTACCTCGCCGATCACCTGTTCAAGGAGCGGCAGGGCCTGGGCGCCGAGTACCGGCGCGACACCCTGAAGAAGTATCGCGACTTCGTCCGCGAAGGCCAGGATTTCGCGCTGACGCAGTTCCGCTCGCGCCACAGCCCCGCGACCGAGGCCGTGGGCTACGGCAAGGCGCTGATGCTGTTCCACATGGTGCGTCGCGCGGTCGGAGACGAGGCGTTCCGTGCGGGTCTGCAGCGCTTCTACCGCGAGTTCAAGGGCAGGCGCGCGACCTTCGACGATCTGCGCCGCTCGGTCGAAGCCGCCTCGAAGCAGGACCTCGATCCGATGTTCCGCGCCTTCGTCGACCGCGCCGGGGCACCCGATCTGCGCCTGACCGGCGTACGCGTCGAACGCGTCGGTGCCGGCTACCGCGTGCGTGGCCGTATCGAGCAACGGCAGCAGGGCGTGCCGTACGCGCTCGACGTGCCGGTCGCGCTGCGCAGTGCCGTAGGCTTGACCCTGCACAACGTGCGCAGCGCCGCGCGCCGCACCGACTTCGTGGTCGACAGCGCGGCACCGCCGCAGCTCGTCGAGCTCGACCCCGAGTTCGACCTGTTCCGTCTGCTCGATGCGCGCGAGACCGCGCCGTCGATCGGGCAGATCTTCGGCGAGTCACAGGTGCTGGCCGTGCTGCCGGCGCGCGCCGAACCGGCACGGCTCGACGCCTATCGCAGGATGCTCGAGTTCTGGAGCGGCGGCACGCAGCGCTTCACGGTCCGCATGGACAGCGAGATACGGGAACTGCCCGTCGATCGCGCGGTATGGATCTTCGGCCGGGACAACGCACTCGCGCCGCGCTGGTTCGGTGACGACCCTGCTATAGGCCTGCGCGTCGACGGGCAGGCGATCGCAACCGGAACAGGGCGCATGCCTTTCGCCGGCTCTTCGGCGGTCGTCGTCAAACGCCACCCGCGCAATGTCAACAAGGCGATCGGCTGGATCACCGTCGATCCGCTCGAGGCGGCGCCCGGCCTCGCACGCAAGCTGCCCCACTACGGCAAGTACTCCTACCTCGGCTTCGAGGGCGTCGAGCCGGCCAACACGGTCAAGGGCGAATGGCCGACCAGCGACTCGCCGCTGCGCGCCGATCTGCGTACGCAGGCCGAGCGCACCGCCCCACCCGCGCCCGCGGCGTATCCCAAACGCGCCGCACTCGCCGAGCTGCCGCCCGTGTTCGATCCGGCGGCGCTGCGTGCACACGTCGAGTGGCTCGCCGCTGCGGAGCGCGAGGGCCGCGGGATTGGCAGTGCCGGTCTCGCGGCGGCGGCCGATTACATCGCCGAGCGCTTCGCGCAGGCCGGACTACAACCCGGCGGCGACAGCGGCTGGTTCCAGGACTTCAGTGTCGACGTCGGCAGCCGCGGCAAGCCGCGCGCCGCGCGCAACGTCATCGGCGTGCTGCCGGGCAGCGATCCGGCGTTCGCGGGCCAGAGCGTCGTCGTCTGTGCGCACTACGACCACCTCGGGCGCGACGGTCGCGGGGTGCGGGTCGCAGACCTCGGTCAGGTGCATCCTGGCGCCGACGACAACGCGAGCGGCGTTGCGGTGCTGCTCGAACTCGCGCGCGCGATGGCCGCGCAGGGCCGGCCGCCGCGCACGCTGGTATTCGCGGCCTTCTCGGGCGAGGAAGAGGGACTGCAGGGTTCACGCCATTTCGTCGCCCATCCGCCGGCGGGTCTCGAGATCGCGGGAGTACGCGCCGCACTCAACCTCGACACGGTTGGCCGGCTTGGAACCCACGGGCTCAACGTGCTCGCGACCGGCACGGCGAGCGAGTGGGTGCACGTGTTCCGCGGCGTGGCGTTCACGACCGGCGTGCCGATCCGCAGTATTGCGGGCGCCGCGGACAGTTCGGACCAGCTCAGCTTCATCGAGAAAGGCATTCCTGCGGTGCAGCTGTTCACGCAGGCGCATCTCGACTATCACCGGCCGAGCGATACGGCCGACAAGATCGACGTAGACGGACTGATCAAGGTGGCGCTCGTGAGCCAGGAGGCACTCGGCTATCTGGTGCAGCGCCCGGGTCCGCTGACCGTGACCATCGCCGAGCCGGCCGGCGCTGCGGCTACCGGTCCGCGACCGGGCGACGCGACGCGGCGCGCGTCCTTCGGAATCGTTCCGGACTACGCCGAGGGACTCGGTGGCGTGCGCGCCGAAGCCGTGGTACCAGACTCCCCCGCTGCGCGTGCCGGAATCCGCGGCGGCGACATCGTCACTCATCTCGATGGCCGGCCGGTCGCCTCGCTCGGTGCGTTTTCCGAAGCCCTCAAGGCCTTCTCGCCGGGACAGGTCGTCATCGCGCGCGTGCGGCGTGCCGCCGAGGACCTCGAGCTTCGCGTCACGCTGACCGGGCGCTGAAGCGGGCACTCCGCGCTGCCGTCGGCGCACCGGTCTGCGGCGAGGCGCGCGGGGGGAGCGCGCGGCGAGGCGCGCTAGAATTTCGGGGGTGAGTCCACGCAAGCCGATACGCCGTTTCCTGCTGACGAAGCTGCTGCCGCCCGTCGGCGCCCGACTGTATCGCTGGTATGGCGATTCCTGGCAGTACAGCGTCGATGGCGTCGAGCATCTCGCCGCGCTCGCCGCCGAGGGGCGGCCCGCGGTCGGCGCGCTGCTGCACCAGCGAAGCCTGCAGATCATGCGCTGGTTCGCGCGGCCCGAACTCGGCCGCTGGATGCTGATGTGCTCGCAGAGCCGTGACGGCGAGTTCACGGCGCGCATCCAGGAGAGTCTGGGATTTCGCGTCGCGCGCGGTTCCTCGGGTCAGGGCGGACTGCTGGCACTGCTCGAGATGATCAAGTGGCAGCGGGCCGACCGCGGCCTGAACGCCGGACTCGCGATCGACGGTTCACGCGGCCCGCGAGGTGTGGCACAGCTCGGCGCGCTGACGCTGGCGCAGAAGGCGGACAGCCGTGTGCTGCCGATCGCGGCCTCGACGGCCGATTGCTGGGTATGGCCCAAGTCGTGGGACCGCGCGGTCGTGCCGAAGTGGGGTGCGCGCATCCGGATTCGCATCGGGGCACCGATCTTCGTGCCGCCACGTCTGACCGACGCGGCGATGGAGGCACTGCGGCTGCAGCTCGAGCAGACCCTGTTCGAGATGCAGGTCGCGCTCGATCGCGAGACGGGCTTCAGCGACTCCGAACCGATCAGGCTGCTGCCGATGCCGGCGACGGCTCGCTGAGCCGCTTCCCGAGCGCCTCGAGCGATCCCGTGAGCAGCCTGCTCGCCGCCCCGGACTGCGCGGCCGGCTCCTGCGCGCGCACGGCGGCGGCGACGACCTCGAGCTTCCAGCGCATCGAGAACGTGTAGCGCCCGACCTGCGCCGGCGTGGCCAGTTTGGCGAGCAGGCCGTGCAGGTAGTCGGCGACGGTGTTCCGCACCCCCGTCGCGGCGGCCGACTGCTGCGATGGAGCGGACGCCGAAACGCCCGATGCGGAATCGGTGACGGCGGCAGTGTCCGCGTCAGCCGCCCTGGCGGCCGTCGCGGTCTCGGGAGCGACGTCGGCCGGCATCGGCGCAGGAACATCCTGCGCGCGCGGGGCCGGGGCCGAAGCAGGCTGCTTCGCCGGTGCTGCGAAAGCTGGGCGATCCGTGACAGGACGCGCCGCAGCGCCGGTGACCTGCCGGGTCAGCGCCTCACGCGTCGACAGGCGCAGCGCGAAGCCGGCGATCTGCTCGGCGTCGAAACCGAGCGAGCTCGCTGCCGCAAACGCCTTCTGCACGTCGCCGGCGAAGAAATCGATTGCGATCGACTCGACCTTCGCGACGAGTTCACCGATCGCGGCGAGTTCCTCGTCGTCGAGTTCCCCCTGCACGGCGATCTCGATGCGGCCCGAGGCGAACGCGTAGACGCGGCGTTCTTCGCCACCCCCGGTCGTCATCGCCGTCTGGGATACGAGGCCCTCGCGACTGCGGAAGCGGATCTGGACCCGGTCCCCGTCCTGGGTCGTGATCGCCAGACTCGCCCTGTCCTTGCGCACGTAGGTCGTCGCGCGTGCCGCAGCGACATCGGCACTGGCCGCCGCGGCCGCGCCGAGCTGCTCGCGCACGCCGTCGAGCGCACGGCGGACCTGCTCCTCGCCGTAGCCGGCCTGCCGCAGCGCACGCCCGGTCTGCTCGAGCGCGCGCTCGAGCTTCGCGAGCACATCCGGTACACCGTCGCTGCCCTGCGCGGCCGCCGTGGTGAGCCAGGCGCGCAGCGTGCTCGCCACGTCGCTGAAGTCCGCACCCAGCCGGCGTGCGAGATCACCGAGGGCGTGTCCCACGGCGGTTTGCGCTTCTTTCGCGCACTCACCGCAGGCAGCGACCGCCGGCGCGCGCGCCGTGGGCAGCCTCGCTGCGACCGCCTCGCCCATTGTGCTGTCCTGAATCTGCATGCCCGCCTCCCCTGACCAGTGTTCCTCGCGATGACATAACTATCGGCGCACTCATCTCGCGTTTGAGGCGGCGGCTCCCCTCAATGGCGAAGCAGGCGAGGAAGTGTGATCGGCGCCGCAAACCGGGTAATCTGCGCGCCCGATGTCCCACGCTCACGGAAGCCCGGAATTGCCCACATGCCATTGCCATTCCGCCTTGCCGCCGCGCCGCACGGCGGGCTCGCGCTCGTCGTGAGCTCGCTGCTCAGCGCCTGCGCCATACCGGCGCCCCGCCCCGCCCAGACCGTGGATGCGGCCCTGGTGGCGCCGCTGCTCGCGCCTTGGAGTGGACCTTACGGCGGCGTGCCGCCCTGGCAGGAGGTCCGCGCCGGGCGGCTCGGGCCGGCGCTCGAAGCCGCCATGGAACGGCAGCTCGCGGCCATCGAGCGCATCGCCAACGATCCGCGGCCCGCCGATTTCGAGAACACGATCGCCGCGTTCGAGGAATCGGGCCGCGAGCTCGATCGGGTCGCGACGCTGTTCTGGGTATTCACCTCCACGATGAACGATGCCGCTGTCCAGGCAGTCGAGCGCGAAATGGCGCCGCGGCTCGCGGCCTTCAGCGACCGCATCACCCAGAACCCGAAGCTCTTTGCACGCATCGCGGCGGTCTACGAATCGCGCGCCAGCGCGGGCCTGACCGCCGAGCAGCAGCGTCTCACGTGGCTGCACTACACGAACTTCGTGCGTGCGGGAGCCAGACTCGCTGCGCGCGACAAGGAGCGCCTGTCGGCGATCAACCAGCGGCTCGCGACGCTCTATACCGAATTCGGCCAGAACATCCTCGCCGAAGAAGGCAGCCAGATGCTGCTCATCGAGCGCGAGGCGGACCTCGATGGTTTGCCCGAGTCGCTGCGCGCCAGCGCGGCCTCAGCCGCTGAGGCCGCCGGCCATCCCGGCAAATGGGCCATCCTCAACACACGCTCGAGCGTGGAGCCGTTCCTGAGCTACTCGACGCGCCGCGAGCTGCGCGAGTGGGTCTGGCGCACCTTCGTCAATCGCGGTGACAACGGCGGCGAACACGACAACAATGCGATCATTGCCGAGATCCTCGCACTGCGCGCCGAGCGCGCGCGGCTGCTCGGCTACTCGACCCATGCGCACTGGCGCCTCGAGGACTCGATGGCCCGCACGCCCGAGCGTGCGATGCAGCTCCTCGAGGCGGTCTGGACACCGGCCGTCGCGCGTGTCCGCGAGGAAGTGGCCGACATGCAGGCAATCGCCGACGCTGAAGCGGCCCAGGGCGGTACCCGGATCACGATCGAGCCCTGGGACTACCGCTACTACGCCGAAAAGGTCCGCAAGGCCCGATACGACCTCGACACCAACGAGCTCAAGCCCTACCTGCAGCTCGAGAAGCTCCGCGAGGGGATGTTCTACGTGGCCGGCGAGCTGTTCGGCCTGCGCTTCGAGCCGCTCGAGGGCGAGCGTGCGGTCCCTGTCTATCATCCCGACGTGCGCGTCTGGGAGGTGCGGGACCGCGACGGCCGCCACGTCGGGCTCTGGTACTTCGATCCCTACGCGCGACCCGGCAAGCGCAGCGGCGCCTGGATGAACTCCTACCGCAGCCAGGAACGCTTCCGGGGCGAGGTCACCCCGATCGTTTCGAATAACTCGAACTTCGTGAAGGGTCCGCCGGGCGAACCGGTGCTGATCAGCTGGGACGACGCAGTGACGCTGTTCCACGAGTTCGGCCATGCGCTGCACGGCCTGCTGTCGAACGTCAGCTATCCCAGCCTCTCGGGCACGTCGGTCGCGCGCGATTACGTCGAGTTCCCGTCGCAGCTGCTCGAGCACTGGGTGCTGGTACCCGAGGTGCTCAATCGCTTCGCGACGCACTACCGGACCGGCCAGCCGATTCCGGCCGAGCTCGTCGCCAAGATCGAACGGTCGAAGCAGTTCAACCAGGGATTCGCGACGGTGGAATACCTCGCGAGCGCGCTGATCGACATGAAGCTGCATCTCGCCGGCGGCACTCGCATCAACCCCGACGCGTTCGAGCGCGAGACGCTCGCGGCACTCGGCATGCCGCGCGAGATCGTCATGCGGCACCGTACGCCGCAGTTCCTGCACATCTTCTCCGGCGACGGTTACTCGGCCGGCTACTACAGCTATCTGTGGGCCGACACGCTGACGGCCGACGCCTGGGAGGCGTTCCTCGAAGCCGGCGGTCCTTGGGACCAGGAGGTCGCGCGACGGCTCGCCGAGAACGTCTTCCGGCGCGGCAACACCGTCGATCCGGCGGAGGCCTACCGTGCATTCCGCGGCCGCGATGCCGGCATCGACGCCCTGATGCGCAAGCGGGGCTTCCCCGTGCCCGGCGCGCCGCCGAGCGCAGCGCGCTGAGGCTGCGCGCGAACGTCAGCCGAGCAGCTTGACCACGCGACGCACGAGCGTCAGCGCCACGAGACCCCGGCCGGCCCAGCGCAGTGCGCGCAGCGGCCCGACCAGCACGACGGCGATCCCGGCAACGGCGAGCACGACCGGCGACGCGACGAGCGTGCGCACGGCCGTCACGCCCCGGTCGACCTGGCCGAGACTCGACTGTATCCGGCGACCCTCGCCGCCGATCTCGGCGCGCAACAGGGTGCTGCGCAGGACCAGCAGACGCTGGCGTAGCTCGAGCTCGCGCCGCCGCCCGTTCATCGCTCCCGACCCTCGGGATCGAGGGCGTCGACATCCCGCCGCAGTTCCTCGAGGCTGGCGCCGAGCAGCGGACCGTGCGTGCGCAGGCGGTGTCTCACGACGAGCACGGCCGTGGCCGTGATCGCCAGGAAGAACAGCGCGGTGAGACCGGCGACGAGCAGCCGGTGTTCATCCCAGAACGCAATCACCAGCGTCAGCGTCAGCATCAGCACGGTGAGGCCACCGAAGAACAGGCCGACGAAGCCCCAGAGCAGCAGTGCGACGGCCCGCTGGACCTCGAGCGACAGTTCGGTCGTCAGCAGCTCGAGCCGGGTCTGGGCCAGCGCGAGCAGCCGCGCAAGCAGCCGCCGCGTCGAGTCGAACAACCCCGGCCGCGCTTCGTCCGCCACGCTCAGCGGCGGCTGACCAGCAGCCCGAGCAGGAACGCGACCCCGGCCGCGATGCCGATCGATTGCCAGGGATTGCTGCGGACGTAGCGGTCAGCCTCGCCGGCCGCGTCGCGGGCGCGCGTGACCACCTCGTCCTCGAGGCCGCGCAGCCGCGTGCGTAGCTGCTTCAGCGACTCTTGGGCGCGGTTGCGCACTTCTTCGACGCGCTCGCCGGCCTGCTCGGAAGTGGCACGCAGCAGGGCCTCGGTGTCCTCGACGACCTGCCGTAGATCCTCGAGCAGACGGTCGGTATGGCTGGTGGACGACATGATGCAACCTCCTTGGGAGCCTGTCCTTCCTGGAACTGTCTGCATCCTAGCCTTGCGGCCGACCGGCGTCACTCCGGAACAGCCGCAGTGCTACGCTAAGGCAGACTCGTTCCGCATGGACGTGGACGTACCCCATCATGGCCGCCGTACAGACCCTTCCTTTGCCACCCATCGCCGCGGCAGCGGTGCCCGACTCGCCGCCCAGGCTACGCGAGATTCCCTATAACTACACCTCGTTCTCGGACCGCGAGATCGTCATCCGGCTGCTCGGCGCGGAGGCCTGGAGGCTGCTCGACGAGCTGCGGAGCGAGCGACGCACGGGTCGCTCCGCGCGGATGCTCTACGAGGTGCTCGGCGACATCTGGGTCGTGCAGCGCAATCCCTACCTCGAGGACGACCTGC
>CAZAWM010000143.1:0-8518 GCA_964488605.1 uncultured Steroidobacteraceae bacterium | reverse complement strand
GGGTCGGTTCGAGCAGTCGGTCGAACAGCGGTCGCCCGTCGAGCTGCGTCGTGGCGTCGGCGCCGGCGACGGCGATCAGCCTGCGGATCAGTGAATAGCCGTTCGAGTGCGCGCCGGTCGACGGCAGGCCGAGCACGACGTCGCCGGCACGCATGCGCGAGCCATCGATGATGCCGTCCTTCTCGACGACGCCGACGCAGAAGCCGGCGAGATCGTAGTCCTCGCCGTCATACATGCCGGGCATCTCCGCGGTTTCGCCACCAACCAGCGCGCATCCGGCCTGCTCGCAACCGGCGACGATGCCCTCGATCACGCGCGCAGCAACTTCGATGCTGAGCTTGCCGGTAGCGTAGTAGTCGAGGAAGAACAGCGGCTCGGCGCCGCAGACCGCGACGTCGTTGGCGCACATCGCGACGAGATCGATGCCAATCGTGTCGTGCCGGCCCATGTCGATGGCGAGTCGCAGCTTCGTGCCCACACCATCCGTGCCAGAAACCAGCACCGGGTGACGCCAGCGGCCCGGCGGGATCTCGACGAGCGCGCCGAAGCCGCCGATGCCGGCCAGTACCTCGCGCCGCTGCGTGCGTCGCACGAGCGGCTTGATTCGGTCGACCAGCGCATCGCCCGCGTCGATGTCGACGCCGGCGTCCCGATAGGTGATGCCTGCCTGCCTGCCTTGGTTCATGTCGCGCGCTGCGCCGCGGGGAGCCGGAATGCCTATGCTATTGTAGCGGTTTGACAGGACCGCAGTCGCTTCGAGCTCCGCACATGATCGCCATCGGCGGCCAGAGCGCGATTTCCGCGCGGCGTGGCGCATGCATGGGCCCGCTGCCCGCGCTGCGCCCGGACTGAAGCCATGCGTCACCTGCCGAACCTGATCTGCGTGCTGCGCATCCTGCTGACCTGGCCGGCGGTCGCCGCGCTGGCAGCGGGTCGGTATGGTCTCACACTCAGCATGTTCGCGATCGCCGCCGTCTCCGACGGCGTCGACGGGTTCCTCGCCAAGCGCTTCCATTGGACCTCGGACCTCGGGCGTTTCCTAGATCCGCTCGCCGACAAGCTGTTGCTGGTCAGCATGTTCGTGGCAGCCTCCTGGCTCGCCATCGTGCCGTGGTGGCTGGCCGCCGCGGCGATCGCGCGCGACCTCGTGATCGGCGGCGGTGCACTCGTGTATCGGCTCTGGTTTGGCCCACTGCATGGCCGGCCGACCGTGATCTCGAAGATCAACACAGCGCTGCAGATCAGCGTGCTGCTCATGGCGATCGGTCACACTGGCTGGGGCCTGCCGCCGCGCGAGCCGCTCGAATTCCTCGCGATCGCGACGCTCGCGACCACGTTGCTGTCCGGCATCGATTACCTGCGCCTGTTCGTGAGCCGCGCCTGGTGGCTGCCAGCGCCGTATGCGGGCGATGTCAGGCAGGGCTGAGATGCGCCAGCTGCCGCTCGGCGTGCGTCTGCGCGAGCGCGCCACTTTCGACAGCTTCCTCGCCGGCGCCAACGCCGAGCTCGTCGAGCGGCTGCAAGGCCTCGCGCGGTACGGGGCCGGTGTCTGCTGGCTGTGGGGTCCGCCGGGCAGCGGCCGCAGCCACTTGCTGCAGGCCGTGTGTGCCGCGACGCCCGTCGCGCTGCGTGCCGCCTACGTGCCGCTCGCCGCACTGCAGCCCGTCACGGCCGCACTGCTCGAAGGCTGGCGTGGTATCGACCGGCTCTGTATCGACGATCTGCCGTTCGCGCTTGGCGACGTCGAGCGCGAGCTCGCGCTGTTCGGACTGTTCCGGGACGTGGACGAACGTGGCGCGGCGCTGGTCGTTAGCGCCGACGCGCCGCCAGCGCGGCTCGACTGGTGCCTGCCCGACATCGCCTCGCGATTCGCTGGCAGCGCGATTTTCGAAGTCCGAGAGCTCGACGAGGCCCAGCAGGCCGAGGCACTGCGGCGGCGCGCGGCCCTGCGCGGCGTAGAACTGCCGGACGAGACGTTACGCTGGGTCCAGCGGCGCTGGCCGCGCGACATGCGGGCGCTCTGTGACCTGCTCGATGCGCTCGACGACGCCGCGCTCGTCGCGCAGCGGCGGCTCACCGTACCGTTCATCCGCGAGGTACTGGGCGAGCAGTAGCCGACGCTGCCAGGGCGGTCGCAAGCACGGCCACGCGCCGCCCGAGTGCGCGGGCGATCGCGGCCTCGTGCTCCGACGGCTGGGGGCTGTTCTCTCCGGCGGTCACATGCGAGGCGCCGTAGGGCGTGCCCCCGGTGCGCGTCTCCGTCAGCGCGCGCTCCGTGAACGGCACGCCGACCAGATACATGCCGTGATGCAGCAGCGGCAGCATCATCGTCAGCAGCGTCGACTCCTGGCCGCCATGCTGGGTCTGAGTCGACGTAAAAACGGCGGCCGGCTTGCCCGCGAGCTCGCCGGACAGCCACAGGCTCGATGTGCCGTCGAGGAAGTACTTCAGGGGCGCGGCCATATTGCCGAAACGTGTCGGGCTGCCGAGCACGAGACCGGCGCAGTGGCGCAGGTCGTCCAGGGTCGCGTACGGTGCGCCGGCATCCGGCACGGCCTTCACGGGCCGTTCGCTCTCGGCGCTGACGGGTGGCACGGTGCGCAGCACGCTGGCGGCGCCGTCCACGCTCTCGATGCCGCGGCATACCTGACGGGCGAGCGCGGCCGTGGCGCCGTGCCGCGAGTAGTAGAGAACGAGGATCTCAGTCATGTCCATACCTCAGCACGGCCTCGCCGGCATCCAGGCCGAGGTCGTCGGCACCGTTCCAGCGGGTCCAGCGGTTGATGACCATGTCGGCATACCAGCGGCGGCCGACGCTGCCGTTGTAGCGAGCGAGTGCCCGCGGCACGTTGTTGCGCTCGCGCTCGAGATAGTGTCGCAGGATCGCCGTGCCCATGCGGATGTTCTCGGGAATGCGCACGAGCTGATGCCGTTGCATGCCGAGCTCACGCGGCCAGAACGGCATGATCTGCATGAGTCCGACGGCACCCGCCGAGGAGACGGCCCAGCGGTTGAAACGGCTTTCGACGTCGATCACGGCCATCACGAGCCCGGGCGGCAGGCGCAGCTCACCGGGCCGATTGGATTCGCAGAAAACGTGCTTGAGGATCAGCAGCCGCTCGTCCCGATCGGGCACGATGCGCCGCAGGCGCGGTTCCATCAGCTTGTACCAGACCGCCGACTCGTGCTCGTCGGCAAAGCACGCCGCTTCGGCGATGGCGCGCGCGAGGACTTCGCGCAGTTCGGGATCGCGTTGCTGGTCGGCGCGCAGGGGCGCGGCCGCGAGCGCGATGGCGAGCGCCGCGGCGAGCAGCGGGATACGGATCGGCTCAGTGCGCCAGCCGCGAACGGATAAACTCGACCGCTCCATCGAGCGTGATGTCCTCGTTGGCGGTGGCGCGGCGGTGCCGGTACTCGAGTCTGCCTGCCTCGAGCCCGCGCTCGCCGACAACGATGCGGTGCGGGATGCCGATCAGTTCGACGTCGGCGAGCTTGACACCCGGGCGTGCGTCGCGATCGTCGAGGAGTGTCTCGATGCCCGCTGCGGTGAACTCGGCGTAGAGGCTCTCGGCCGTCGTGCGCACGCGCTCGGAGCGTGCTGCGTTGAGCGGCACGATCGCGAGCCGGAAGGGCGCCAGTGGTTCGGGCCAGACGATGCCGGCCGCGTCGTGATTCTGTTCGATAGCCGCGGCGACGATGCGCGTGATGCCAATGCCATAGCAGCCCATGAACATCGCCACACTCCGGCCATTCTCGTCGAGCACGGTCGCATTCATCGCGGCGCTGTACTTGCGACCGAGCTGGAAGATGTGGCCGACCTCGATGCCGCGCACGATACGCAGCACGCCGCGGCCCGTCGGGCTCGGATCGCCGTCGACCACGTTCCGAAGGTCAGCGGCCGGCGGCGCCGGCAGGTCGCGAAGCCAGTTGACGCCAGTCAGGTGCACATCGCGCTCATTCGCGCCGCAGACGAAGTCCGCGAGCGCCAGCGCCGCGTGATCGGCGTACAGGGGTATCGACAGTCCCACGGGGCCGAGGAAACCCGGCTCGCAGCCGGTCGCGGCCTGTACCGCTTCGGGCGAGGCCATGCGCAACGGGCTCGCGACACCGGCGAGCTTCTGCGCCTTGACGGCATTGAGCTCGTGGTCGCCGCGCAGCAGCAGGCCGACGAGCTTGTCGGGCCCGTTGCCCTCGACGAGCAACAGCTTGACGGTCCGCTGCGGCTCGATGCCGAGGAAGGCGGCCACCTCGGCGATCGTGCGTCGGCCAGGCGTCGCGACGCGCGCGAGCGGCGCCGTCGGTGGTGGACGCGATCCGGCCGGCGGCAGCGCCGGCGCGAGCTCGAGATTGGCCGCGAAATCGTCGCCGTCGGCAACGGCGATGGCGTCCTCGCCGGACTGCGCGAGCACCTGGAACTCTTCGGAGGCGCTTCCGCCGATTGCGCCCGTGTCGGCCTGCACGGCGCGAAACTCGAGTCCCATGCGCGTGAACATCCGCGTGTACGCTTCGCGCATGATCGCGTAACCCTCGCGCAGCGAGGCCTCGTCGGCGTGGAACGAATAGGCGTCCTTCATGATGAACTCGCGCCCGCGCATGACGCCGAAGCGCGGCCGGATCTCGTCCCGGAACTTCACTTGGATCTGGTAGAAGTTGGCCGGCAGCTGACGGTAGCTCTTGAGCTCGCGACGCGCCAGATCGGTGATGACCTCCTCGTGCGTGGGGCCGATCACGAAGTCGCGCTGGTGGCGGTCCTTGAGACGAAGCAGTTCGGGTCCGTACTGTTCCCAGCGTCCCGATTCCTGCCAGAGCTCGGCCGGTTGCACGGCGGGCATCAGGACCTCGAGCGCGCCGGCCCGGTCCATTTCCTCGCGGACGATGTTCTCGACCTTGCGCAGCGTGCGCAGCCCGAACGGCGTCCAGGTGTAGATGCCGGCGGCCAGGCGGCGGATCAGGCCTGCCTGCAGCATGAGCTGGTGGCTCACGACTTCGGCCTCGGCGGGGGTCTCCTTGACGGTCTGAATGGGGTATCGCGACCAGCGCATCGGTTTCGTTGCTCGACCTGAAGCCGCAATGTTAGCAGGGCGGTCACGGTGGCGGCCGTTGGCGCCGCCCGCAGCGCGGGCCTATCATGGGCGCCCCTGCGCCGTCCGACCGGAACCCGCTTGTCTACGTCGACTCCAGACTTCGGTGCCGATTCCCGCCGGCGCGGCGTCTCGCTGCTGCCGAACCTGCTGACCACGGCCTGCCTTGCCTGCGGATTCTTCGCGATCGTCTCGGCGATCAACGGCGACTTCGCGCGCGCCGGCGGCGCGATCTTCCTGGCGATGATCTTCGACGGTCTCGACGGCCGCGTGGCGCGCTGGACGCGCACCGAGAGCAGCTTTGGCAAGGAATACGACAGCCTTGCCGATATGGTGTCCTTCGGCCTCGCGCCAGCGCTCGTCGCCTACCAATGGGGTGTGGCGCGGATTGCCGAGTACGGCAACGCCTGGGGACGCTTCGGCTGGATCGCCGCGTTCTTCTACGCCGTCTGCGCCGCGCTGCGCCTCGCGCGCTTCAATTCACGTGCCGCCGGCGCCGACAAGCGCTATTTCGAGGGTTTGCCCAGTCCGTCGGCCGCGGCGCTCGTGGCCGCCTTCGTCTGGTTCTCGAGCGGCTGGCGCGAGCCGGGGCTCGCGGGACTGATCCTCACATTCTCGCTGACGGCCGCGGCCGGCTCGCTGATGGTCTCGAAGTTCGCGTACGTCAGCATGAAGCAGGTCGACTGGGACCGGCGCATCAAGTTCGCCTACTTCATCATCGTGCCGGCCTTTCTCGGGCTGATCGCCGCGGAGCCTGCCACGATGCTGCTCGCGATGTTCACCGTGTTCGCGCTGACTGCGCCGCTGCAGTGGCTAGGGCGCAGGCTGCGCCGCGCGACGCGCGGCAGCAGCACATCCTGATTCCGCCAAGGCTGCATGAACCGACGCGAGCAGTATCTCGAGGCGCTCGGCATCGATGTCTGGCGGCCGCGGGTCGCGCGCGCATCGGCCACGCCGCCGCAGGCGCTCGCCGGCGCTGCGCTGATCACCGGCCCGGCTCCCTCGTCGGCGCCCTACGCCGGGCGTGCCGGCCATGCCACGGCTGCCGAACCCGCGTCCACCGACGACTGGGAGCGAGTGCGTGCCGAGGTGGCCGCGTGTACACGCTGCGGTCTGGCGGCCGGCCGAACGCAGACGGTGTTCGGTGTCGGCGATGTCAAGGCGCGCTGGCTAGTGGTCGGTGAGGCACCAGGCGAGCAGGAGGACCTGCGCGGCGAGCCGTTCGTCGGCCCGGCCGGTCAATTGCTCGATCGCATGCTGCTCGCGATCGACCTGCCGCGGCCGAGGGTATTTATCGCCAACATCCTCAAGTGCAGGCCGCCCGGGAATCGCGATCCCCGCCCGGACGAGGTCGACTGCTGCCTGCCTTACCTGATGCGCCAGATCGCGCTGCTGCGACCGGCCATCATCCTCTGCGTCGGCCGCATCGCAGCACAGACGCTGCTCGGCACCGAGGCGCCGATCGGCCGCCTGCGCGGTCAGGTGCACCGCTTTGGTCCGCTGCGGACTCCGCTGGTGGTCACGTATCATCCGTCGTACCTGCTGCGCGCCCCTGGCGAGAAGCGCAAAGCCTGGGAAGATCTCAAGTTCGCCCGCCGCGTGTTCGAGGAAATGACTGGCGCGAGCGCGCCACCGAAACCCTGACGATGGCCACCGCCGCCGACCGCGTCCAACCGGTGCCTGAGATCGTGATCCGTGCCATGGTGGAGGCCGACCTGCCGGCCGTCGTGGCGGTGGAACGCGCCTCGTACCAGTTCCCGTGGAGCGAGGGTGTCTTCCGCGACTGCCTGCGTGTCGGGTATACCTGCCGGGTGGTCGAGCTCGCCGGCGTGATCATCGGGCACGCGATTCTCAGCGTCGGGGCCGGCGAGGCGCACATCCTCAACCTCTGCGTGCGCGAGGAGTTCCGCTGCCGTGGCCTGGGCCGGCGACTGCTCGAGCATCTGCTCGAGCGCGGTCGGCTCGCGGGCATGACGGAGGCTTTCCTCGAAGTCCGTCCGAGCAATACCGCGGCGATCCGCCTGTACCATTCGATGGGCTTCCGCCAGGTCGGTTTGCGGCGCGGCTACTATCAGGCCGTCGGCGGCCGCGAGGACGCTGCCGTATTGCGACGGTCGCTGGTTCGCCAGGATTGAGCGGCCGCCCGGCGCAGCCGTGCTGGTAGAATCGCGGCCGTCCCCACCGCCCAAGATTTCCTCATGAGCTCGCTCGAGCAGCAAATTGCTCGCCGTCGCACTTTTGCGATCATATCGCACCCGGATGCCGGCAAGACCACGCTAACCGAGAAGCTGCTGCTGTTCGGCGGCGCGATTCAGATGGCCGGCACCGTCAAGGGGCGCAAGGCGACCCGACATGCCACTTCCGACTGGATGCGCCTCGAACAGCAGCGCGGCATCTCGGTGACCTCTTCGGTGATGCAGTTCCCCTACGGCGACTGCGTCGTAAACCTGCTCGACACTCCGGGCCACGAGGACTTCTCGGAGGACACGTACCGGACGCTGACGGCGGTCGACTCGGCACTGATGGTGATCGACTGCGCGAAGGGAGTCGAGGAGCGGACCATCAAGCTAATGGACGTCTGTCGGCTGCGCGATACGCCGATCATGACCTTCATCAACAAGCTCGACCGCGAGGGTCGTGCGCCGATCGAGCTGCTCGACGAGATCGAGCGCGTGCTGCGCATCGACACCGCCCCGGTGACCTGGCCGATCGGCATGGGCCGCGACCTTCTCGGGATCTATCACCTCGGCGAGGACCGCATCTACGTCTATACGGCGGCCGAGAAGGGCCGCGTCGGGGCGAACTTCGTCATCGATGGACTCCATAGCGCGGCCGGTCGCGAGCTGCTCGGCGAGCGCGCGACCGCCTTCGACCAAGAGATCGAGCTCGTTCGCGGTGCGACCCAGGCATTCGATATCGAGGCCTATCGTGCCGGGCGCCAGACCCCGGTGTTCTTTGGTTCGGCAATCGGCAACTTCGGCGTCGAGGAACTGCTCAAGGCGTTCACGGCGCACGCCCCCGCTCCACAGCCTCGTCCCTCGGTACAGCGCATGGTGCAGCCGCAGGAGCCACGCCTGAGTGGCTTCGTTTTCAAGATCCAGGCGAACATGGATCCGGGTCACCGCGACCGCATCGCTTTCCTGCGTCTGTGCTCGGGCAAGTACACGCGCGGCATGCGGCTGCGACACGTGCGGCTCGGGAAGGACGTGCGTATCGCCGATGCGCTGACCTTCATGGCGGCCGACCGCAGCGCCGCCGACGAAGCCTATGCCGGCGACATCATTGGCCTGCACAACCACGGCACGATCAACATCGGCGACTCGTTCACCGAGGGCGAGCACCTGATCTTCACCGGCATACCAAACTTCGCGCCCGAGCTGTTCCGCCGCGCGGTGCTCAAGGATCCGCTGCGCATGAAGGCCCTGTCCAAGGGGCTC
>CAZAWM010000142.1:0-8518 GCA_964488605.1 uncultured Steroidobacteraceae bacterium | reverse complement strand
GCGTCCGTCTGCGAGGTCGCCCGGTCGCCGAGCCGGGCACATTGCAGACATCCGAAAGATGGCGTGCGAGCCAGGAACTACTGGCCCGGGCAGCCGCGACGCCGGCCCTGAGCTTGCAGTCCTAGAGTCCGTCCGCCGGCTGGGACGGCCCGGGTCAGCTTCCGCCCGGACGGCCTCCCTGCGCCGGCGTCACCAGCGCGATCACGCCGAACGCAGGATGATCGTAATAGTGGCGTTCGTAGAATTTTACGCGCCGGGTCTCGTTGAGCGCGTAGCTGGCCCCCGCTACGTAACGCAGCGCGAATCCCAGATGCAGGTAGGTGCCGCGCTCGAGGTAGACTAGACCGCTGAGCCCCGGGACGTTGACGCCGAGCTGGTCCAGCCTGAAACCCGCGCGCGAGCCCCACGAGCTTGCGGTCTGGGTCCAAACCACGTGCGCCAACGGCTCGTAGGCGGTACTCGAGGCCAATCGGGCATGCAGCTCCGCGAGCTGCAGTTCGCCGGGCGGCAATCGAGCCACGAGCCGGCCGACCTGCGCGGCGCCGCTGCGTTCTCCGCCATCGGCCGAGGAGCCGCGGGCGGTGCGGGGCGCAGACGCTGCCCAGTCCTCGCTACTCGACGGCCCGCCGATCACACGGAATATGAGGATCTCGACGCGATAGACGGGCGACGGCGACGACTGCGGCAGGGCGATCGTAGGCAGGGCCGCGATGAGCAGCACGCGCAGCGATTTCATGTCGGCCATGATAACCGATGCCCCTCGGCGACGACGGCGGCCGACGTGCCGACGCTGTGGCGCAGGGTCAGGCCGCGGCTGCTGCGCCGCCGGCGAGCTCGTCGAGCAGGGCGTTCACGAACTCGAAGCGCGCATCGTCGGTCTCGAGATGCTCGGAGACGCGCAGCTTCAGCGGACCCTCGAGCCGGAAGCGGCGCGAGCGGTCTTGGATCAGGCGGATGACGGCACGCGGGTCCACGCCATTGTTCTCTTCGAACAGCAGGTAGCCGCCATGTGCGCCGAAGTCCATGCGACGGATACCGAGCGCTCGCGCGCGTGCACGCAGGCGCGCAATGCGCAGCAGGTTAGTCGCCGGAGGCGGTATCGCGCCGAAGCGGTCGACGATCTCCTCGAGCAGGTCGTCGATCTCGCGATCGCCGGGCGCGGCGGCGATGCGTTTGTAGAGCGCGAGGCGGACGTGCACGTCGCCGATGTAGCTCTCCGGGAACAGAGCCGGCACCCGCATCTCGACCTCGGTCGGAGCCGACAGCGGTGCATCGAGCTCGGGCGCCTGGCCGGTCCGCAGCGACTGGACGGCGCGCTCGAGCATGTCGAGGTACATCGCGAGCCCCACTTCCATCATCTCGCCGCTCTGGTCCTCGCCGAGCAGTTCGCCTGCGCCGCGAATCTCGAGATCGTGGGTCGCGAGCACGAAGCCGGCGCCGAGTTCCTCGAGGGACTCGAGCGCCTCAAGTCGCTTCAGCGCGTCCTGGCCGAGCGCCCTGCGTGGCGGCGTGATCAGGTAAGCGTAGGCACGATGGTGCGAGCGTCCGACTCGCCCGCGCAGCTGGTGCAGCTGCGCCAACCCGAAGCGGTCGGCGCGATTGATGATGATCGTGTTCGCGGTCGGAACGTCGATACCGCTCTCGATTATCGTCGTGCAGAGCAGCACGTTGAACCGTCGATGGTAGAAGTCGACCATCAGCTGCTCGAGTTCACGTTCGCGCATCTGGCCGTGGCCGATTCGGATCTGCGCCTCCGGCACGAGTTTGGCGAGCGTGGCACCCATCTTTTCGATATCGCGGATCTCGTTGTGGACGAAGTAGACCTGGCCACCGCGGCGCAGTTCGCGGAGAATCGCCTCGCGAAGCGAGGCATCGTGCCACTCGGTCACGAAGGTCTTGATGGCGAGACGCTCCGCCGGCGGCGTCGTGATCAGTGACAGCTCGCGCAATCCGCCGAGGGCCATGTTGAGGGTGCGCGGGATCGGCGTCGCAGTCAGCGTCAGCACGTGTACGTCGCTGCGCAACGCCTTGAGCCGCTCCTTGTCGCGTACGCCGAAGCGGTGCTCCTCGTCGATGATCACCAGGCCGAGTTCGCGGAATCGCACTCCGGCATGCAGCAGCCGGTGCGTCGCGATCACGATGTCGACCGTGCCGCGCTCAATGGCCTCGACGACGGCATCGGCGTCCTTGCCGCCGCGGAACCGTGACAGCACTTCAATGCGCACGGGCCAGTCGGCGAATCGGTCCCGAAAGTTGTTGTAATGCTGCTGCGCGAGCAGGGTGGTCGGCGCGAGCACCGCGACCTGGCGTCCGGCCTGTACCGCCACGAACGCGGCGCGCATGGCCACTTCGGTCTTACCGAAGCCGACGTCGCCGCAGACGATGCGGTCCATCGGCTGGGAGCCCGCGAGGTCGGCGATTACCTTCGCGATCGCCTCGGCCAGGTCGGCGGTCTCCTCGAACGGAAATGCGTTGGCGAAACTCTGATACTCGAGCTCGCCGACCGCCAGCGGACGGGTGGTGCGGGCCTTGCGCCTGGCGTAGAGGTCGAGCAGCTCGGCGGCGACGTCCCGCACCTTATCGGCGGCCCGACGACGCGCCCGTGCCCACTGATCGGTGCCGAGCTTGTGCAGCGGGGCACTCTCGGGCGAGGTGCCCGTGTAGCGACTGATCAGATGCAGCGAGTGCACGGGTACGTAGAGGCGGTCGCCGTCCTGATATTCGAGGGTGACGAACTCGCCATACTGATCACCGACGACCATGGCTTGCAGTCCGACATAGCGGCCCACGCCATAGGTCTCGTGGACCACCGGGGAGCCGGGGGCGAGATCCTGAATGTCACGGAGAATGGCGTTGGGGTCGGCGGCACTCTTGCGTCGGCGACGCTCCTGACGGGCGCGGGCGCCGAACAGCGCCGCCTCCGGCAACACGCGCAGTGGCGGCTCGGTGAGGCTGAGCCCGGCGAACTCCGGAGCGATCGCGATGCCGAGCGGGGCCGAGTCGCCGAGGAACGACGTCCAGCCGTCGTAAATGCGTGCATCGAGCATAGCCCCGCGCAACAGCTCGGCGACGACTTCACGGCGGCCCGGCGAGTCGACGGCGATCAGCACCCGTCCCGGGAACTCGTCGAGCATGGTACGCAGCGGCGTCAGCGGCTGCTCGGCGCGCAGATCGAGCCGCAGATCAGGCGGCGCCTGGGTCGGGTAATGCCGGCGCGTCGCATCGTCGGGCGCATCAGTCTTGAAACGCCGAAGGTCGATACGCGGGCGCGCCGCCAGTGCCTGCCGGACGTCCGCGACACTGAGGTAGATCTCGTCCGGAGCGAGCAAGGGGCGCTCGAGATCGTGTCGCCGCTCCTCATAGCGCGCCGCGATCGTAGCCGCACCGGCTTCGATCGCCGGCTCGACAACCTCGTCGAGGACGAACGTGGTGCCGGACGGCAAATAGTCGAACAACGTGGCGGTCGCGTCGAAGAACAGCGGCAGGTAGCACTCGATCCCGGCCGGCGCGCAGCCCTCGCTGACGCCGCGGTAGATCGCGCTACGCGTCGGGTCGCCTTCGAAGCGCATACGCCAGCGGCGTCGAAACGCGCGAATCGCGTCGGCGTCGAGCGGCAACTCGCGCGCCGGCAGCAGCCTAACGCGCTCGAGCATGGGGCCCGAGCGCTGGGTCTGCGGATCGAACTGCCGGATCGCTTCGATCTGGTCGTCGAACAGATCGATCCGCAACGGTGCGGCCGCGCCCATCGGGAACACGTCGAGCAGCGAGCCGCGCAACGCAAACTCTCCGGGCGCGCCGACCTGGCCGACGCCGGCGTAGCCGCACTCGACCAGCCGATGTCGGAAGGCTTCGAGGCCGAGCGTGTCACCGACCGCGAGTGCGAAGCTGCGACTCGCGACGTAGCTCGTCGGCGGGAGGCGTTGGACCAGCGTGTCGGCCGTGAGCAGCAAGATGCCGCGACCGAGTGTGGGCAGCTCGGCGAGTACCTGAAGCCGCTCGGAGACGATGTCGGGGAGTGGCGAGAAGATATCGTAGGGCAGCACCTCGCAATCCGGCAGCACCAGAGTGCGCAAAGTACCGTTCGAGAAGAATTCGAGCTCGGCTCGCCGGCGGTCGAGCTCACGGCTGTCTGTGGCGATGACGACGAGAGGCGCGGTAGCGGTCGCAGCCGCCTCGGCGATCAGCAGCGAGCTCGCGCTGCCGTGGAGCTGCAGCCACTCTACACGTGGATGATCGGAGTCTGGCAGCAGTGGGCAGAGCATCGACGGCGCGGGCGCACGGGCGCGGGGCCGCGAAGCTTACCGCAATCCGCGCCGCTCAGCTGCTGCGGACGACGGTGTGCAGGACCAGATCGCGCTCGAAGTACACCGTGAAGCCATCATACTCCCAGCGAGAGATCGGCGGCTCGCCGACGGCGGCGATGCGGTTGCGCGGCGCGCCGAAGCGGGCCTCGACGGCCTTCATGCTCATGCCGCGACGTGGCGTCTCCACCGTGGCCGGCTGCAGTTGCACCTGGCCGTCCACGACGATGAGATCGGCCTGGGCCGGAGTAGCCAAGATCGCCAGCAGCCCGAGCAGGGCGCCAGTGCGGCGCGAAGGGCGGGAATTTCGCCTGGTCATTTGCGATGCCTCCAGCAGCGAGCGACCCCAGGAAATATAGCATCGGGACCCGTGAGCGGCCGCCTGTCGGCGCGCGGCTAGCGCGGTCCGTGACGCATGTCCTCTTTTCGCCCGGCGACGGGCCTGTGGTTAAATGACGGTAACGGGGCCTCGCCCTGTCCGATAGGCGGTACCCCGTCCTCTCATCGATGTTCCACCCGCTTTCCCTGTTCGTCGGACTGCGCTACGTGCGCGCCCGCTCGCATGGCTTCTTCGTCTCGTTCATCACCTGGGTGTCCCTGCTCGGCGTCGCCGTGGGCGTGATGGTGCTGATCGTGATCCTATCGGTCATGAATGGGCTCGAGGCGGAGTTGCGTGATCGCTTGCTGGCGCTGTCCTCTCACGCGCGCATCGTCGCCGCCGATACGCCGGCCCGTGCTGACGAGGCGGCCTGGCAGGCCGCGCTCGGGCAGGCCCGAGACGCAGCGCGCGTCACGGCGGTTGCGCCCTATGTCGAGCTGCAGACACTGGCCGTGCATTCCCCGGAGATGCTGCCGGTGTCATTGCGGGGCATCGACCCGGAACTGGAGCGTCGGGTGTCCGAAGCGGCCGGGGCGTTGATCGAAGGCAGTCTCGACGAACTGCGCAGCGGCTCCGGGCGAGTCGTCGTCGGCAGCGTCGTCGCCCAGCAGCTCTCGCTCGCCGTCGGCGATCGGATCACGCTGCTGGTACCAGGCGTGTCCGACGACGGTGCGCCCAACCCGCGGCTGCGCGAATTCACGGTGGCGGGGGTATTCGAGGTCGGTCTGCAGGATCACGACGCCGTGCTGGTGATGGCGCCGCTCGACGACGTGCTCGCGATCGCCGGCGCGGACGGCCGGGCGCGCGGCCTGCGGCTGCGCGTCGACGATCCGCTCGCGGCGCCGCTCGTCGCGGCTTCGCTGCGTGAACGTCTCGGTGAGCAGTGGGAGGTCCGCGACTGGACCCAGGACAACGCGAACTACTTCCGTGCGATCCGCATCGAGAAGACGATGACGGCCACCATGCTGATGCTGGTGGTCGCAGTCGCGGCGTTCAGCATCGTCGCCATGCTGGTCATGGTCGTAACCGACAAACGTAACGACATTGCGATACTGCGGACGCTCGGCGCATCGCCGCAGGCCGTGATGGGCATTTTTGCAACCCAGGGTCTCGTCATCGGCTGGTGTGGGGTGATGCTGGGTGCTGCAATCGGCGTGCTCGTTGCCTTGCGCATCGAGCCCATCGTCGCATTCGTCGAGCGCTCTCTGGGCATCGAGATCTTCAGCCCGGAAGTCTATGCGATCACCGGATTCCCCTCGGAACTGAAGTGGGCCAACGTCGCCTGGATATGCGCTACGGCGCTGCTGCTGACAGCCCTCGCCACGGTCTATCCCTCTTTGCGAGCCGCGCGCGTCGAGCCAGCGGAAGCGCTGCGCTACGAGTGAGCCGATGGCGATGTACGAGTGGCTGCTCGGCACGCGATATCTGCGCTCAACGCGGCGCCGAGGCTTCCTCTCGCTGGTCGCGGCGATGGCGGGACTCGGCCTGACTCGCGGGGTCGCCGTGCTGATCGTCGTACTGTCAGTCATGAATGGATTCGAACGTGAGCTGCGGTCGCGGATCCTTTCTGTGACTTCGCACGCGACTCTGACGGGACTCGATGGGGCGCTGCCCGACTGGCGTGCCGCGCGCGCCGCTGCGCTGACGCTACCCAGCGTGCGGACCGCAGTGCCGTTCATCGAGGCGCAGGCGATGATTGCGCGGGGATCGCGTGTGCTGGCGGCCGCCGTGCGCGGCGTGGACCCGAGCTTCGAGAGCCGTAGCGAGGGCCTGGCGACGCGGCTGCAGCAGGCCTCCCTCGAGGACCTGGTGCCCGGCGGCTGGCGCATCGTACTCGGCAGCGCACTCGCTCGCGAGCTTGGTATCGCGGTCGGCGACGACGTTATCGTGATGGCACCCGAAGCGACAGCGACTCCGGATGGCATCAAGCCGCGCATGCGCCGCTTCGCCGTGGTCGGACTGTTCGAGTCGGGAATGTACGAATTCGACCGCGGCCTCGCGCTAGTACATATGGCCGATGCCGCACGTCTGTATCGGCTCGGCGACCGCGTGACCGGAGTGCGGCTCGAACTCGACGATCCGTTCGCCGCGCCACAGACCGTTCGCGAGCTCGCACTGCGACTCGGCGGTGGCTTCTTCGTCAGCGACTGGACGCGCAACCACGCGAATTTTTTCCGTTCGATCGAACTGACCAAGTCGGTCCTGTTCGTAATCCTGTTGATGATCGTGCTGGTGGCAGCGTTCAATATCGTCGCCACACTGGTGATGATCGTGAAGGAGAAGCAGGCGGAGATCGCGATCCTGCGCACCCTCGGAGCCGGTCCGCGCAACATCCTCGCAACATTCGCGCTGCAGGGGACAATGATCGGGCTGGGCGGCACGGTGGCCGGCACCGTACTGGGCTGCGTGTTGGCGCTCAACGTGCAATCGCTCGTGGTGCTGCTCGAACGTCTCGTCGGTTTCCGCTTCCTCGACGAAAAGATCTACTACATGAGCGAGTTGCCGGCGTTCATCGAGGGACGGGACGTGGTCGAGGTCACATTGGTCGCCTTCGGGCTGTGCGCTCTCGCGACGGTCTATCCAGCCTGGCGCGCCTCACGGACGGCGCCGGCCGAGGCGCTGCGTCGTGAGTGACGCGGTGCTCGAGGCGCGCGGGGTGCGCCGTACCTTCCGCGAGGGGCCGCAGGAGCTGGCGGTCCTCAGGGGCATTGATCTGGCGGTGCGTCCTGCCGAGCGGCTCGCGATCGTCGGCGCTTCGGGTTCGGGCAAGACGACCCTGCTGCAGATCCTCGGTGGGCTCGACCGACCCACGGCCGGGCAGGTGCTGCTCCAGGGACGCGACCTGCACGCGCTGTCCGAGAACGAGCGCGGCAAGATGCGCAACCGTGCGCTCGGCTTCGTCTATCAGTTCCACCACCTGTTGCCGGAATTCAGCGCTCTCGAGAACGTCGCGATGCCGCTACTCGTGCGCAGGATGCGGGCAGCGGATGCGCGGGCGCGCGCCGTGCGGATACTGGAGCGGGTCGGACTAGGCGCGCGGCTCGAACACAAGCCCGGCGAACTGTCGGGAGGCGAGCGCCAGCGGGCCGCCGTCGCTCGCGCTCTGGTGACCGAACCGAGGGTCGTGCTCGGCGACGAGCCGACCGGCAATCTCGACGGTGTCAACGCGCATGCGGTCTTCGACCTGATGCTCGAGCTGAACCGCGAGCAGGGTACGGCGCTAGTGATCGTCACGCACGACCTGCGGCTCGCACGTCGAATGGAGCGTGTCGTAAGCCTGGTCGACGGGTTTCTACGCGAATCCATCGTCTCCGAAGATTGAGACCGAGCGCCTGTCGCGATACTTCTGGCGCACGCGCCGGCGCCAGATGAACTCGAGCAACGCCCAGCCGAGTATCCCCGCGGTCGCCGCGCAGAGCGTGCAGCCGAGCAGGAACGGCTGCCATCGCGGGCCGAGGCCATGCTGCAACCAGTCCCACGACAACTCGAACTGGAAAGCGTGCGGCGGAGTTCCGAGCGCGAGCGCGCCGATGCGGTATGCGGTGTAGTACACGGGTACCGCCGTCAGCGGATTGACGATCCAGGTCGTCGCGATCATCACCGGCACGTTGAGCCGGCCGACCACTGCGACGAGCGCCGCGAGCGGAATGTGCAAGGGCAGTGGTACGAAGCAGATCGCAAGGCCAGCGCCGAAAGCCCGCGTGATGCTGCGCCGCTCGACCACCTCGACGCCGAGATGTTCCCGCCCGCGGGGCAGCTCCAGGTGGAAGGTGGCTCCGCGGCCCAGGGCGCTCTCGACGAAGAGCCGTCCGCCATGCAGCTCCGCCAGCTCTCGGGC
>CAZAWM010000141.1:0-8671 GCA_964488605.1 uncultured Steroidobacteraceae bacterium | reverse complement strand
AGACCGCCTCGGCGAGCGCCGCGACCTCGTCGATCAGCTGTTCCATGGTCCAGCCGACGCGATACCACTCGAGCATCGTGAATTCAGTGTCGTGCAGCCTGCCGCACTCGTCGGCGCGCATCACCCGGCAGAGCTGCCAGATGTCGCCGATGCCCGCGGCGAGCAGCCGCTTCATCGCGAACTCGGGCGAGGTCTGCAACCAGCCGTAGTAGCGCCCGTCACTGGCAACGACGCGCAGCGAGGCCAACTGCACGTCGGTGACCGCGCACTGCGACAGGATCGGCGTGTCCACCTCGAGTACGCCGCGGGCTGCGAAGAACGCGCGCACGGCCTGCAGCAGCGCCGCGCGCCGCCGCAGCGTCGCGAGCGTCGCGCTCGGGCGCCAGTCCTCGCCGCTCATGCCGTCAGCAGCCGACCGATCGACTCGCCCATGCGGACGATACGGCCGCTCTGCATCTGCGCGTGCCAGCGCGCGGCGCCGGCCGGTAGCAGCAGGATGATGGTCGAGCCCATGTTGAAGCGGCCGAGTTCGGCGCCGCGTTCGAGCGTCGCCGCACCTGCCGGTGGGGGCAGCCGCGTGAATCGGCGCGGTCGGCGCGGGGCGACCTCGCCGTGCCAGACCGTCTCGATGCTGCCGACGTTGAGGGCACCGACCAGCACCATGGCGTGGCTCAGCGAACCGTCCTCGAAGCAGCAGACGACGCGTTCATTACGCGCGAACAGCTCGCGCACGCCGTCGGCCGTAACGCGATTGACGCTGAACAGCCTGCCCGGGACGAACCAGGTCTCGCGCACGGTGCCGCGCAGCGCCATGTGGATGCGGTGGTAGTTATAGGGTGCGAGATAGATCGTCGCGAAGCTGCCGCCGACGAATCGACGCACCCAGTCCTGTTGACCGGCGAGCAGGGCCGAGAGCGTGTAGTAGCGACCCTTGGCCTGCAGCAACCGGTCGGCGTCGAGGCTGCCGATCTCGCTGATCGTACCGTCGACGGGGCAAGCCAGCTCGAGCGGATCGCGCGGCAGCGGCCGCGCGCCCGGCCGCAGTGCCCGCGTGAAGAAGGCGTTGAGACTCGGGTAGGCGAGCGGATCGGTCTGCGCGGCGTCGCTGAGGTCCGGGCGGAAGTACCGCACGAACAGGCGTATCAACGCGTTCTTGAACCACGGTACGCGGCTGCGCGCGGCGCGACGCACGAGACGCGACAGGCCTTGCTGGGGCAGCATGTGCTGCAGGGCGACGAACGCGCGGTCTGCCGCCGTCACTGTGCGGTTCCGGTGGTGCGGGCCTGCAGCGTCGCGAGATCGGCCGCGAGCGACTCGAGCGTCAGCGGCGGGGTGAAGATGGCCGCGAGCCGCGCGTCGCGGTCCAGCCAGAGCAGGGCAGCGGAGTGATCGATCGTATAATCGCCGCCCGGCAGCGGCACGCGCATCGCGGCGACGCCCAGCCGTCGGGCGAGGCGGTTGATTTCCGCGGCCGAGCCGGTCAGCGCGCGGAAATCCGCGTCGAAGGCGCGTACGTAGGCGGCGAGTCGCTCGGGAGTGTCGCGCTCCGGATCGACACTGACGAGCACGACACGCAGTCCGCGCACGTTAGCCTTGCGCCGCGCAGCCGCGACGAGCGCGAGCGTGGTCGGGCAGACGTCGGGGCAATGCGTGAAGCCGAAGAACAGCAGGGTGGGCTGTCCGCGTAGCGTCTCGAGCGTGGCGGCTGCGCCAGTTTCGTCGACGAGCGCGAAAGGTTCCACCGCTCGCGGCGTCGGCAGCCACGTCCCGGCGGCGAGCGCCGGCGCGGGTGGCGCGGTGGGGCGCAGCTGCAGTGCCGCGAACATGCCGCCGAGCGCCCCCAGCGCCGCCACCGCGGCAAGCAGACCAAAACTCTGGCGCGAGACACGCATGGCGAGATTATCCCACAGACGGCGCAAGGTCCTGACCGTCGGCGAACTGATCGCGCGTGGCGCCGCGCGCCTCGGCCGTGCGCGCGTGCACTTCGGTCACGGCACCGACAACGCGCGCGACGAAGCGGCGGCGCTGCTCTGGCATGCCGCTGGCCTGCCGTTCGATACTTCATCGTCGGTGTACGGACAGCGCGTACATCTGCGCGCGCGGCTCGCGTACGAGGCGTTGCTGGGTCGGCGCATCCGCGAGCGCATTCCGGCCGTATACCTGACCGGACGGACCTGGTTCGCCGGCCTGCCGATGCGCACCGATCCGCGCGCACTCGTGCCGCGCTCACCGATCGCCGAGCTGATCGAGTCGCAGTTTCGACCCTGGGCCGAACCCCGCCGGCTGCGCCGGATTCTCGACCTCGGCACGGGCAGCGGCTGCATCGCGATCGCCTGCGCTCGCTGGCTGCCTTGGGCGCGTGTCGACGCGGTCGACATCTCCGCGGCGGCCCTCGCGCTCGCCCGCGAGAACGTCCGCGCGCACCGTCTGTCTCGGCGCGTGCGCTGCCTGCGGTCCGATCACTTCTCGGCGCTGCGTGGCCGCCGCTACGATATGATTGTCAGCAACCCGCCCTACGTTGGGGCGCGCGAGATGGCGAGTCTCCCGCCCGAGTACTGGCATGAACCGGCGCTCGGGCTGGCCGCTGGCCGTGACGGTCTCGACTCCGTGCGCGTGATCCTCGACGAGGCGCCCCGTCACCTGCGTCCGGGCGGACTGCTGATCGTCGAGGTAGGCCATTCGCAGCGCGCCGTCGAGCTTGCGTTCGCGCACCTGCCTTTCCTGTGGCTCGAGTTCGAGCGCGGCGGCGGCGGCGTGTTCCTGCTGACGCGGGAGCAGCTGGTGAGGCGGAACGCGGGCTGAGGAAGATGTCAGGCAATACGATCGGCAGGGTTTTCTGCGTCACGACCTTCGGCGAGAGTCACGGGCCGGCGCTCGGCTGCATCGTGGACGGCTGCCCCCCGGGGCTCGCGTTGAGCGAGGCCGACCTGCAGGCCGACGTCGACCGCCGCCGCACCGGGACCTCCCAGTTCGTCAGCCAGCGCCGGGAGGCCGATGCGGTGCGCATCCTCTCCGGGGTATTCGAGGGTCGCACGACCGGTGCGCCGATCGGCATCCTGATCGAGAACACGGACGCCCGCTCGCGGGACTACGACAAGATCAAGGACCGGTTCCGTCCCGGCCACGCCGACTACACCTACCAGCAGAAATACGGCACGCGCGACTACCGCGGCGGGGGGCGATCCTCGGCGCGCGAGACGGTGATGCGAGTCGCTGCCGGCGCGATCGCGCGCAAGTATCTCGCCGAGCGACTCGGCGTACGGATCTTCGGCTACCTTAGCAAGATCGGCAGCCTCGAGATCGAGCCCGTCGATCCGCCGTCGGCTTACGGCAACCCGTTCTTCTGCCCCGATCCCGCGCGCGTCCCGGAACTCGAGGATCTGATCTGGAGGATCCGCAGCGAGGGCGATTCGCTCGGCGCGCGCGTCACCATCGTCGCCCAGGGCGTGCCGCCCGGTCTCGGCGAGCCCGTCTTCGACCGGCTCGACGCTGACATCGCCTACGCGATGATGGGCATCAACGCCGTCAAGGCCGTCGAGATCGGGGCCGGCGTGCACGCCGTCGAGCAGCGTGGCAGCGAACACCGGGACGAGCTCACGCCCACGGGCTTCCTCAGCAACAACGCCGGCGGCACGCTCGGCGGCATATCGACGGGACAGGACATCGTCGTGCACCTGTCGCTGAAGCCCACCTCGAGCATCCAGGTTCCGGGGCGCACGATCAACCTCGCCGGTGAGCCCGTAGAAGTGGTCACGACGGGCCGGCACGACCCCTGTGTGGGGTTGCGGGCTACGCCCATCGGCGAGGCGATGCTCGCGATCGTGCTGATGGATCACTATCTGCGCCATCGGGCGCAGAACGCGGACGTCGTCTCGACGACACCCGTGATTACCAGGAGGATGTGAGAGTGCGCGAAGGTGAGGCGGGCCGCAGCTGGCGCTTGGCGGTGCTCGGTGCAACAGGTCTGGTGGGCGGCACCATGATCAGGGTGCTCGAAGAGCGTGACTTTCCGGTCGCAGAGCTGTTCCCGCTCGCCAGCGGGCGATCGGTCGGCAAGTCGGTCGAGTTCCGGGGCGCGCGCCTGCCGGTCATCGATGCTGAGACTTTCGATTTCTCGCGCGCGCAGATCGGCCTGTTCTCGGCGGGTGGCGAGGTGTCGGCCAGGTACGCGCCGCTCGCCGCGGCACGCGGCTGCGTAGTGATCGACAACACCTCGCATTTCCGCTACGAGCCCGACATCCCTCTGGTCGTCCCCGAGGTCAATCCCGCGGCGATCGCGCAATACAAGTCCCGCGGCATCATCGCCAACCCGAACTGCAGCACGATCCAGATGGTCGTCGCCCTGAAGCCCTTGCACGACGCGGCCGGCATCGAGCGCATCAATGTCGCCACCTACCAGTCGGTCTCCGGCGCCGGCGCCAAGGCCGTCGAGGAACTCGCGCAGCAGTCGGCCGACCTGCTGTCGGGCAAGGGGCCCGTCGTCCCGCGTGTCGTCGCCAAGCAGATCGGCTTCAACGTCGTGCCGCAGATCGACAAATTCCTGGACAACGGCTACACGAAGGAAGAGATGAAGATGCTCTGGGAAACCCAGAAGATCATGGGCGATCCCGGCATTCGCGTAAATGCGACCACGGTACGGGTGCCGGTGTTCTTCGGTCACTCGGAGGTCGTCAATATCGAGACTCGGCGCAAGCTGACGGCCGCCGAGGCCCGTTGGCTGCTCGAGAGGGCTCCCGGCGTCGCGGTACTCGACGAGCGCAAACCGGGCGGGTACCCGACCGCGGCGACCGAAGCCGCGAACCGCGACACAGTTTATGTCGGACGGATTCGCGAAGATTTGTCACACGAGCGGGGCCTGAACCTATGGATCGTCGCGGACAACATCCGTAAGGGTGCGGCTACGAACAGTGTTCAGATCGCCGAGATTTTGGTCCGCGACTATTTATAAGTTATATTGCGCGCTCGTCGGCACGGCAAAGGACTCGCTCCAAGTGCCTGATTTTGATTGAAATTCGGCTTGCTCGTGCGGGGAGTGCAGATGGGCGTGAAGCAGTGGGTGCGGGCGATGCTCGTGCTGTCGGCGAGTTCACCGGCGGCGCTGGCGCTGGGTCTCGGCGACATCCGGCTCAATTCGACGCTCAATGCGCCGCTCGACGCCGAGATCGAGCTGGTCAATGCGACGCCCGAGGAACTCGCCTCGCTGCGCGCCCAGCTCGCCTCGCGCGAGACGTTCGCGCGTTATGGGCTCGACTGGCCCGCTTTCCTCGCCAGCGTGACCGTGACCCGGGCACGCTCGAGCGATGGTCGTGAGGTCCTGCGCGTGCGATCGAACGAAGCGATCACCGAGCCGTTCGTCACGCTGCTGATCGACGCCAACTGGGGTCGGGGCCGGCTGGTGCGCGAATACACGATGCTGCTCGATCCGCCGGTTTTCGCGCCGCCCGCGCCTGCTCAGGCGCCGCCCCCAGCGGTGGCGGTGCCGTCGACGGCGGCGCCGCGCAGCGGCACGGTCGAACGGCCGTCCGGACTCACACCGGCGCCGATCTCGGAAGCCGGCGGGGAGTCCTATACCGTGCGCCGAGGCGACACGCTGAGCGCAATCGCCGGTCGCTTCGCGATCGGCGGCGTCACGCGCGAGCAGGCCATGGTCGCGATCTATCGCGCGAATCCGCAGGCCTTCGAAGGCACGATGAACGATCTGCGCGCCGGCGCCGTGCTGCGCGTCCCCGAGGGCGCCGCGCTGGCGGCCGAGCCTGCGTCCGCGGCTGCAGCCGAAGTTCGGCGCCAGGGCCAGGTCTGGCGCGAGCGGATGCCGGCCGCGGCTCGCGGCGAGGGTCGGTTGCGTCTGCTTGTGCCGACCGAACCGGCACCCCCCGGGTCAGCCGGCGGCGCCGCTGGCGCGGGCGGCGACGAACTCGCGCAGCTACGTAGCCGGGTCGCGCAGCTCGAGGCGGACCTCAGCAACGCCCGGCGGCTGCTCGAACTGCGCAACAGCGAGCTTGCCGAAATGCAGCGGCGGTTGGGCGCGGCCGCGGGGATCGCGACTCCCGCAGCCGCAACGCCGGCGCCGGCCGAGGCGCCGGCTGCCGAGACCGTCGCGGCTGTGCCGGAGGTCTCCCCGTCTACCGGCACTGCTGCCGACGAGGGCGCCGGGGCGACCGGTGCGGAGGCAGCGCGCGCCCCTGCAGCCCCCCCGGCCGAGGAGAAGCCCGCGCCGATGCAGGCAAGGCCGCGACGCGAGGCGCCCGTCGAGGAGCCGTCGTTCTTCGCCGGACTGCTCGACAGTCTCAAGGCATTCTGGTTCGTACCGGTGGGTCTGCTCGCGCTGATCGGCGGACTCGTTGGCTACCGCCGCTGGCAGGCCTCGCGCGACGAGAGCCTCGAGGACACCTTCGTCAGCGTCGACGCAGCGGCCAAGGAAGTCACGCAACCGGTGTCCGCCGTGCCGGCGGCCGGCAGGGACACGACGAAGCTGCGCCGGCCGAACATCGCGGGCCGCGAGGAGCGGGGTCTCGTGGTCGAGGAGTCGGGCGAATACGAGCAGCCGCGCGTCGATCCCGCGGCGGCCCGTGCCGCGCCGACGGTGTCCGCCGAAGACACTTTCAGTGGCGAGACCGGCATCAACCTTGATCAGGGCGACCCGCTCGCCGAGGCGGATTTCCACATGGCCTATGGTCTCTATGACCAGGCCGCCGACCTCGTGCGCCTCGCCCTCGCCCGCGAGCCGGCGCGGCGGGACCTCAAGCTCAAGCTCGCGGAGATCTTCTTCGTCTGGGGCAACAAGGAGGAGTTCCTGAAGACCGCGCGCGAGCTGTACGACACGCGCGACGTGGGTGCACCGGACGAGTGGGACAAGATCGTCATCATGGGCAAGCAGATCGCGCCCGAGGACGCGCTGTTCGCAGGCGCCGCTGCGCGCGGTGGCGCCGACGCGAGCGTCGATCTGCGGCTCGACGAGGGCTCGAGCAGCGTCGATTTCGACGTCTTGGACGAGGCCGCCGGCCCACGGCTCTCGAGCGCCGATCGCGCCACCGATCTCGATCTCGGTCCACCGCCCGACGACGATGCGGCGACCGGCGAACGGCCGGCGCTCGTGGGCGCCGATACGGCGACCGTGCAGATTGATGCGGGCGGCGCGACGACGCAGCAGATGGCACCGCGTTTTGCGCAGACTGCGACGGCCACCGGGGGTCTCGACTTCGAGCTCGGTGACACCGCCGCCCGCGACCTCGGCGAAGCGCCTACCGTCGAGCAGCCGGCGCTGCGCGGCACGAGTCCCGACATCCGTGGCAAGCTCGATGCGGCATTGCGTCAGGGTTCGCCCTCGGAGCGGACCGCCGAGATCGCGCTCGACGACCTTGGTCTCGACCTCGGCGACGCGACCGGCCTCGACCAGCCAGACCTGACCGTAGACATGCCGCTGGGCGGCGAGGGCCCGACACTGGTCGCGAACCTCGACGGCGACGGCATCGATCTCGGCGGCGAGAGCCTGACCGCTGTCGACGATACCGCGCGTCGGCTCATGGACGCTGCCTCGGCACCGACCGAGATTGCGCCACGCCCGGCCGGTCTCGATGCCGGCGCCACGGCCGCCTTGCCGGCATTGCCGGAGACGACTCCGGCGTCGGGCGAGCCACCTGCGGACGCCGGCGCTACGTCGATGATCGCCGCGCTCGATCTCGACAAGTTCGATCTGTCCGCGCTGGACGAGACCGGCAAATCGAAGGCCGCCGGGAACGGCCTCGACTTCGACATCGGGATGGCTACGCTGCCCGGTGATCAGGGATCCCGCCAGCCCCCGGCCGCGGCGGCCGCTGCCGATCCCTCGGCGGCCGCCGACGACCTGACTCTGCCCGCGCTCGAGCCCGTGACCATCAGCGAGGTCGGCACGAAGCTCGATCTCGCGCGTGCCTACATGGACATGGGCGATCCGGACGGGGCCCGCAGCATCCTGCGCGAAGTGCTCACCGAGGGTTCCGTGGCGCAGAAGCAGGAGGCCGAGCGCCTGCTCGCATCGCTGCCGGGCTGACCCCGGTGGTGTGCTGAGCGATGCAGCGGTATGCGGCCGCCGTCGAGTACGACGGCGGTCCATTCGCCGGCTGGCAGATCCAGAACGGGCCGAGAACGATCGAGGCGGAACTCACACGCGCGTTGTCGTCCGTCGCCGATCACCCGATCGAACTCGTCTGTGCCGGGCGCACCGATGCGGGCGTGCATGCGACGGGGCAGATCGTTCATTTCGAGTCCAATGCGCCGCGCAGCATGCGCGCCTGGACATCGGGGACCAACGCGCGTCTGCCGCGCGAGATCGCCGTGCTGTGGGTGCGCGCCGTGCCCGCGCATTTTCATGCACGCTTCTCAGCGCTGTCGCGCTCCTACCTCTACATGATCTGCAACCGGCCGACCCGTCCCGCGCTGTGGCGCGGTCGCGCCGCCTGGGTGCAGGCACCGCTCGACGTGGCCGCGATGAACGAGGCCGCCGCACGACTGCTGGGTGAGCACGACTTCAGCGCCTTTCGCGCCGCGGAATGCCAGTCGCGCTCGACGGTGCGCCGACTCGACCGGCTTGAGGTGCGCGCCGTGCCGATGCCGGGCGCAGTCGAGCCAGGTGGCGGTGCGCTTCTCGAGGTCACGGCGCGCGCGAATGCCTTCCTGCACCATATGGTGCGCA
>CAZAWM010000140.1:8218-8684 GCA_964488605.1 uncultured Steroidobacteraceae bacterium | reverse complement strand
ATCTCGGCGGGCAGCTCGAAACCTTCGGGGCGCAATACCGTCACGTCCATGCCGCGCAGCGCGGCCATGTTGACGGCCGAGATCGGTCCGGAGAGCGGCAGCGCCTTGGGGTGGTACGCCCAGCTGATGACGATCCTGCCGGCATGCTGCGGCACTCCGAGCTCGTCGAGCGTCTTCCAGTCGGCGAGGCTCTGGCAGGGGTGACTCGCGGCCGACTCGAGGTTGATCAGCGGCTTGTGGACGTGGCGGGCAACCTCGCGATAGGTGGTGACGGCGAGATCGCGCTCGAGATGGCGCCGCTCCGCGAACACGCGCACGCCGATGGCGTCGCCGTAAGCGGCGATGACGGGCACGGCGTCGGCGAGGTGCTCTGCCGCCTTGCCGTCCATGACGACGCCGGCGGCGACCTCCATGCCGTGGATCGACATCTCGGGCGAGATCACGAAGGCGCCGCCGCCCATGCGGA
>CAZAWM010000140.1:0-8208 GCA_964488605.1 uncultured Steroidobacteraceae bacterium | reverse complement strand
ATCATCGCGGCCTGAAACGAGGAGAGGGTCCGCAGCGAGGGGCTCAGGAACAGCAGCGAGAGCACCTTGCCCTCGAGCGCCCGAGGTTCGGGATGGGTCTGCAGGCGACGCGCGAGCAGCAGCAGGTCGAGGATCTGCTCGGGCTCGAGCTCCGCGAGGTCGTAGAAATGCCGGATGCTCAGCGGGGGCTCGACCTCGCCAGTCGCCGTGGCCACGGTCACATGCGCCCCTGCTTGAAGTCCTCGGGCGTCAACTGGTGCCGGGCGAGCAGCTTGTAGAAATCGGTGCGGTTGCGCTTCGCGAGCCGCGCCGCCTGGCTGACATTGCCGCCGGTGATCTGCAGGATCTGCGAGAGGTAGCTGCGCGTGAACTCGTCGCGGGCCTCGTCGAACGAGGGCAGGCGGCCGCCGACGCCGCCCAGGGTCTGCTGGACGAGCTCGACAGGAATGATCGGCGTTTGCGCGAGCGCGACCGTCTGTCGGATTACATTGGAGAGCTGGCGGATGTTGCCGGGCCAGTCGGCCGTGGCGAGCAGTTCCACGGCCTCGGGCGCGTAGATCTTGCGCACGCCGGTCTCTTTGGCAATCTGGGCGAGGAAATGCGCAACGAGCAGCGGGATGTCCTCGCGGCGCCGCGCGAGCGACGGCATCTCGATGTGCACGACGTTGAGCCGGTAGTAGAGGTCCTCGCGGAACTGGCCAGCAGCCATGAGCTGCTGCAGGTCGCGGTGCGTGGCGGCGATGACGCGGACGTTGACGGGGATGTCCTCGGTGCCGCCGAGCGGGCGGATGGCATTCTCCTGCAGCGCGCGCAGCAGCTTGACCTGCAATCGCATCGGCATGTCACCAATCTCGTCGAGCATCAGAGTGCCGCCGTCGGCGGCCTGGAACAGGCCCTTGTGATCCTTGACGGCGCCGGTGAAGGACCCTCGTATGTGGCCGAACAGCTCCGACTCAAGCAGGTCCTCGGCCATCGCGCTACAGTTTATCGCCACGAACGGCTTGTTGCGTCGCGGACTGGCCTTGTGGATCGCTCGGGCCAGCAGCTCCTTGCCAGTCCCGCTCTCACCGGTGATCAGCACGCGCGCGTCGGTGCCCGCGACCATGTGAGCCTGCGAGAGCTTCTCTTCCATGAGCGCGCTGCGGGTGACGATCTCGTTGCGCCATTCGTCGCCGCCCTCGCTGAAGCCGGAGATGCGCAGGGCTTTCTGGACCTGGTCCAGGAGCTCCTGCTTGTCGACGGGCTTGGTCAGGAATCCGAAGGCGCCCATCTGTGTGGCCTGCACGGCGTCGGGGATCGTGCCATGCGCGGTCAGGATGATGACCTTGAGGCCGGGGTAGCGGTTCTGAAGCTCCTTGAGGAGGCCGATGCCGTCCATTTCGTCCATGCGCAGGTCGGTGATGACGAGATCGGGGCGGAAGCGGCTCGCGGCGGCGAGCGCCTGGGTGCCGCTCTCGTGGGCCTCAACGTCGTAGTTCTCGGCGCGCAGCCGGATGGTCAGCAGCCGCAGCAGTCCCGGATCGTCGTCGACCACGAGGATGCGGGGCTTGCGCTTCGTCGATTGCAGCATCGCGTTCATGGGGATCGTCCTTGCTGGGGCGGGTTGCGTTGGGTGCTCTGGCGTTCGATGTCGGCGATGGCTTCGAGCTTGGCGCGCGCCTCTTCGAGAGCGCGGCGCAGCCGGGCGTTCTCCTCCACCTCGGCGCTGAGGCGACGCTGCAGCGCGGCAAGCCGGTCGCGCTCGGCCCGATCGCCGGCGCTCTGCGCGCGCTGGACTTCAGCGGCGAGCGCGAGCTGCCTCTCGAGTTGCGCAAGTTCGAGGTAGGCGACCGCATTCTCGACCGCCGTCAGTGCCTCGGGGGTGGCGACAACCCGGCGGAGCAGGCGCTGCGCCGCGGCTGGATCGTGCGAGGGATGGCCTGGCATCGCGAGCGCGAGCGCGTAGCGAAGCTGTGCCGAGGGCGTGCCGGTCGCATCGTAATCGCGTTTGATGTTGGCGAAGATTTCGGCCTGTTCCGCGGCTGGCGCGAGCACCATGCGGTGCACGAGCTCGAGATAGAACACCAGCGCCTGCGCCTGTACCTCGCGGCGATCGAGGGTCGGAGAGGGTGCTGGACGCTCGCGCCCACCGAGGTCGGCGAGCCCGGCGCAGCCGGCCGCCAGCGCGAGCAGGGCGCCACTTATGACGACGCGTAAGGCGGCCAGCGGCGGGCGGCTAGGCGGCACGGGCGCGCTCCAGGGTGATGCCGTCGCTCCGATTCTCGGTGCGCAGCGGCAGGCGTACGCGGAAGTGTGCGCCCGGATACTGCCCGTCGACGATCTCGATGCTGCCGCCCTGCACGCTGACGAACTCCATGACGACGGACAGGCCGATGCCCGTGCCCTTGACATGGCCGCCAGCCGGCTTGCCGGTATAGAAGGCGTCGAAGATGCGCGCGCGGTCTTCCCGCGGGATCCCCGGGCCGCAGTCGGCGACGTCGAGCACGTAGGCGTCGCCCGCCGCGGCGCAGTGGAGGTAGATCGTGCCGCCGCGCGGCGAGTACTTGATGGCATTCGAGAGCAGGTTCTCGAGGATCAGGCGGAGCTTGCCGCGGTCGCCGTAGATGGTCAGGTCATCAATCTTGACATCGAGGCGCAGGCGCTGTGCGAGCAGCGTGATCTGCTGATTCTCGATGACCTGCTTGACGAGCGGGCGCAGGCGGAACTCGCTGAGCTCGAGTCCGAGGCTCTGAGTCTGCCAGGCGCTGAAAGAGAGTAGATTCTCGATCAGCCGCTGCAAGCGGATGCCGTTGTCGCGCAGGATCGAGGTGACTTCGCGCTGCCCGCTCTGCAGTTCGCCGACCGCGCCGTCCATCAGCAGCTCGGTGCCCTCGCGGATGTTGGCGAGCGGCGTCTTGAGTTCGTGCGACATGTGGCGCAGGAAACGGTTGCGCTCCTGCGCGAGCTCGAGCAGCCGCTGCCGCAGCCACTCGAGCTGGCGGCCCAGGCGCTCGAGGTCCTCCGGGCCGCTGACGGCGATCGGGTGCGAGAAGGTGCCGCGGCCGAGTTCGCCGATTGCGCGGTCGATCGCGCGCAGCGGCCTGCCGATCCAGAAGATCACGACCAGCACCACGGCCAGGGTCAGTGGGACCAGCAGCGCCGACTGCCAGAACAGCCGCTCGCGCGCGTTCTCGGTCTTCTGCTTGAGCGTGATCAGTTCGGCGTCGAGCTGGGCGTTGCCCGAGTCGGCGACCCAGGTCGCGAGCTCGCTCATGGTGCCGTACCGTCCGAGCAGCTGTTCGAACGCGGGCGTCGCCGGCGGTGTCTGCGGCAGGGCCGAACGCAGTTCCTGCTGCATCCTGGCGAGGCTCGCGAGCGTGGCGCGCGAGCCGGCCGCATCGAGCTGGCTCGACAGTGCCTCGCGCGTCGCGCTGACGCGGTCGTCGTTCTGCGCATAGCTGTCGAGCAGCTTAGGATCAGCTAGCACGCTGTAGAGCCGCGCGGTGCGCTCGAGGGAGGCGATGCCCGTCAGCAGGGCCTGGGTCGAACGGGTCGCCTCGACGCCGCGCAGCACGAGCTGCTGGCTCGAGGTGGCGAGCTCGCGCATCTGGATCGAGGCATCGACGACGGCGATCGCGAGCGGGACCGCGGCCAGCACGAGGCCGAGCAGCATCAGGCTGCTCAGGGATTTGGGGCGGACCCAACGCATCGTGCCATTCTAAGCCACGCGCTGCTGGATGGCGCGGCCACGCTCCCGAGGCTGTGCGGGTCGCTGTTGCCGTATGCCGACAGCGCTCAGGCGCTGCCGCGCCAGGGGGCCGCGGCGAGCTTCTGCTCCCAGAGCCACGAACTGCGCACGATCGCGTCGAGGTCGTCGAGTCGCGGGTTCCAGCCGAGGACCGACTTGATGCGCTGGGCGCGCGAGATCAGCACCGGCGGGTCTCCGGCGCGGCGCGGAGCCTCGACGATGTTGAGCGGACGGCCCGTGACGCGGGCGACGCTGTCGAGGACCTCGCGGACGCTGTAGCCGTGACCATAGCCGCAGTTCAGCGTCGTCGATGTCCCACCGCGGCGCAGGTAATCGAGCGCATCGAGGTGGGCGGTAGCGAGATCCTCGACGTGGATGTAGTCGCGGATGCCGGTGCCGTCGGGGGTGGGGTAATCGGTGCCGAACACGGCGACGTGATCGCGCCGGCCGGCGGCGTGCTCGACGGCCACCTTGATCAGCAGTGTCGCGTTCGGGGTCGCCTGGCCGATGCGGCCAGCGGTGTCGGAACCGGCGACATTGAAGTAGCGCAGCACGACGTGACGGAGCGGTGTCGCGGCGGACAGGTCGCGCAGCATCCACTCCGACATGAGCTTCGAGGTGCCGTAGGCATTGATAGGCGCGGTCGGTGCGGTCTCGTCGGCGTAGCCGGTCTCGAGGATGCCGTAGACAGCCGCCGTCGACGAAAACACGAAGTGCTTGATGCCATGCGCGCTGCAGGTCTCGAGCAGCGCGCGTGTGCCGCAGGTGTTGTTGCCATAGTACTTGAGCGGATTGACGACCGACTCGGGCACGATCGTGTGCGCGGCGAAGTGCAGGACGGTATCCACGCCGTGCTCCCGCAGGACGCGGCGCACGAGCTCGCCATCGCCGACGTTGCCAACCACGAGCGGGGCATCGAGCACAGCCTCGCGGAAGCCCGTGCAGAGATTGTCGAGGACGACGACGCGCTCGCCGCGCGCACGCAGTTGCACCGTCGTATGACTGCCGATGTATCCTGCGCCACCCGTGACGAGAATCGTGCCGTGTTCGCTCATTGTGTCATTATATCCACGGCCGGGCGCCGTTCCCGTGACGCGCGCCGCGGTTCGCCGTGAGCCGGCCGTTCGCGGGGCTTTCGCCCGACGTCGTGCTCGACGCCTGCCAGGCGTTCGGCATCGAGACCGACGGCCGGCTGTTTGCGCTCAACAGCTACGAGAACCGTGTCTACCAGGTCGGTTCGCCGAGCCACGGGACCGTGGTCGTGAAGTTCTACCGGCCCGGTCGCTGGAGCGATGCGCAGATCCGCGAGGAACACGAATTCGCGCTCGAGCTCGCGGCCGCGGAGCTGCCGGTCGCGGCGCCGCTGAGCTTCGCTGGCCAGACGCTGCTGTGCTACCGGGACGCCGGCAGTGAGCAGCATGGCGAGCGCGGGGTGGAGTACCGGCTAGGCATCTTCCCGAAGCGCGCTGGGCGCGGCGCCGAGCTCGACGCGCCGGGCGCGCTCGGTCTGATCGGCCGGACGCTCGGGCGCATCCATGCCCGCGGTGCGCTGCGTCCCTTCGCGGCGCGACCGCGGCTGTCGGTCGCCCGGCTCGGCTACGCTTCGCGGAACGCCGTGCTCGAGACCGGTTTGCTCGGTGGCGACCTCGAGACGCGGTATGCCGACGTGTCGGCACGCCTGCTCGAGGCCATCGAGGAGGCCTTCGAATTCGCCGGGCCGATGCCGATGATCCGAATCCATGGCGACTGTCATGTCGGCAACATTCTCTGGGACGCGCAAGGACCCGTGTTCGTCGACCTCGACGACTGCATGATGGGACCGCGGATCCAGGATCTCTGGATGTTCCTGTCGGGTAGCCTCGACGAGCGTCGCGGCCAGTGGGCCGAGCTCGGCTCGGGCTACCGGGCATTCTCGAGTATCGACGAGAGTGAGCTCGCGCTGATCGAGCCGCTGCGGGCGCTGCGCATGCTGCACCACGCCGCCTGGCTCGCGGCGCGCTGGGACGATCCGGCCTTTCCGCGCGCCTTCCCGTGGTTCGGGGGCCGGCGCTATTGGGAGGAGCACCTGCGCGATCTCGCCGCGCAGTGTGACGCGGTTACGGAGCCCGTGGACCGACTGGTGTGATAGTGTTGAGACGCTTGCTCCGTTCTTCCGTTGCCTTCTGGAACGATGCTTGAACGCTCTGTCTCGTAGCGTCCTGCTGGCATGCCTGCTCGCTCTTGCCGCTTGTGGCGGTGGGAGCGGTGGTGGTGCGGGTGGTGGGGCGCCGCCACCTGTGACCAGCGTGACGATCTCGGGGACGGTAACGTACGATCGTGTGCCGTTCGCAGCGGCGCCAAACGGTGGGCTCGACTTTGCCAATGCGCAGGCGGCGCCGGTGCGCGGAGCGACCGTGCAGGCGGTGGCGGCCGGCGGGGCCACGGTGCTCGCTAGCGCGACGACCGACGCGGCGGGCCAGTATGCGTTGACGGTCCCGGCCAACACGGACCTGTTCATCCGCGTGCGGGCCGAGCTCGTCAGTACCGGCACGCCGTCGTGGAGCGTGACCGTACGCGACAACACGGCGGGCGATGCGCTCTACACACTCGATGGCAGCGTGTTCAACTCGGGTACGGCCGCCAGCGTCCGGAATCTCGCCGCACGCAGCGGCTGGACGGCGGGCGCGGGCTACACCGCAGCGCGCAGCGCGGCACCCTTCTCGATCCTCGATGCCGTGTACGAGGCGCAGCAGCTCGTGCTCGGCGCCGAAGCCAATGCACGGTTCCCCGAGCTCAGAGTCTTCTGGAGCGTCAACAACGTGCCGTGCAGCCCCGGCGCCAACGGTTTCTGCGGCGGCACGTCTGCCGCCTGGGCGCGGGGCGAGATCGGCACGACTTTCTTCTCTCCTGGCGCGCCCGACCGCCTGTACGTGCTCGGCGCGGCCGACAATGACACCGACGAGTTCGACCAGCACGTCATCGCGCATGAGTGGGGTCACTATTATCAGGACAACTTCTCGCGCGATGACAGTCTGGGTGGCGAGCACGGGCCGGGCCAGAGACTCGACCTGCGCGTTGCCTTCAGCGAGGGCTGGGCCAACGCGTTCGCGGGCATGGCGCGCGGCAGCCCGCTCTACCGCGACAGCTTCGGCACGAATCAGGGCAGCGGCTTTCGGATCGACGTCGAGGTTAACAGCAACCCCAACGCCGGCTGGTTCAGCGAGGACTCGATCCAGTCGATTCTCTGGGATCTCTACGACCTGGCCAACGAACCGGGCGATGCGGTCAGCATGGGCTTTGCGCCGATCCACGACGTGATGCGTGGCCGCGTCTGGACCACCTCGGCCTTCACGTCGATCTACCCACTGCTCGAGGGCCTGCGCGTGGCGCGGCCGGGCGATCTGCCGGCCATCGACGCGCTGGCCGCCGCGCAGCTGATCGCGAGTACCTCGAGCGACTTCGGAGTCGGCGAAACCAATGCCTGGCTCGATCCGCGCAACCTGCCGATCTACCGACCGCTCGCGAGCGGCCAGACGCTCGAGGTCTGCTCGACCAATTCGTCGGGCGTCTACAACAAGCTCGGCAACCGCCGTTTCCTGCGCATCGATGCAGCCGCTGCCGGCACGGCGACGATCCTCGCGCGGTTCAACGGCACGATTGGCACGGCGCCGACGGACCCTGATCTCGTGCTGTATGCTGCGGGCGTGGAGCGCGCGCGCGCCGAGGGCTCCGAGAACGGCACGGAGGCGCTGACGGTGACGGGGCTGGCGCCGGGGACCTACGTGCTCGAGGTTTACGAATTCAGCAACGTCGACCCGTCCGGGACGCCGCGCGGCACGACCTGTTTTGACGTCAGTTTGACGCTCTCCTGACCGAGGGCCCGCTTAAGGGAGTCGACATGACGACCCAACCGCACCATGCAATCGAGGCGTCCGCGCGCATGCCGCGTGCCGTGCCGACGATCGCCTGTCTGATCCTGCTCTCGTCGCTGCTGCTGGGCTGCGGTGAGGCCGGCACCACGCGTGTGAAGTCCGAGCCGGTAGCCAGCGCCGCCGCCGCGGACCGGACCGAAACCATGGTATCAGCGGTCTCGTCCGGCAAGCCCGGTGCCGCGGTCGATCTCAAGTTCGACCTCGGCAAGCGGCCACGCGTCGGCGAGCCCCTCGACGTCGCGGTCGCGGTGACGACCCGCGCCGCCGACATTGACGAACTTCGGGTCGTGTTCCAGTCGACCGAGGGTGTCGAGGTCGTCGGCGGTGCGCAGCTTGGGCCAGTCGCGAAGCCCGCCGATGGGCAGACGTTCTCGCACACGGTCCGCGTGCTGCCGAAGCAGGATGGCGTCTATTACATCTCGGCGGTCGCGCTCGTCGAGGCGGCCGCGAGCGGGGTCTCGTCGATCGCGCGCACCTTCGCGATTCCGATCATCGTCGGCGACAGCGTGAGCCTCTACGCCGCGATGTCGAAGGCGGCCGCCGAGGCGACCGCTGAGGGCCCCAGCGGCG
>CAZAWM010000139.1:0-8732 GCA_964488605.1 uncultured Steroidobacteraceae bacterium | reverse complement strand
GGCGGATCGAGCAGGGCACGGAGCGTCGCGGCGCCCTGCGCGCCGGGTTTGCCCGTAGGCAGCCGCAGCTCGATCAGCCGCCGGTCACCGAACAGCGAAAGGCCCGCAGCGCTGGCCCTCAGCTCCGCCCAGTCGAAGCCACGGTCCGCGAAATGAACGATTCTCTCGGCAAATCCGCGCTCCCTGGCCCGCGCCCGCAGTGCGTCGGCCGCTTCACCTACCTGCAGGGGCTCGTCACCGGAGATCAGATAGGCCGACGCGAGGTCGCGAACGCGCAGCTGCTGGTGCCAGGTCTCGACGGTGGCCTTCATCGTCCGACGATTATCGGCCCGGCGCTGCGCCCGGCGCCACGCGGGCGCGAATCCCCGGCGGCGGCCGATAATATGGTATGTTATTACATATTTGTTCGTCGACTCCTTGCGGATTTAGAGGAGGACATCGCCTTGCCCGCTTCGCGCCCATCCATCCGACGCCGGCTGCTGCTGCCGGCAATCATCCTCACATTCGGCGCCGCCGCCTCACCAGCGCAGGACACGCTCACAGAGGTCGTGATCACGGCGACACCCCTGCGCGAGAACGTGCTCGAGACGGCCCAGCCGGTGCGCGCACTGGACGGCGACGCGCTGTTGCGCGAGCGGGCCGCGAGTCTCGGCGAGACCCTCGCCCGACAACCGGGTGTCAGTGCGAGCTGGTTCGGTCCGCAGTCCAGCCGACCCCTCATCCGTGGCGTCGGCGGCGAGCGCGTGCAGATGTACCAGGACGGCAGCGACGCGCTCGATGCCTCGGGGCTCTCGAACGACCATGCCGTGACGATCGATCCGCTGCTCGCCGAGCGAATCGAGATGGTGCGCGGGCCGGCGACCCTGCTGTTCGGCAACTCCGCCTCGGCGGGTCTCGTCAATGTGCTCACCCGGCGCATTCCGCGCGCGGCCGCGGATCGGCCGTTTCGCGGCTCGATCGAACTGCGCGGCGACTCGGCGCTCGCCGAGCGCGCCCTCGCCGCGCAGGCAGAACTCGGCGAGGGCCCTTGGCGGTTGCACGCCGACCTGCACCGTCGCACGACCGACGACGTGCGCATCCCGGGCTTCGCGACCGTCGCGGCGCTGCGCGAACCGGGGGTAGTCCCCGGCCGGCTCGAGAACTCGGCGTCCGAGACCCGTGGCGGCGGTCTCGGACTGTCGCGCGTTGGTGACTGGGGCCATGTCGGCATCGCGCTCTCGCGCTTCGACACACAATACGAGATTCCTGGTCTAGGCGACGCTGAGCAACCCGACGGCGGCGATGACGGCGCCGGCGAGGGCACTCCGCCGCTGGCCGCCGCCCGCGTCGGCGTCGGCGACGGCATCTACCTCGACATGGGGCAGACCCGCTGGGATCTCGATGCGGACCTGCGCGGGCCCATCGCGGGCATCACGACGCTGCAGTTGCGCGCCGGCTTCAACGACTACGAGCATGCCGAAGTCGAGCCGGGTGGGGAGATAGGCACGATCTACCTGCAGCGCGGGCTCGAGGCGCGCGCGGCCGCCGAGCACGCGCCGATCGCCGGCTGGCGCGGCATGTTCGGCGTGCAGTGGCGCGACCTCGACCTCGAGGCCATTGGCGAAGAGGCCTTCGTGCCACCATCCGTGACGCGCAACCTTGGCCTGTTCCTGTTCGAGGAGCGCCGTGTCGGCGCACTGACCGCCGAGTTCGGCGTGCGACTCGAACGGCAGCAAATCGACCTGCCGGCTGCTGCGAGCACCTATGACGACGAGGCCGTGAGCGCCTCGGCCGGTCTGATCTGGCGACTCTCGGAGGGCTGGCGCGCAACCGTGAACCTCCATTCCATCGAGCGCCATCCCACCGCGACCGAGCTGTTCGCCGACGGTCCGCACATCGCGGTACGCCGCTTCGAGATCGGCGATGAGGACCTGGGCACCGAACGAGCGCTCGCGCTCGACGTGGGCCTGCATGCCGCAGCCGGCCGGCTGCGCGCGGCACTCAGCGCATTCTTCAGCGACTACAGCGACTACATCTACGCCGCGCCGACCGGCGCGATCGAGGACGGCCTGCCCGTCGTCGTCTACACGGCCATCGACGCCCGGTTCGGCGGACTCGAGGCCGAACTCGTGTGGCAAGGACCCGAAACTGCACTCGGCCGCTGGTCCGCGCGGGTCTTCGGGGACTACGTGCGTGCCGAGGACGGTGCGGGCGCACCGTTGCCACAGATTCCGCCACTGCGGCTCGGGGCCTCGCTCGGCTTCGATCGCGGTCCGCTGGGCATCGAACTGCGCGCTGTCTGGAACGATGCCCAGGATCGAATCGCGGCCGGGGAACTGCCCACCGACGCGTTCACGCTCGTCGACTTCGACCTGACCTGGCGCGCCCGCGTGGCCGACCGGCCGATGACGCTGTTCGTCCGGGGCGCTAATCTGTTCGACAAGGAAGCACGGCGGCATGCGTCGCCACTCAAGGACTTCGCTCCGCTGCCAGGCCGCGCGCTCGGTCTGGGCGTGCGTTTCGATTTCTGACCCTGGCCAAGGAGAGCCCTGACATGTCGCAGATCCAGCACACCGTCGCCGGCCTGCTGCTCGCCAGCGCCACGTTCGCCGCCGCGCCATTGGTGGCGCAGGAGTTTCGGCAGGAGGGCAAACACGTCCACGGGCAGGTCACGCTGAATCTCGCGCTCGAGAATGACCTGCTGTCGGTCGAAATAGAGACGCCCGCCATCAACGTCGTCGGCTTCGAGCGCCCGCCGCGCAACGCCGCGGAGCGGAGTCTCGTCCGCGATGCCACGGGCTGGCTCGGCTCGGGCCGTTCGCTGCTCGGCGTGCCGGCTGCCGCCGGCTGCCGCCGCGTCGAGGCGAGCGTAACGGCACCGAAGTGGAGCGAAGTGAAGGGTCAGGACGCCGGCAGACACGTTCACGACCCAGATCACGATCACGACCACGGCGACGACGAACCTGCGCATGCCGACTACCGGGCCACGGCCAGATTCCGCTGCAGTCACCCCGCGGCACTCGCCTGGGTCGAGGTCTGGGCGATGCGCCGGCTGCGCGACGTGACCGAACTGACCGTCAACCTCGTGACGACCGACCTGCAGAAGAGCGTCCGTGTGGGTCGTGCCGACGAGCGCATTGCGCTGCGCTGAAGGAACCGGCGGATCGGTTACAGTGACGGCATGACAAACGAGCCGGCTGCCATCGCACTGGAAGCCGTGCGCTTTGCGTGGCCCGGCAAGCCGCTGCTGCTCGACATCGAACGGCTCGTCGTGGCGCGCGGCGAGCGGCTGTTCCTGCGCGGACCCAGCGGCAGCGGCAAAAGCACGCTGCTCGGGCTGCTGGGCGGCGTCCTGACCCCGGCCTCCGGCCAGATCCGGGTGCTCGGCACGAATCTCTCGAGCCTCAGCGCCAGTGCCCGGGATCGCTTCCGCGGCGATCATGTCGGCTTCGTGTTCCAGATGTTCAATCTGATTCCCTATCTCTCGGTCCTCGAAAACGTGCTGCTGCCGGCGCGTTTCTCGCGCCGGCGCGCCGCGCGTGCCGCGCGCAATGGCGCGCCGGCTGCCGAGGCCGCGCGGCTGCTCGCCGCCCTCGCCCTCGGCGAGGCCGCGCTTCAGGCTCGCAGCGTCACCGAGCTGTCGATCGGTCAACAACAGCGCGTTGCCGCGGCGCGCGCCCTGCTCGGAGCGCCCGAACTGCTGATCGCCGATGAGCCGACTTCCGCGCTCGATCACGACACGCGCCGGCAGTTCCTCGAGCTGCTGATGGCCGAGTGCCGGGAGCAGGGTTCGACACTCGTCTTCGTGAGCCACGATACGACACTAGGCCCACTGTTCGACCGCGACCTGTCGCTCGCCGAACTGAACCGCGCCGCGCGGGTCAGCCGCGCCGGCGAGCTCGCAGCCTGAACATGGCGACGCTCAATCTCGCGCTGCGCTCGCTCTGGAACCGGCACGTCACGGCCCTGCTCACAGTGGCGGCCATTACCATCAGCGTCGCATTGCTGCTCGGCGTCCAGAAGATGCGCATCGCCGCGAAGGACAGCTTCGCCAATACGGTCTCAGGCGTCGACCTGATCGTCGGCGCCCGCTCCGGTCCCATCAACCTCCTGCTCTATTCGGTCTTCCGCGTCGGCGATGCCACGGCCAACGTCTCCTGGGAGACCTATCAGAGGATCGCCCGCCATCCCGACGTCGCCTGGACGATCCCGCTGTCGCTCGGCGACTCGCACCGGGGGTACCGGGTGCTCGGCACGACCGTCGAATACTTCCGGCACTACCGCTACGCAGGGCAGCGTAAACTGACTTTCGCCGCGGGCAAACCCTTCGCTGACCTCTACGATGCGGTGCTCGGCGCAGACGTCGCCCGCCAGCTGGGCTACCGCCTGGGCCAGCAGATCGTGATTGCGCACGGGCTCGGCGCCGTCAGTTTCGCGAAGCACGACGACAAGCCCTTTCGCATTGTCGGCATCCTCGCCCGCACGGGCACGCCGGTGGACCGTACCGTGCACGTCAGCCTCGAGGCGATCACCGCGATCCATATCGACTGGCAGAGCGGCGTCCAGGCAATGCCGGGCCAGCGCATCAGTGCCGAGGAAGCGCGTGCGCGCGATCTGACGCCCGCTTCCATCACCGCGTTCATGGTCGGCATGCGCTCGAAAGTCATGACCTTCACGATGCAGCGCGCCATCAATGATTACCGGCTCGAGCCGCTGCTGGCGATCATCCCCGGCGTCGCCCTGACGCAGCTTTGGGAGCTCGTCGGCGTCGCCGATACGGCGCTGATGGTCGTCGCCGCTTTCGTGGTTCTCGCCGGGCTGCTCGGCATGCTGACCGCGATCCTGACCAGCCTCAACGAGCGCCGCCGCGAGATGGCGATACTGCGCTCGGTCGGAGCGCGGGCGCGACATGTATTCGCGCTGCTCGTCGTCGAGGCGGGGCTGTTGGCGATGGCCGGCGTCGGACTCGGCGTCGTCCTGACTTATGGGCTCATGGCGGCCGTGCGGCCGTTGCTCGCCGAGCGCTACGGAATTTTCGTGCAGCTTGCCGGTCTGAGCGTCTACGATCTCGGCATACTTGGCGCGATCATCGGCGCCGCGCTGCTGATGGGGCTGTTGCCCGCGTGGCGCGCTTACCGTAATACGCTAGCCGACGGTCTGACCATCCGGGTATGAGGACAAAGACGAGATGAAGGTCCACGCCCCCTTTCTCCTTTGGCTGCCGGCGGCCGCGTTCGCCGCCATGCTCGCGCTGCCGGGAGCCGCGCAGGCGGTCGGCGCGCCGAAGCCGGCAGCTGCCAAGCCAGCCGCAAGCGTCAAGTCCGGGACGGCGGCACCTCTCGAGCTCGACTGGGAAGAACTGCTACCGAAGGACGCTCGTGCGCGTTTCGCGGCCGGTCCGCCACCGCCGGTGCACGACTACCTCGGCGAGGGGGGACTCCCGGCTCAGCAGGTACTGGACTTCAGCGTCAATAAGGAACTCGACGGTCAGAACGTCAAGCTGCCGGGCTTCATCGTGCCTCTGGACATCGGCAAGGATGGGCTCGTATCCGAGTTCTTCCTCGTGCCGTATTTCGGCGCCTGCATTCATGTGCCGCCGCCGCCGCCTAACCAGATCGTGTACGTGCGGATGTCGAAGGGGATCTCACTCGAGTCGATCTACGATGCCTACTGGATCACGGGCCGCCTGACGCTGCAGAACAAGACGACACGTCTCGGCGCCGCGGCCTACCACGTTGCCGGCGAGAAGGTCGAGATCTACAAGTACTGAGGCCCGGCTCGCACGCCTTCGTGAACACGTGCGCGCCCTCGACGAGGACCCAGCGCACCGATCGCTATCATGGTCCCTACGCTGTCCTCCCCGCCGCGCTGTGCTAGCGTTGCGATCGGGGCCGCTCCGGCCGGCGGCCTGCGAGGACTACCGATGCCAACGATCTTCGAGCGGATCATAGCCCGCGAACTGCCTGCCACCATCCTGCATCAGGACGACCGCGTCACGGCCTTCCGCGACATTCGCCCGCAGGCGCCGGTGCACATCCTGATCGTGCCGAACAAGCCGATTCCGACCGCCAACGACGTCGAAGACGACGACGCAGCGCTGATCGGTCACATGTTCATCGTTGCCCGTGACCTGGCCCGTCGTGAAGGCATTGCCGAGAACGGCTACCGGCTGATCGTCAACTGCAACGCGCACGGCGGTCAGGAAGTCTTCCACCTGCATCTGCACCTGGTCGGCGGCGCGCCGCTGGGCCGGATGCTGGCGCGATAGCCTTGGCGGCAGCGCGTGGTCGCGGCCCAGCGCGGCTGCACCTTTATCCCCCGATCGCGGTGCGCCGCAGCGGTCACCTGCGCGTCTCGCCGCTGCACGCGATTTACTGGGAAGAGAGTGGCAATCCGCGCGGCAAACCGGTCGTCTTCCTGCACGGCGGCCCGGGCGGCGGCACCGACGCGCGCATGCGGTGCTTCTTCGATCCGGCGCGTTACCGGATCGTGCTGTTCGACCAGCGCGGCTGCGGCAAGAGCCGGCCGCGCGCGAGCCTGGTGGACAATACGACCTGGCACCTGGTCGCCGACATCGAAGCGCTGCGCGTGCACCTTGGCATCGAGCGCTGGCAGGTGTTCGGCGGTTCGTGGGGCTCGACGCTGGCGCTTGCCTACGCGCAGTCGCACCCAGACCGTGTCACGGAGCTCGTGCTCCGCGGCATCTTCCTGGTCCGCCCCTGGGAGTTTCGCTGGTTCTATGCGACGCCCGACGGTGCGGGTGCATTGTTCCCGGACCTCTACGAGCGCTTCATCAAGCCCATTCCGCCGGCGGAGCGCGGCGATCTGATGCATGCCTACTACCGCCGCCTTACCAGCGACGATCCGGCGATCGTACGCGACGCCGCGCGCGAGTGGTCGATCTGGGAAGGCGCGACGAGTTTTCTACGGCTCAATCCCGATTACCTCGAGAGGTTCGAGGATCCGGAGTTCGCCGCGGCGTTCGCCCGGATCGAGTGCCACTATTTCATCCACGGAGGTTTCCTGCGCACGCCCGAGCAGCTGCTCGAGGACGTGCCGAAAATCCGGCACATTCCAGCCGTGATCGTCCAGGGCCGCTACGACGTGGTCTGCCCGATGAAAAGCGCCTGGGACCTGCACCGCGCCTGGCCAGAAGCGGAACTGCAGATCGTGCCCGATGCCGGTCACTCGGCGTTCGAGCCAGGCATCATTGACCAGCTGGTACGGGCGACGCGCAAGTTCGCTCGACGAAAGCCTTGAGGTCACGAAGCGTGTGTGCGAGGTGCCGGCCGGGCAAGGACAGCGCCGCGACCGTATCGGCGTGATCGCCACGCGCATAGCGCCGCAGCTCAACTGGCGCGCCTGCCGCGCGCAGCGCCGCGGCGAGCCGGTCGCTGTGCTCGATCAGGACGATGTCGTCGACGACACCGTGGATCAGCAGGACGGGCGGCGCGCTGCCGCTCGCATGCGCGATCGGCTGCCAGTCGGCAGGCGAATACGGTGCCGCGAAAATCGACCGCAGTAGCGGCGTGTCGGCTGCCAGCCCATAGGGTCCCGACAATCCGATCAGCCCGCGGATCCACTCGGGCCCGCCGCCCACGGCCGCCAGCCAGCGGCCGTCCAGAGCGAGCAGCGCAGCGAGGTGTGCTCCGGCCGAATGCCCCATGACGAACATCCGTGCCGGATCACCGCCGTAACGGCGGACGTTCTGCTGCACCCAGCGCAGAGCCAGCGCGCCGTCCTCGACGAATGCCGGAAAGCGCACCTCGGGGTAGAGCCGGTAGTCTGGCAGCACGGCGACATACCCCTCGGCCGCGAGCGTTGCGCCGACGAACCGGTAGCGCTCGCGCTCGCCCTCGACCCAGCTGCCTCCGTACCAGAACACGATGACAGGCACCCCGCCCGGCACGGCGGTGCGGGATGGCAAGAAGACATCGAGCCGCTGGCGCGCCTCCAGGCCATAAGCGAGGCCGCCGTAGCGACCGCTTCCTGACAGATCCGCCGGCAGGTTTGCGACGCCGAACAGCACCGCCGAGCATCCGCCGAGCCCCAGCGTGGCCAACGAGATCGTCGCGAGCGCAGCGGCGGCATGTCCGATTCGGCGCCTCAAGCGCGCAAGCTCCAGGTCAGCGCGCCGGAGGCATCGATCAGACCCGCGCGCTGCAGCCAGGCGCGAGCGTTCTCGGCGTCGCCCCAACAGGATCCGACGATCGGTTCGCCCGGTCCCACCAGCCGCAGCTCGAGACCGTAACGTGCGAGCAGTGCCGCGACCGCGAGTCGGGCCGTCCCTTGAAGGCGCAATACGCCCGCGGCCGCATCGATGGTCTCCATGAGCACCTCAGAGGCTCGACAGACGCCGCATCACGATACCGACGAGATCGCGTGCCAGCGCAGCGCGAAGAATCTCCTTCTCTCGTTCCTTGGCGAGCACCGCGCGCTCATCGAAGCTGAAGTCGCGGGATAGCGAGATCTCCTCGGCAGGGAGTACCTCGCGCTCGCCATGCAGAACGCGAATGCGTACTGTGTAGGTCAGCTCGTATTCGCGCGGGATGTTGCGTGCCGAGATCGAGATGACCCGCTCGAGGAGTTCGTCGCGCTGCACCTCGATGACCGCGGTCGAATCGGCGCGGGCCGAAGAAAGCCGGACGCCGGAAGCGAGCAAGGCGCGGCGCAGGTCCTGTACGAAATCGCTCTGCACGTCGTCGGCCGCGACATGGGTGATCGTCAGCGCGGAGGACAACGGGACCCGACCC
>CAZAWM010000138.1:0-8771 GCA_964488605.1 uncultured Steroidobacteraceae bacterium | reverse complement strand
AACTCAAGGCCGCCGCTGCGCCGCCGGTGCCGGGGTCGCTATTTGGCGACCAGACGTGCCGATTTCGTCAAGTAATACATTGGCTTGTGAGCACAACCGGCGGCCCCGTATGATTACCGGATGACGTCCACTCCATGGCTGAACGCCTGGCGCTCGCCCGACGCGCTGCTGCCTCTGCTGCGCGAGCGCGCACCACAGTGGGCGGCTGGAGTCGCCGGGCTGCTGGTCGGAATACAGCTCGCGCTGCTGATCACCCAGTTCTTTCGCGACGAGCCCGCTGCCGCACCGGCCTTCACGCCCGCCCCGGCCGGCACCGCGACCGCACCGAAGGCCGTCGACGTCGCTGTCATCGTCAACGCCCGGCTGTTCGGCGCCAGCGCGGCAACGATGCCCGCCGACGCGAGTTCGGCGCCGCCGACCAGCATGCCACTCGTGCTCGCCGGCGTCCTGGCCGACCCCGACCCGAAGCGCGGCTTCGCGATCATCGGCGAATCCGCGGCCACCGCCAGACTGCGCGTCGTTGGGGATTCCCTGCCCGGTGGCGCGCGGCTGCATGCGATCTACGGCGACAGGGTGATCATCGAGCGCGGCGGCACACTCGAGTCGGTCACGCTACCGCGCCGGTCGTCAGCCAGCCTGGTGCCCGTCGCCGCAGCGCCGTTGCCGGGCGCCGAGGCGGGCGCCGCGATCGAACGGATGCGCCAGATCGTGCAGCGCGACCCCGGTCTGATCGGCGACCTGATGCGCCCGACCAAGGTGTTCGACAAGGGGCAGATGCGCGGCTATCGAGTCTACCCGGGCCGCAATCCGGCAGCGTTCGCGCGTCTCGGGCTGCGGCCCGGCGATCTGATCACCTCGATCAACGGCACCCCGCTCGACGACGCATCGAGGGGCGACGAGATCATGCGCACGATGGGCAGCGCGGCCGAGGTACGCGTCGGTCTGATGCGCAACGGTCGGCCGAGCGAGCTGACCCTGAACCTCGCAGAGGTGGCAAACGAGGCAGAGCAGGCCGCCGCTTCCCCAAGCATCATGCCGATCGAGGAAGCGCGGCAGATGCCGGCGCCCCAATGAGCGCGTGACACACCGAGGCAGCACAGGAATCAGACGATGACCGCCCCTGGACCGTTCCGGATCACTCGAGCGCGCCGTCGAGCGTCGCTGGCGCTCGCGCTCGGCGCCTTGCTGGCGGTGCCTACGCTGCCGCCCGTGCCCGCGGCGGCGCAGCAGGCTACAGCGAGCGGTGCGCAGATCACCCCGAACTTCAAGGATGCCGACATCACGCAGGTGATCGAGGCCGTCGGCGCGGCCACCGGTAAGAACATCATCATCGACCCGCGAGTGCGGGCGCCGGTCACGATGCTGTCCTCGACGCCGATGTCGAGCGCGGCGTTCTACGAAGCGTTCCTCGCCCTGCTATCCGTGCATGGCTTCATCGCCGTCGAGAACGGCGGCATCGTCCGGGTCGTGCCAGACGCCAACGCGCGTCAGATGCCGGCCAACGACCTTCCTGGACGCGTCAGCGCCACTTCCGACGAGATCGTCACGCAGGTTCTCGCCGTGCGTAACGTCAGCGCCGCCCAGCTTGTACCGATCCTGCGTCCGCTGATCCCGCAGTACGGCCACCTCGCGGCCTATCCGTCCTCGAACATCCTGATCATCTCTGACCGGGCCAACAACGTGAACCGCATGATGCGCATCATCCGGCGCATCGACGATGCCGGAGGGTCCGAGATTGAAGTGGTGCCGCTGCAGAACGCATCGGCCAGCGAGGTCGTGCGGATCGTGACCGCCTTGACGCAGGCGCAGGCCCAGGCCGAGGGTGGCGCGCCGGCCGTCCGGCTCGTCGCGGACGATCGTTCCAACAGCGTTCTGATCAGTGGCGACACAGGCCTGCGGCTGCGCGCCAAGGCGCTGATCACCCACCTTGACACGCCGCTCGAGAACGGCGGTGACACACAGGTGCGTTACCTGCGTTACGCCGATGCCGAGAAGATCGCCGCCAAGCTCAAGGAGCAACTGTCCGCGGCCACGGCCGCACCGGCCGCGGCAGCCGGCGCCGCGGCCCTCGCCGACAAAAGCACCTCGATCTGGGCCGAGCCGGAAACCAATGCGCTGGTGATCACAGCGCCGCCAAAGACCATGCGCTCGCTGATGAGCATCGTCGACAAGCTCGACATCCGCCGCGCGCAGATCCTCGTCGAGGCGATCATCGTCGAAGTCACCGGCGACAAGTCGGCCGAACTCGGCGTCAACTGGGTCGCCTACGACCGAGATGCCGACGCGAACGTTCCAGCCGCCGGTTTTATCGAGCCGGTCGGGGGTCTGTCGATCGTCGACCTGGCGCGCGCCGCCGACGATCCGAGCACGCTGACCGCGATCCCGCGCGGCACGACGATCGGCATCGGCCGTCTGCGCGACACCGGAATCAACTTCGCGGCGATCATTCGCGCGCTGCGCGGCGATTCGAACACCAACATCATCGCCACGCCCTCGATCGTCACGATGGACAACCAGGAGGCTCAGATCAAGATCGCCCAGGAGGTACCGTTCGTGACCGGTCAGTTCACGAACACGGGCGGCAACAACAATGGCGCGATCAACCCGTTTCAGACAATACAGCGCCAGGAGGTCGGGACGATCCTCAAGATCACGCCGCAGATCAACGAGGGCGATTCCGTGATGCTGAAGATCGAGCAGGAGAGCTCGAGCATCGCCGCGAGCAGCCGCGGCGCCGTCGACCTCGTCACCAACAAGCGCACGATCAACACGCATGTGCTGATCGAGGATGGGGGTACGGTCGTGCTGGGTGGCCTGATCCAGGATACGCAGACCAATGGCGAACAGCGCGTGCCTTTCCTGGGCCGCATCCCGCTGCTCGGCGAGGCTTTCAAGACGCGTAGCGCGCAGAAGACCAAGACCAACCTCATGGTGTTCATCAAGCCGCGAATCCTGCGCGACGGGCTCGACACCGCGATCGAGACGAACCAGAAATACAATTACATCCGCGACCAGCAGCGCCGTAACGGCCCGCGCGGCGAGCTGCTGCCTCTGCTACCCGGCGAACGTCGCTCGGTTCTGCCGCCGCTGCCGGAGCCGCCGCCACGCACGGCGCCGTCGACCGTACCCGAACCGGTGACAGCGCCGGCACCCGCGAGCGCCACGCGCAGCCCCGCCCGCGGCTCCACCGACTCTCCGCCAGCAGACGGCCCGACACCATGAGCGCCGAAGCCGATTCGGTCGCCAGCGCCGTACCGCGCCGGCTTTCGTTCGCATTCGCCAAGCGTCACGGCGTGCTCGTGCGCGAGATCGTCGACGGCTTCGCGGTCTGCGCCTGTCGGACCTCGGCCGCGCCTCCAGCGGTCGCCGAGGTGCGACGCTTCCTGCGCCTGCCGCTGCGCCTCGAGCGCGTCAGCGACGAGGCCTTCGACCAGCTGCTGCGCAATGCCTACGAGGCCGGCTCGGATGCCGCGAGCGCCGCTGGCGGTCTCGAGGAGACTACCGACCTCGCCTTCCTCGCCCAGGAACTGCCCGAACAGGCCGACCTGCTCGAGTCCGAGGACGACGCGCCCATCATCCGCCTGATCAACGCCCTGCTGACCCAGGCCGTCAAGGACAACGCCTCGGACATCCACATCGAGCCGTTCGAGAACCGCCTCGTCGTGCGCTTCCGCGTCGACGGCGTGCTGCGCGAGGTGCTGCAGAGCAGACGCGCGGTCGCGCCGCTCGTCGTCTCGCGCATCAAGGTCATGTCCAAGCTCGACATCGCCGAGAAACGCCTGCCGCAGGACGGACGCATCAGCCTGCGCATCGCCGGTCGCGCGGTCGACGTGCGCGTCTCAACCATTCCGTCGGGGCATGGCGAGCGCGTCGTGCTGCGTATCCTCGACAAGCAGGCCGGTAGGCTCGATCTCGGCCAGCTCGGCATGGATCCGAAGATCCAGCACATGGTCGACGAGCTGATCCACAAGCCGCACGGCATCCTGCTCGTCACCGGTCCCACCGGCTCTGGCAAAACCACGACGTTATACGCAGCGCTCGAGCGCCTCAACGACAACACGCGCAACATCATGACGGTCGAGGATCCGATTGAGTACTACATCGACGGCATCGGCCAGACCCAGGTCAACACCAAGGTCGAGATGACTTTTGCGCGCGGCCTGCGCGCGATCCTGCGCCAGGACCCGGACGTCGTCATGGTCGGCGAGATACGCGACCTCGAGACCGCGCAGATCGCGGTGCAGGCCTCGCTGACCGGCCACCTCGTGCTCTCGACGCTGCATACCAACACCGCGGTGGGTGCTGTCACGCGCCTGCGCGACATGGGCATCGAGCCGTTCCTGCTGTCCTCGAGCCTCATCGGCGTCGTCGCGCAACGCCTCGTGCGCGTGCTCAATCCGGAGACGAAGGAGCCCTTCAAGGCGGGCGACTACGAGCGCCGTCTGCTCAATCTCGGTCCAGCCGACCCCTCTCCGGTGCTCTACCGTCCCGGGCGCGATGCCAATGGCGGTTTCCGGGGCCGTACTGGCATCTATGAGCTCGTGCTGATCGACGACACCCTGCGCACGATGATCCACGACGGAGCGTCCGAGCTCGAGCTCGAGCGCCAGGCGCGCACGCTGACCCCCTCGATCCGCGAGGACGGACGCGCGAAGGTGCTGCGCGGCGAAACGACGATCGAGGAAGTCCTGCGCGTCACGCGCGAGGACTGAGCTCGGCCCGGCAGACCCGATGGGTGCCTTCGAGTACACGGCGCTGGACGCTGCGGGTCGCGAACGCAAGGGCGTCATCGAAGGCGATTCGCCCCGTCAGGTCAGGGCGCTGCTGCGCGAGAAGCAGCTTCTGCCGCTTGAGGTCACGGCGGCCGCGCAGCTCGAGTCGAAGCGCGGGCGTCGCCCGCTGTCTCTCGGTCGCGGGCCCTCCAGCGGCGATCTCGCGCTGCTCACGCGCCAGCTCGCGACCTTGTCCCGCGCCGGGCTGCCGCTCGAGGAGGCGCTGCTGGCGGTCTCGGAGCAGACCGAAAAGCCGCGGGTGCAGAGCATCCTGCTCGGCGTGCGAGCCAAAGTCGTCGAGGGACACACGCTCGCCGATGGCCTCGGCGACTTCCCGCGCGTCTTCCCGGAGATCTACCGCGCGACCGTCGCCGCTGGCGAGCAGTCCGGGCATCTCGATGCCGTGCTCGAACGCCTCGCTGACTACACTGAGAGCCGGGATCTGCTGCGTCAACGTATCCTTGGGGCACTGCTCTATCCGATCGTACTGTCGATCATGTGCCTGGGCATCGTCTCGGGACTACTGGTCTACGTCGTGCCCAAGGTCGTCGAGGTGTTCGAATCGAGCAAGACCAGTCTGCCGCTGATGACGCGCGCCTTGATCGGCTTCAGCGACTTCCTGCGCGACTTTGGTGGCTGGATCCTGCTGGCGCTCGTGCTCGGCGCGATCGGCTTCGCGCGCGCGCTGCGCTCGGCCGACTTCCGCCGCCGATGGCACCGCTGGCTGTTGACGCTGCCGGTCATCGGTCGGCTCGTGCGCGGCTTCAATACCGCCCGCTTCACGCGCACGCTGAGCATCCTCGCCGGCAGTGCCGTCCCGGTGCTTGAGGCCCTGCGGATCGCGGGCGAGGTCGTCTCGAACCTGCCGATGCGGGACGCGGTGAACGACGCCGCGCAGCGCGTGCGCGAGGGCGCACCGATCGGCCGCTCACTGGCGCAGAGCAGGCTTTTCCCGCCGATGACCATCCATCTTATCTCGAGCGGTGAGTCGAGCGGCGAACTCGAGGTCATGCTCGAGCGCGCAGCCGCCAGTCAGGAGCGCGAGCTCGACGCGATCCTGACCGCGTTCGTCGGCCTGCTCGGCCCGGCGATGATCGTGCTGATGGGGCTGTTTGTCATGGGCATCGTCTTTGCGATGCTCATGCCCATCTTCGAGATGAACACGCTGATCCGGTGACCACCGCCGCGCTTCAGAGGCACCGGGACCGACCGTTGCAAGGCTCGTGTGGACGCAATAAATTCCGCGCGTCGAAGCGGCGCGCGTGCGTCCGCGATTGTCATCCGGTGGTCATGAGCGAAAAACCCGAGTCGGACGATTTCGAAGAAGACGAGGTCGAGGATCCCGTCGACGCTGGCGAGTACGTCGACGTCGACCGCGTCATGCGCGATATGGATCAGGCGCGACGCCGCGGCCAGAAGCTCGGCGATCCGGCGTGGCGACGGCTCGAGCGGATGCTCGAGGAGAAGCGCACGGCGGAGCTCGTCAGCGACTTCGACGACTACGACATCGGGATCGAAGACGACGGAGAAGTCGCCTCGGGCAAGGCGCGCGGCGGTAGCAAGAGGCGCCGCAAGGCGCATTGAGCGGAGGCTCGCACCAGGCCGGCGCGAGCTCCACCAGGGCGCCCGAGCCCACGCACTAACGGAAGTCGCGCGACGCGGTCAGAAGGTCGCCGAGCAGTACCGAACGATCGGTCATGCGATGAGCGATCACATGGATCACCTGGCCTAGCCTCTGCAGCGCGCCACGCACTTCCATGAGCCGAGACTCGACGAGCGCGCGCCGCTGCGCGAGTCCCGTGCGTTCCCAGACGATCAGGTTGACCTGCCCCGTCTCGTCCTCCAGCGTCACGAATGTCACTCCGCCGGCACTCGCCGGACGCTGGCGCGTGAGCACGATACCGGCGACCCGCACGATGCGCCCGTGCGGCAATCGGGCGAGCTCCGCCGCGGGCAGCACCCGTTCGGCCGACAGACGCGGGCGCAGCAGCGCGAGCGGGTGCCGGCCCAGCGTGAGGCCGACGGCACGATAGTCCGCGACGATGTCCTCGCCCTCGCTCGGGGCCGGCAACAGCGGCTGGGCCTCGCTGCGCCCGCTGCGCGGCGCCAGCGGCAGCTCGCGCTCCGTGCCCGCCACGCCCCAGAACGCCAGGTGCCGGTGGCCGGCGAGCGCAGCGAGTGCCCCGGCTGAGGCCAGCGCCTCCAGATCCCCGCGGTCGAGTACCGCGCGCCGCGCGAGGTCCTGCACGTCGGCGAACGGCGCCACGGCGCGCGCCGCCACGATCCGGGCCGCGCCCTCGGTCGACAGCGAACGCACCATGACGAGGCCGAGCCGCAGCGCGGGCTGCGCGGGCCCTGCGCTGCCGGGCTCCAGCGTACAGTCGACCTCGCTCACGGTGACATCGACCGGCCGCACCTCGACGCCGTGGTTGCGTGCATCGCGCACGAGCTGCGCCGGCGCGTAGAAGCCCATCGGCTGGCTATTGAGCAGTGCTGCCGTGAACGCCGCCGGCTCGTGGCACTTGAGCCAGCAGGAGACGTAGACCAGCAGCGCGAAGCTCGCGGCGTGGCTCTCCGGAAAACCGTATTCGCCGAAGCCCAGGATCTGCTGGAAGATCTGCCGCGCGAACTCCTCGCGATAGCCGCGCGCGCGCATGCCGTCGATGAGGCGCTGCTCGAAGGGCCCGAGCCCGCCACGGCGTTTCCAGGCCGCCATCGCGCGCCGCAGCCGGTCCGCCTCTCCGGGCGTGAAGCCGGCGGCGACCACGGCAAGCTGCATGACCTGCTCCTGGAAGATCGGCACGCCGAGTGTCCGGCGCAGCACGCCCTCGACCTCCGGACTCGGATAGGTGACGACCTCCTCGCCGTTGCGGCGGCGCAGGTAGGGATGCACCATGCCGCCCTGGATCGGTCCAGGGCGGATGATCGCGACCTCGATCACGAGATCGTAGTAGTTGCGCGGCTTGAGGCGAGGCAGCATCGACATCTGTGCCCGCGACTCGATCTGGAAGACGCCTACCGTGTCGGCACGCGAGATCATTTCGTAGACAGCGGGATCTTCGGCCGGCACGTCGGCGATCGCGAACGGGCGGCCGCGGAATCCCCCGATCAGCGCCAGCGCGCGGCGGATCGCCGTAAGCATGCCGAGGCCGAGCAGGTCGACCTTGATCAGTCCGAGTTCATCGAGATCGTCCTTGTCCCACTGGATCACGGTGCGCTCGGGCATCGCGGCGTTCTCGATCGGCACGAGCTCCTCGAGCCGATCGCGCGCGATCACGAATCCGCCGACGTGCTGCGAGAGGTGGCGCGGGAAGCCGAGAAGCTCGCGGGTCAGGTCAAGCAGCAGCGCGAGCTGGGGATTGTCCGGGTCGAATCCGGCTTCGCGAACGTGCTCGGGTTCGACCGTCGTGCTCCGCCAGTGCACGAGGCCGGCGAGCCTTGCGATCTGCGCCGGATCTAGGCCGAGCGCCTTGCCGAGGTCGCGCAGCGCGCTGCGCGGCCGGTAGCAGATCACGGTCGCCGCGAGGGCCGCGCGCTCGCGGCCATACTTGCGGTAGACGTACTGGATGACTTCCTCGCGCCGCTCGTGCTCGAAGTCGATATCGATGTCGGGCGGCTCGTTGCGCTCGCGCGAGATGAAGCGCTCGACCAGCATCGACATACGCGCGGGATCGACCTCGGTGATGCCGAGACAGAAGCAGACCGCGGAGTTCGCGGCCGAGCCGCGTCCCTGGCAGAGGATGCCGCGGGAGCGCGCGAACGCGACTACGTCCTGCACCGTGAGGAAATACGGCTCATAGCCGAGCTCGGCGATCAATGCGAGCTCGTGCTCGATCAGGGCCCGCACGTGCGGCGCCACGCCCTCCGGCCAGCGCAGCCGCGCGCCGCGCTCGGTGAGCTCGCGCAGCCAGGACGTGGGCGTGTGTCCCTCGGGAACGATTTCGCGCGGGTATTCGTAGCGCAGTTCGTCGAGCGAGAACGTGCAGCGTGAGGCGATCG
>CAZAWM010000137.1:3690-8813 GCA_964488605.1 uncultured Steroidobacteraceae bacterium | reverse complement strand
TTCTACCTGGGTCGCGAGTTCGACGCGGCCACGCAATCCCTGAAGGACGAGCTCGTGCTCTACGACGCCAGGGACCTGACCACGCACGCGGTCTGCGTAGGCATGACCGGCAGCGGCAAGACCGGACTGTGCATCTCGCTGCTCGAGGAAGCGGCGATCGACGGTATCCCCGCGATCTGCATCGACCCGAAAGGTGATCTCGGCAATCTGCTGCTCACCTTTCCGGCGCTCGCGCCGGCCGACTTCGAACCCTGGGTCGATCCGGCCGAAGCCGAGCGCAAAGGCATGACACCGGCGCAGTGGGCGGCCAGGGCCGCCGATACCTGGCGCAACGGTCTCGCCGATTGGGGCCAGTCGCCCGATCGCATCGCCAGGTTCCGCGATGCCGTCGATGTCGCGATCTACACGCCGGGCGCGGAGACCGGACTGCCGCTGTCCGTGCTGCGCTCGTTCGCGCCACCGCCGCCGGAACAGCTCGCCGACGCAGGCGCACTGCGCGACCGGATCGGCGCCATCGTCGCCGGCCTGCTGTCCCTGCTCGGCCGCGATGCCGATCCGCTGCAGAGCCGCGAGCACATCCTGCTCGCTAACGTCCTCGAGACCACCTGGCGTGGCGGCACCGGCCTCGACATGATGGGGCTCATCAATGCCGTGCAGAAACCGCCATTCGAGAGAGTCGGCGCCTTCGATCTCGAGACGTTCTACCCCGCGAAGGATCGCCGCGCGCTTGCCATGGCGATCAACAACCTGCTCGCCTCGCCGGGTTTCGCTGCCTGGATGAGCGGCGAGCCGCTCGATGCGCAGCGGCTACTGTACACGCCGGAGGGCAAGCCACGCCTGTCGATCGTCTCGATCGGTCATCTCGGCGATGCCGAGCGCATGTTCATCGTGACGCTGCTGCTCAACGAAGTGATCGGCTGGATGCGCAAACAGCCCGGCACGTCGAGCCTGCGCGCGATCCTCTACATGGACGAGATCTTCGGCTACTTCCCGCCGAGCGCGAACCCGCCGTCGAAGATGCCGATGCTGACGCTGCTCAAGCAGGCGCGCGCCTTCGGCCTCGGCTGCGTTTTGGCGACGCAGAACCCCGTCGACCTCGATTACAAAGGGCTCGCGAACTGTGGGACCTGGCTCATCGGTCGGCTGCAGACCGAGCGGGACAAGTCGAGACTGATCGAAGGTCTCGAAGGAGCGCTGGGCGGAGGCTATGACCGCGCCGAACTCGACCGGCTGATGTCCGCGCTGACGCAGCGCGTGTTCCTGATGCGCAACGTGCACGATGACGCTCCGTTCCTAATGAAGAGCCGCTGGGCCCTGTCGTACCTGCGCGGACCGATGACCGGCATCGAGATCGCGCGCGTGATGGCGCCGCGCAAGGTGGCGGGCGCCATGGCGGGAGACACGTCTGGATCGCCTGCACAGCTGGGCTCATCAGCCGCGACGCCACCGCAAACGCGGCCGCCCCTGCCCGCGGACGTGCCCGAATACTTCCTGCCGGCGTCACGCGGCGTCGGTCCGATCGAGTATCGGCCGTTGGTAATGGGCTCCGCGCGGCTGCACTTCATCGACACCAAACTCGGCCTCGATCATTGGACGACGAACGCCTGGCTCGCGCCGTTCGACGAGGATGGGCGATCGGTGGCATGGGCGCAGGGCGAGGAGTCGCCCGACCTCAGATCGCGTCTGTCACGCGAACCGGCAGCCGGCGCCGCCTTCGCCGAATTGCCGGCGCCGGCACTGCGTGCCGCGAGCTACGCCGGCTACGGCAAGGCGCTGGCAGCGCACCTCCTCGAGACCGCCCGGGCGCGGCTGTTTGTGGCCGATGCGCTGAAGCGCAGCTCCTCGCCGGCCGAGAGCGAGGGCGATTTCCGCGCGCGTCTCGCGCACACGGCCCGCGAGCAGCGTGACGCCGCCGCCGAGGCACTGCGTCGCAAGTACCAGCCGAGGTTCACGACCCTGCAGGATCAGATCCGCCGCGCCGAAGAGCGCAAGTTGCGCGAGGAGAGCCAGGCATCACAGCAGAAGCTGCAGACAGCGATGTCCGTCGGGGCGTCCATCCTCGGCGCTTTCCTCGGCCGCAAGACGCTTTCGACCGGCAACCTCGGCCGCGTTACGACCGCGGCTCGCTCGGCGGCACGGATCGGACGCGAGACTGCGGATGTCGAGCGGGCAGTCGAGAGTCTCGAGGTGCTGCAGCAGCGATTGCGGGCGCTCGAGGCCGAGTTCGCCGCGGAATCGGCGCAGCTCGCCAAGACACTCGACAGTGCCTCCGTTGCGCTGCGCGAGGTCATCGTGCCGCCACGCAAGTCCGATCTGGCCATCGGCGAGATCGCGCTGGTGTGGCGACCCTGGCGGCGCGGTGCCGATGGTCTGCTTGCGCCCGCGCACGGCTGAATCCGTCCTGACGGAGAGCACGCCATGAAGGAACTCGTCGAACTGCTCACGAAGCGACTCAATGTCAGTCCCGCGCAGGCGCGCGGCGGCGCCGCCGTGCTGTTCAAGGCCGCCCAGTACAAGCTCGGCACCGCCCGGTTCGAGTCGCTGCTCGGAGGTGTGCCCGGTGTCGATGAGCTGCTGCGTCAGGTGCCGAGCGCCGGAGGCGCGAGCCGAGTGCTTGGCGGCCTCGCCGGCGCGCTCGGCGGCGGCAACGCTGCAGCGATTGCCAGCATCGTCAGCGGCTTCACTCGACTCGGACTTACTGCCGAACATGCGAAACAGTTCGCGCCGGTCATCATGGAATTCCTCCATGGCAAGGTCGGCAAAGACGCCGTCGACACCCTGGAGAAGTCGCTACGTGGCTGAGGCCAGGCTGGCCCTGTTCGGGCTGATCGCTTCCGCCACGGTCGTGGCCTGTGGCGGTACGCGCGACGCGCCACCGGCTCCGTCCAGCGCCGCGAACGTCCTTCTCCGGGAGGGCCCCTGGCGAGCCGTACTGACGCTGCCCGGCGGCGAGCTGCCATTCTGTCTGGAATTTGCCCGCAGCGGCGAACGCTGGATCGCAACCCTCGTGAACGGCTCCGAGCGCACGCGCATCGACGAGGTCGAGCTGCGCGACGGCGCGCTGACGTTGCGCATGCCGGGCTATGAGAACCTCGTCTCGGCGCGGCTCGAAGATGGCATGCTGCGCGGCGAACTGCTGATGGTCAAACTGGGCGGCAAGGCGCAGCGTATCCCGTTCGAAGCGCGCTTCGGGCTAAGCCATCGCTTCGTTTCCGACCCGCCGACGCCGGCACCTTACCCGGACTACTCCGGGCGCTGGGCCATCGAGTTCGGCGAGGGCGAAGTGCGCAGCCGCGGCGTCGGCGAGTTCCGTCAGCAGGGGCGGCTGGTCACCGGCACCTTTCTCACGCCGACCGGTGATCATCGCTTCTTGGCCGGCGAGGTCGTCGACGGCGAACTGCGGCTGTCGAAGTTCGACGGTGGTCATGCCTTCCTATACCGCGCACGGCTTGGCAGCGACGGCAGGCTGACAGGACAGTGGTGGTCGGGACTCGCCTTCACCGAGACGTTCACGGGGCAGCGCGACGCGGAGGCCAGCCTCGGCGACGCGGCCGGTGTCACCCGGCTGCGCGACGGCTCCAGCATACTCGACATTCGGTTCCCCGATCTCAACGGCGAGCTCCGCTCGCTGCGCGATCCGCGGTTTACCGGCAAGGTCGTCGTGCTCGCGCTGGCTGGCAGCTGGTGCCCGAACTGCCACGACGAGGCCGCATTCCTCGCTTCGTTCTATCGCCAGCATCGCGAGCGCGGTCTCGAGATCGTTTCGCTGATGTTCGAGCAGTTCGGCGATTTCGCGCGGGCGGCTGCCGCCACGCACCGTTTCCGGCAGCGCTACGGTATCGAGTATCCGACGCTGATCGCCGGGACCTCGGACAAAGACGACGCCGCTTCGAAGCTGCCGCAGCTCAACGGCGTGTTCGCTTTTCCGACAACTATCTTCATCGATCGTGCCGGCAAGGTGCGTCGCATCCACACGGGTTTCTCGGGACCGGCTACCGGCGTGCATCACGAAAGGCTCATCGAGGAGTTCACGACACTCGTCGAACAGCTGCTCGCCGAAACGTCGGACCCAGAAGGCGTTCGCCTCGAGGGCACGTGATCAGCGAGGAACCCATGCCATCTTTCGACGTCGTCTCCGAGATCAATGCCCACGAGCTCAACAACGCGGTCGACCAGGCCAACCGCGAGCTCGCGCAACGGTTCGACTTCAGAGACGCGGGCGCGAGCTACGAGCTCAAGGACTTCACCGTGACGATGCGCGCCAAGGTCGAGTTCCAGCTCAAGCAGATGCTCGACATCCTCAAGCAACGGCTCGCGAAGCGGGGTATCGATATCGTCTGTCTCGAGATCAGGGATCCCCAGACGAATCTCGCCGAAGCGCGGCAGGAGGTGCGTTTGCGTCACGGGATCGACCAGGACGCCGGCAAGAAAATCCTCAAGGCGCTCAAGGACTCGAAGCTCAAGGTGCAGGGGGCGATTCAGGGCGACAAAGTCCGCGTGACTGGCAAGCAGCGCGACGACCTGCAGCAGGTCATTGCGCTACTGCGCAAGCTCGAGCTCGACCGGCCTCTTCAATACCAGAACTTTCGCGACTGAGCCTCGTGCGGCGCCGCCGCGCCTGTCGCGATCGTCGCCTCAGCGGCCGAGCCACGTGAGCAGCTCAGCGTACGCAGCCGGCTCATGGACGAGTACGAACAACAGGCCGAGCAAGGCGCCGCTCAGGTGCGCGTCGTGGTTGATCCCATCCGTCGCCCGCCGGGCCGACCACCACGAGTAAGCGACGTAGGCCACCGCGAACAGCGGCGCAGGGATCGGCACCGGCAAGGGCAGGATCATCAGCTTCTGCCCCGGGAAGTAGACGATGGACGCGAACAGCACGGCCGAGACGGCTCCCGATGCGCCGAGCGAACCAAAGGCCGGGTTGTTGCGGTACTTGATCGCGGTGGGCAGATTACTGAGCACGAGCGCGGCAAAGTACAGGAAGACGAATGCCGCCGCGCCGATCCGGCTCTGGAGCTGGAACGCGAAGAACCAGTAGCTCAGCATGTTGAACAGCAGGTGCGCGAAGTCCTTGTGGACGAAGCCGCTCGTGACCAGCGTCTGCCACTCGCCCCGCCGGCGCA
>CAZAWM010000137.1:0-3680 GCA_964488605.1 uncultured Steroidobacteraceae bacterium | reverse complement strand
CGGACGTAGCCACAGCCCGATCGCACTGGTCGCCACCGTCGCGACGAGAATCAGCATCGCAGCGGAAGTCAACGCCGGCGCGCCTCGGTCAGACGAAGACGACGGTCTTGCGTCCGCTGATCACGACGCGCCGGTCGAGATGCCAGCTCACCGCGCGTGCGAGTACGGCGCATTCGATGTCGCGCCCGATCTGCTCGAGCGCCGCCGGCGTGTGAGCGTGGGTTACGCGCTCGACGTCCTGCTCGATGATCGGTCCCTCGTCGAGATCCGGGGTGACGTAATGGGCCGTCGCACCGATGATCTTGACACCGCGTTCGTGTGCCTGGGCATAGGGCTTGGCGCCCTTGAAGCTCGGCAGGAAGGAATGGTGGATGTTGATGCAGCGACCCTCGAGTGCCGCGCAGGCTTGCGGCGAGAGGATCTGCATATAGCGGGCGAGAACGACCAGATCGATTCGCTGCTCGTCGATGAGCCGCAGTATTGCAGCCTCCTGCGCCGCCCTGGTCTCGGGCATTACCGGCAGGTGGTGGTACGGGATACCGTTCCACTCGACGAATGAGCGCATGTCGTCGTGGTTCGAGACGACCGCCGGGATGTCGACTGCGAGCTGGCCGGCGCGCCAGCGGTACAGCAGATCGAACAGGCAATGCCCGTGCTTCGAGACGGCGATCAGCAGCCGCGGTCGGGCACTGAGGTCGTGCAGCTCCCAGGACATCCGGAATCGGCGCGCGATCGGTTCGAAACCGTCGCGCAGCAGCGCGATTGGCGGCATCGACGGACCGTCCTGACGGAACACCGTGCGCATGAAGAAGAAATTGCCGACCGAGTCGTTGAAATGGTTCGACTCGATGATCGATGTGTCGTTGTCGGCGAGATAGCCCGCGACGGCGGCGACGATGCCCTTGGTGTCGGGGCATCTGACAATCAGAACATAGCGGGTGTCGGCGACCTGGCTCATCGAGCCATTCTGTCAAGGTTCGCTGCGCGCGCCCGATCGAGCATCGCACACAGTCCCTCGACCGCGTCGATCGCTGAGGGGCCCATGCGATCTAGGCGAGGGTCGCTGAAGGTCAGCAGTTGGCCAGTCTGCACGGCCCGGATTGTCGTGAAGCGCCTCCAGCGCTCACGCCAGTCGCGCGCCGTGATCGGCGGAGCCGACAGCAGCATGACTTCGGGATCGCGCTTGACGACCGCCTCGATCTCGACGATCGGCGCAGGGAAGTCGATGTCTTCGAAGATGTTGCGGCCGCCGCAGCGGGCGATCGCGTCGCCAATGATGTGCCGCCCGCCTACCGTGTAGAGCGGCTCAGCCCAGAGCATGTAGAAAACTCGTAGCGGTTCGCCATCCGGCTTGCGGGCGGTGGTTTTCTGCAGCCGCGCCTCGAGCAGGCGCGCCTCGGCTTCCGCCACGGCGCTCGTGCCGGCGAGGGCGCCGAGCCTTCGCACCGAGTGCGCGATGTCGGCCAGGCCTCGGGCCCGGATCGAATAGAGGCGCAGCCTGAGCTTCTGCAGCGATTCGACGACCCGCCTGTTGTTGAGATGCTCCCAGACCACCACCACATCGGGTTCCAGCGCCACGAGGCGCTCGAAGTTGACCGTGTTCGCGTCCCCTATCGTCGGGATCGACTTCGCTGCCGCGGGCGCATTGGAACCCCGCGCGGTCGCGACGATCCGATCGCCCGCACCGGCCGCGAACAGCATCTCGGTACCACCGGGCGTCAGGCTGACAATCCGTTGCGCAGGTCCCGACAGGCTCACGCTTGCGCCCCTGTCGTCGACGATCACGAGCGGCTGAGCCACGGCCGCGACCGCATACGTCGCGATCAGCAACAGCAGACACAGGGCAGCCCTCGCGCGGAACATGCGCTTACCGTCGCTCGCCGCGGCCTGCTCCGGCGCAGGCGTCGCAGCCCGTCGCGGCCTCGGCACGCAGGCGCAGCCGATGGATCAGGCCTCCGATCAGGCCGGCCGACCGACCATCGAGTCGCCGCAACCAGGCGAGCCGCGAGCGCGCCGGCCAAAGCCGCCAGAGCGCAAAGCAGGCGGCGAAAATCACGATCACGGCGACGAGCAGACGTTCAATCATGGTTCAGGCGAGCGCGAACGCAATCCGGTAGGTCAGGAAGGCGGCCACGTAGGCGAGCGCGAAAAGGTAGCCCGCCATCAGCAAAGGATAGCGCCAGCTGTTGGTTTCGCGCTTGACGATCGCCAGCGTCGAGAGGCACTGCGGCGCGAACACGTACCAGGCCAGCAGCGACAGCGCCGTCGCAAGGCTCCAGGACGAGGCAATGGCGGAGGCGAGCGCGCCCTCGACGTCGCCACTGGACGATAGCGCGTAGACGGTGCCGAGGGCGCCGACCGCTACTTCGCGCGCGGCCATACCCGGCACGAGCGCGATCGAAATCTGCCAGTTGAAACCGATCGGCGCGAGCACCGTTTCGAGGCCTCGACCAATCAGACCCGCAACGCTGTAGTAGATGTCGGGCTGCGTCGCGCCGGGCGGCGGCGCGGGGAAGCTCGACAGAAACCACAGCAGGATCATCAACGCCAGAATGATGCCGCCGACCCGCGCGAGAAAGATCTGCGCCCTCTCCCACAGGCCGAACGCCAGATTGCGCAGATTCGGCCATTGGTAGTCGGGCAGCTCGAGGAGCAGCGGCCGATAGTCGCCGCCCCCGCTCGCATGCTTCATGACCCAGGAGACGGCCATCGCCGCGAGGATGCCTGCGAAATAGAGCAGAAAAAGCACCAGCCCCTGCAGGTTGAACGGGCCGACGCTGCGCGCCGGGATGAAGGCGGCGATCAACAGCGCATAGACCGGCAGCCGCGCCGAACAAGTCATCAGTGGCGCGATCATGATGGTGGCGAGACGATCACGCTGGTGCGGTATGGTCCGCGTCGCCATGATGCCGGGCACGGCGCAAGCGAACGAAGACAGCAGCGGGATGAAGGCGCGGCCCGAGAGCCCGACACTGCCCATGACCCGGTCGAGCAGATAGGCCGCGCGCGGCAGGTAGCCGCTGTCCTCGAGCGCGAGGATGAACAGGAACAGGATCAGGATCTGCGGCAGGAAGATCACCACGCTGCCGACGCCGGCGATCACGCCGTCGACCAGCAGCGAGCGCAGCATGCCGTCGGGCAGGGCGCTGCCGACCGCGTCGCCGAGCGCCGCGATGCCGGCGTCGATCCAGTCCATTGGGACGGCCGCCCAGCTGAACACGGCCTGGAAGATCAGGAACAGCAGGCCCGCGAGGACCAGCATGCCGACGATCGGATGCATCACGATGCGGTCGGCGCTGGCGACGAAGCGGCTGCGCAGCGGCTCGCGGTAACCCGCCGCCTCGAGGATCGCGCGTGCGCGCGCATGGCTCGCGGCAACCTCCTCGGGTGTCGGATCGACCCATTCGATGCGTCGCGACGCTGGCTTGCCGGCGGGCGACGTGCCTGACGGCGCCTCGGGCTCGGCGGCCGACTCGAGCAGCGGCGCGAGCCGCTCGAGCTGGTCGATCAGCGCATCCGCTCCTCCCGAGGCGATGGCGACCGTCTCGACGACCGGCACGCCGAGCTCCGCGGCGAGCCGTTCGCGATCGAGCGCATAGCCGCGCCTGCGGGCGAGGTCACTCATGTTAAGCGCCACGACCATCGGCAGACCGAGGCGCTGCACGTCGAGTATCAGGCGT
>CAZAWM010000136.1:0-8831 GCA_964488605.1 uncultured Steroidobacteraceae bacterium | reverse complement strand
TGGGGGGCTGGTCGGCGCTGTTGGCCGGCTCGATGGAGATACCCATCGCATCATACGCGCCGATCGGCGTTTCTGTTGTCACCTGGAGCAGACCTAAACCTGACTCGTCCACAGTAAATTCACCGGCGCGTCGAAGTCGGACGAGAACCGCAGCTCCTGGCTGAACTGCTCGGTCGTGTTGTCGGTCTTGAGGTTCTGCTGGATCGGCAGATAGGCCGTCTTGTCGATGTCGAAATCGGTTGACGCCAAGGCGCGCGTGTAGCCGGTCAGCGACGTGAACCGTCCGATACTGAAGTCGAGGTTCTGCACTGCCGAAAGGCGCAGGACCTGGCGGTTGCTGCCCGGGTAGTCGGGCGCCGTCACTCCGTTGTCGGTCGACTGCGTGTAGTCGGGATTGTAGGACACGGACAGCAGACGCCCGCTGCCGACTGCACCCCGGTACTGCGGGATCGTCATGTCGTCGAACTTGCCGCGATTGCCGGTCAGCCGCTCGAGCTCGCGGTACGCATAGAGACCGAGAGAGATCACGCTCGGGTTCGACAGCGGGCAGTTGGCGTCGATGACGAACCCGATCGAGATCGGGGCACCCATCGCGTTCGTGCCGATGTTGCAGACCGAAGCGACGGCCGGCACCGGATTCGTCGCGTTCGGCTGCAGCACGGCCTGCGCCGGCGCATCGAAGAAGTCATCGGAGTACTCGGCGCGGATTTTCAGCGAGTAGGTCTCGTTCGGATCCCATTTCGCGGTCAGCGCGCCGCCTTTGCCATCGCCGCCACCGACCTTGTTGCCTGAGACCGAATTGACGTAGTAACCGCCGTCCTTGAAGCGGTAACCACCCAGCCGTAAGCCGAAGGTCTCGGTGATCGGCAGCGAGATGCTGCCCCTGATTTCGGTCTGGCGCCGATTCGACGCCTCGAGCTGAACCGTGCCCGCCACCTCGTCGGCCGGATCGGCCGTGGTGTAGGAGACGGCGCCCGAGAAGGCACTGCGGCCATACAGGGCGCTCTGCGGACCCTTGACGACTTCGATCTGCGCGACGTCGATGAGGCGCGGATTCAGCAGTTGCGAGCCGCCGGCGATACCGGATGCCTCGCTCGATACGTCGATGCCGTCGACCAGTGTCGCGACATTCGGCCGGCCCCGCGTCGGCGACAGTCCGCGAATGACGATGCGCGTGTCGGCCGGACCGATGCCCTGGTCAAAATCGAGACTCGGATCGCGCTCCATGATGGCCGTGACGTCCTTGATGCCCTCGCGCGCAATCTCGTCGGCCGTGATGGCCGTGACCGCGAGCGGCACCTCGAGCAGCGATTCTTCGCGCTTGCGCGCCGTGACGACGACTTCGTCGAGCGAATACTCGCCCGCCGCCGGCTGCTGCGCCACGACCGACTGCGGACCAAGCGCCATCGTGAGCGGAGCCAGCCACAGGCAATGACGCCAACCTGATGATTTCGACATGTGTTCCCCCTGGTGCCATTCACAAAGCGGCCATCGGTGTAGCGCGAACGCAACACATCGAGCCGCCTCCTCGTTGCAACGTCGTGCGTTGCTTTGCTTCGCTTATACCGCCATGCCCGACGCGCTGCGGCCAGGTGCGAACGAAAGTGGCCGCCCAGCGGTCGTCCCGGACTCGCCCTCGTCGCCCGGCGCGCGGTTGGCCTCAGTCTACGAGCGAGACGACGACCTTGCCATCGGGTCCGATGTCGGAAACGTCGAGGTCGACGCCTAGCACCCTCGCATAGCCGAGCAGCCGCGGCTTGAGCCACAACTCGTGAACCTCCTGGTCGGTGAGGTCGAACTGCCCGATGCGCCGCCCGATCGACAGCACGGTCGAGAACGGAAACGTGAACTCGCGCCTGCCGGGCGAGCTCTTCAGATCGAGGCAGAGCTGATACAGGCACGTCGTGCGGTCGAACATGCCGATCAGCGCGATTTCCTTGTTGCCGGTTCGCTCGATGAGGCCCTTCATGCGCTGCAACATCGGCTGCATCGTCTGGATGTCGTGTTCGACGTATTCGCGCGACAGACCCTCGTTCTTCGCGAACTGCACCGAGTTCAGGTGCATCTTGACAAGCGCGTCGTTCATCTCGTGCTGATAGGGGACGGTATCCCTGAGGGTCCGAATCGCCAAGGCGACAGCCCTGCCGAGCAGCTCCTCGCGTCCCTCGAAGCCACTGGAAGTCCCCTCCATCGCCTGCGCCGCCGCAGGCGGGGCTCCGCCCACGCCCGGAGGCGGCCCGCCGATGCCCGCGGGCGGCCCTCCCGCGCCGCCCATTGGACCGCCCGGTCGGGTTCCATTCTGGATCGCAGCGCCTTCGGCTTCAGCCATGTTCGTCTCCTTGAGAGTGAGTCGCGATGCGGATTGCGGACTTATACGCCGTGCCGTGGCGCGCCCGCCATAGCGCCGGAGCCTGCGCTCGCCTGCGCCGACCGATGAGTGGACAGCCGCCTGCCAGACGACTAGTTTTGGTGCACTCGTTACCGTACAAGCCGGCGCAGGCCAGGGTCGGCCCATCATCGTCTTGGAGGCGCACCATGTTCATCAATTTCTGGTATCCGGTCGTCCGGTCCGAAGACCTCGGCACGACGCCGCAGAAAGTCCGGATACTCGCGCACGATTTCGTCGTGTTTCGCGACCAGCACGGCAAGCCAGCCGTGCTGTCCGACACCTGCATCCATCGAGGCGCCTCGCTCGCCCAAGGCAAGTGCAAGGAAGACGGCACGGTGCAGTGCCCGTACCACGGCTGGCGCTTCAACTCCGAGGGGATCTGCACGCGTATTCCCTCGATCGGCTCCAAGACCAAGCCGCCCGCGCGCGCGCGCGTCGATTCGTACCCGGTGCAGGAACGCTATGGCATCGTCTTCGCGTTCCTCGGTGACCTGCCCGAAGCTGAGCGTCCTCCGATCATGGAGGTCGAGGAACACGGGACGCCGCAGTGGCGCTCCACGCTGGTCACGTTCGACGTCAACTACCACTACGAGCGCTCGATCGAGAACGGCCTAGACCCCGCACACAACGAGTACGTGCACACGACGCACGGTTATCAGGGCGAGCGCGAAGATACCTACACGATGATGGCGCTCCGCCCGTTCAAGAACAACGACTGGGGCTTCGGCTTCATGGCGACCTTCGACGCGCCACCCCTCAAGAATCCGATCATGCGGCGCGCCCGCCCGAAGGGCGGCAAAATGGAAGCCGGTTCGGGTACGGTCGGCCCGAATCACATGTGGACGTACATCAACTTCTCCGAGAAGTATGCGATGCACCAATACATGTTCGAGGCGCCGATCGACGAGCATCGCACTCGCGTGTTCCTGCTCAACGAGCGTAATGTCCTGTTCTTCAAGGGCGGGCTGCTCTCCAGACTGAACGCCTGGCTGGACAAGAAGGTCAACGAACGCAACATGTTCGTCGCGAGCCAGGACATACGCGTCATGAACGAGGTGCGTCCGCGGCTGACGCCGCCGACGCGCTCGAAGGAACTCATGATGCCCGCCGACAAGTGCATCCTGCAGTACCGCGACAAGCTCGACGAATTCGAGGCGAAGGGCTGGCGGCTCGACATGGAGGCCATCAAGGCCGCGCAGGCGAGGGGCGACGTGGTGTACGCGATCCCCTCGCCGGCACGCCGCGAGACCAACCTCTGGGTGCTCGACGAAGCACCGCGGGTCAAGCCCTCTGGCACCTCGGTGACAGCCAGCCTGCAGGCTGCGGGCTGACTCCGCCCCATCGCGGGCGGTTCGACGCATGGGCGGGAGTGACGCAAGCCACTCCCGTTATTGTTTTCGGGCAAGGATGCCGTGATGAGCGACCAGCACACGGGCGTACGCGTCGGACCGTGGGAACTCGCGCCCGGCATCGAGCGGCGCAACTTCTACTCGCTGCTCGGCGCGGCGTTCTTCTCGATCGGTCTGCTGACGCTGGTCGGCAACCTGCGTCCGTACCTGTTCAACGAGATGCTGGCCGTACCCCGCGACGTTCAAGGCAGGCTGTCGGGGGTGCTCGACATCGTCAGCGAAATCCCCGCGCTGTTGTTGTCCAGTCTGATCGGTGCTGCCTCGGACCGGCTGGGACGGCGCGTGCTCTACGCGACCGGTTTCCTAATCCTCGCCTCCGCCTACTTCCTGTTCCCTTTCGTGGCGCTGGGGCCATCGCTGTTCTTGATGGTGATCGTGATGGCCAGCGGCTCCTGCCTCATCAGTGCAATGCTGGGTACCGTGATCGCCGACTATCCCCGGGAAACCTCGCGCGGCAAGCTCGTCGGCATCTGCTTCTTCCTGAACGGCCTCGGCGTCGCTTCACTGGTCGGCGTGGCTTCGCAGTTGCCGAACTTGTTCCAGGCTCGCGGTCTCGACGCTTTCACCGCCGGCCAGTACACGTACTGGACGGTCGCAGCGCTCTGCCTCGTGCCTTTCCTGATCGTCGGCCGCGGCCTCGCGCCCGCTCTGCCGACGCAGCGCGCGACAGCGAAAGTCGAGGAACCGAGTCAGGGCCTGTTCGCAACCTTGCGGGTCGGCCTGCAGGCCGCCCGCGACGCGCGCGTAGGCCTTGCCTACCTGTCGGCGGGCGTGTCACGCGCCTCGCTGTCCGTGATCAGCGCGTTTTTCTTTCTGTGGATGACCAAGGCCGGTGCCGCACAGGGCATGACGGTCTCCGAAGCTTACGCACGTAGCGGCGGCATCTTTGCAACGATTCAGATATCAGCCACGTTCTGGGCCGTGATCGTGATTTTCTTCATCGACCGTATCAACCGCGTACTGACCATGGCCGTGGGTGCCGGCCTCGCCTGCGCGAGCTACACGCTGTTCGGTCTCGTCGAGAACCCTTTCCAGCCGATCATGTACGGCGCGGCGGTCTTCCTCGGCATCGGCGAGATGAGCGGAGTCCTCGCCTCCCAGGCGCTGGTCGGGCAGGTGGCGCCCGAACGGGGCCGTGGCGCAGTGATCGGCGTGTTCACGCTCTGCGGCTCGATCGGCATCTTCCTCGCCGCGGCTGTCGGCGGCGCGCTGTTCGATGCCTGGCGCCCCTCAGCTCCCTACATCATCATGGGAGCGACGAGCGGTCTGCTGTGTCTCGCCTCGATCCATGTCTACCGTCTCACTCACGGGCGCCGCACGCTGACGGCACCATGAACGAAATCGAGTTCCTGCGCAGTCAGGTCCGTCTCGAGCGCCGCCACCTGCGCGAAGTCCGCGCGGCGTGGTCGGCTCGGCTGGACTCGGCGTGCACGGACCGCGAACTCGACCGCGTCACGCTGTCGAGCGCGCCCTACCTGCTGTTCGCCTTGCGGCGACTCGCTGGGCAGGACAGCGGTCATTGCGAGCGTCTCCGCAGCTTCCTCGATCGGAATGCCGAAGCGAACCCAGACGAGTCCGCGGAGCTGCGCGCTGCGCTCGCCGAAGTTGCACAGTCCCTGCAGCAGCTGCACGCTGCCCGCCAGCGCTTCGAGGCTGCCTATCAGGCGCGCGTCGAGGGTCGCCTCGACGTGACCGGCTGGATCCGTGCCTGCCGCGAGTTCGACAGCTGGTATGCGACCCAGCTCGCGGCCCAGCGTCACAGACTCGGGCACTGGCTCGACGCGCACTATACGCTGGCCGACTGGCGCAGCACGTCCTTGGTCGATGCCGAGTCAATTCTCGAGGAGCGACGACTCTATGACGCGGCGCTCGCGGCGCTCGTTTCGTCGTGAGAACATGGCGTCGATGAGCGAAGACGGCAGCCCCGACCTGCATGTCATCGTACTCGCCGCAGGCGAGGCGAAGCGCTTCGGTTCGCCCAAGCAGCTCGTGCGGATCAATGGCCGCCCTCTGCTCCACGGCGTGATCGGTCGCGGCGTCGCCGTCGCAGGCCACTCGGTGATCGTCGTGCTCGGCGCCTACGCGACCGAGCTCGCGCCGCTGCTGCGACACACGCCCGCGACCGTCATCGTGAACCGGCAATGGAGCGAAGGGATGGGCAGTTCGATCCGTACCGGCATCGCGGCGCTGCCCGGCACGGCCGAGGCCGTCCTGATTCTGCTGGCCGATCAGCCATTGGTCACGGCGGAGGACCTGCGCCGTCTCGTCGGTGTCTGGCGTCGCCAACCGTCACAGATCGTCGCCGCCCAGTACGGCACGACCAACGGCGCACCGGCGATCTTCCCGAGTTGGACCTTCGCCGAACTCGGTGCGCTGCGCGGCGATCAGGGTGCACGAGTGTTGCTGCGCCGACATGGCGAGAGGCTCGTGCGGGTGCCCATGGCCTCGGCCGCCATCGATATCGACACGCCCGAGGATCTTTTGCAGGTCGAAACCGACCCGCGGCCGTCAGCCACAGTCTCGGGCCCTGACGACTGAATGCCGCCCATCGGCAGACTCAGCGCTGCGCGCCCGCGCGTTGCTGACTGGCATGCGACTGCATGACCGTCACGGCCCGCGCTACGAGCGGTAGACGCCGCTGTGCGAGGCAGAGCTGGTCGGGCGGCTCGGCTAACGGTGTGAGCGCTGCGACGATCAGTCGATCCAGCACGGGCATCAGCAGACGCCTGCAGTAGCGGACCTCGACGTCGAGCTGGTTGGCATCGGCGGGCGAACGGCTGCCACTGTCGCGGCGCTGGGCCTCTCGCGACAGGCCTTCGTTCGGAATCAGACGATCCCGATCGACGGCGATGCCGAAGTCGACGAAGTCCTCCAGTCGCGGTGAGTGCAGGGTAATCCGCAGCAGTTCTGGGCGACGAACCTCCAGCGATGCGCGCAGATATGCCGCGCGAGTCGATCCGGTATCCAGCCCCGTCGTGAACAGCGGCACGAGACCACGCGCCAGCTCGCCGCGCAGGACGTCCAGGTCGGCGCCATTCACCGCGGCCGCACGCACGCCCTCGAACAGCGCCAGTTGCAGCACTTGACGGCTGACGCCGAGCTGGGCCAGTTCGAACAGCGCGGCGCAGAACGGCAGCAACACGAGCCAAACCGCGAGCAAGAGCTCGAGCATCGCAGCGCCAATCTCGCGGCGTGCTCTCAAGCGCCCTCCGCAGCGGGCGGCGACGCTGTGACACGCAGCGCGACTCTTCGCTCAGGCGCGATGCCCCAGAGATCCAGGCGGCCTGCTGGAAGCTCGAGCACGGCTCTGGCGCCGCGGCGCAGACGTATGCGCCATGAGGGCACCGCTCTGTCGACGCGCAGCACACGGCCGTCGCCGGCGACAAAGGCAACATCTATTGGGTGACGCATCCAGAGCGTATGAATCGCGGCGCAGGGCTCGATCCACACGCCGACGGCACCGTGCCCCGGCTGCAGGAGACTGTACCCCGCGAGCCTTTCGGGGAAACGTGCGCAGCGCCAGACGACGATTCCCGTCGGGTTCCCGTCGATCACTAGCCGCGAGAACTCGGGCCTCCAGCAGCTCATCCGCTGACTCTCCCGAGCACCACGAAGCCGAGCACAATGAACGTGCCCGGAAAGATGCACAGCACCAGCGGACCGAGCATCTTGACCGGCGCCTGCATCGCGAGCTGCTCGGCGCGATGGAAGCGCTCGTGGCCGCGCTGCTCGCTCTGCAGCCGCAGCAGATCGGCGAGTCCGGCGCCGGATCGCTGCGCCTGGATCATCGCCGTCGTCAGCGGCTGCACGCACACGAAGTCGACCCGCCGCTGCAGTGCCTCGATCGCCTCGATACGCGCTCGGCCGGCTTGCAGGTCGCCGAGCAGACCCGTCAGCGCCTCGCGGAGCGGACCCTCCGGAGCGCGTGGTAGACTCATACGCAGCGCCAGCAGCAGCGTTGCACCCGACTCGAGCGCGAGTGCGAGCAGATCCAGATACAGCGGCAGTTCGCGCAGGACCGTCGACTCACGGCGTTGTGTCGCGTCGCGGAGCCAGATCCACGGTGCCACCAGTGAAAAGCTGCCGCAGAGGGCGAACGTCGCGAATGGCCAGGGCGTCGACATCGCCACCATCGCCACGACGATCAGCCACGGCACCGGCAAGAGACACCAGTCGACCGGCCGGATCTGCGCGTCGGCCCCGGCACGCCGTAACGCGCGCTCGAGCCAACGATGCCAGCCACGCGGCAGATCGACATTGACCGCCTGCGTGAGCGGCGCGACGAGTCGGGTCGGGAGCCACAGTGCGACCGGCAATGTGCCGCGCCGGCGCCGGTCGACGCTGACCGGACCGAGCAGATCCGAGCGCAGCGACCACGCCAAGGCCCAGCCCGTTGTGGCACCCGCCGTAGCGGCGCTCAGCAGCGCCGTCACCATCGTCAGATCGGTCAGCGCTCCCTCAGACATCGATGTTCACGATCCGCCTGATCAGAAGCCAGCCCGCGACTTCCAGAGCCGCTACCGTCAGCAGCGCAGCCCAGCCGCTCGGTGTCGAGAACAGTCGACCGGTAGCCTCGGGTTCGATCACCAGCAGCGCGAGCACGAGGACTGCCGGCAGCAGGCTGACGACCACGCCTTGGATGCGCCCCTGTGCCGTCAGCGCAGCAATGCGATCCTCGATCATGCGACGCCGGCGCAGCGTGTCGCCGAGGCGTTGCAGTGCGTCGGCGAGGCCGCCGCCGGTCTCGCGAGCGATCCGCAGTGCCGCGACGAACGTGTTCGCATCGCGCGATCGAACGCGCCCCGGTAACTCTCCGAGGGCGGCATCGAGTGCGAGCCCGAGCCGATGGCGGCGCAGCACGAGCGTCAGCTCCTGACCGAGTGGCGCTGCCTGATGCCGGGCTAGCACGTCGAGCGCCTGCCCGAGCGAGAGGCCGGCACGCAGGTGCGCAGCGAGCGATATCACCGCCTCGGGCAGCTGCGCCTCGAGGCGGCGCCGGCGTCGCTGGCGCAACCAGATCAGAAGCAGCCTCG